>JAQCBJ010000128.1 GCA_027621555.1 Bacteroidota bacterium | reverse complement strand
TTGGATCGGCAACTTCATGTCGGGAAGTCCGAGCTGGGCTTTGATGCTTCCGTCGTCGAACTGCACGCAGCTGTGCACGATGCTTTGGGGGTGGACGACAACGTCGATTTGGTCGGGGGTGACGTCGAAGAGCCAGCGGGCCTCGATGACTTCGAGCCCCTTGTTCATGAGGGAGGCGCTGTCGATCGTGATCTTGGCGCCCATGTCCCAGTTGGGGTGCTTGAGGGCGTCGGCCTTCGTCACGCCTTGAAGGGAGTCGAGGGTGCGTCCGCGGAAAGGACCGCCGGAAGCGGTGAGAATGACCTTTTCGATGGGGTTGTGGAACTCCCCGGCCAAGCATTGGTAGATCGCGCTGTGTTCGGAGTCCACAGGGTGGATGTCGACGCCTTTGCGACGCGAGGCCCCCATGACCAATTCGCCGGCCACCACGAGGGTTTCTTTGTTGGCGAGGGCGATGTGTTTGCCGGCGTCAATGGCGCGCAGTGTGGGCTTGAGTCCGGCAGCCCCGACCATGGCCGTGAGGACCATGTCGATGCCGTCCACCTCGACCACTTGTTCGAGCGCCTCGGCTCCGCTGTACACTTTGATGCCTGCGTCGAACAGCGCGTCGTTGACTTGTTTCCACTTGGCGTCTTCCCCGATCACGACCACGTTGGGTTTGAATTCGAGGGCTTGGGCGATGAGCAAGTCGGCGTTGCTGTGGGCCGAGAGAACTTCGACGTGCAGGGCGTCGCGCTGGTCGCGGACCACGTCCAGGGCTTGGGTGCCGATGGACCCGGTCGAACCGAGGATGGCGATGCCGCGCGTTGGCGCGTCGTTTTCCGGTTGGCGCATCACAGGAATCCGAGTTCGAGTTTGGCCTCTTCGCTCATCATGTCCTGCGACCACGGGGGGTCAAACACAATGCTCACCTTGCAGCCCGTGGCTCCGTCGAGCGAAGTGACCTTGTCTTCCACGTCCTTGGGCAGACTCTCCGCGACAGGGCAGTTGGGAGAGGTGAGGGTCATGTCGATGTGCACAAAGCCGTCCTCCTTGACCGTGATTTCGTAGATGAGACCCAATTCGTAGATGTCGACGGGAATCTCCGGGTCGAAGATGGTCTTCAGGATGTCAATGACGTCCTGTTGTGTGGGCACGGCGGTGGTGGAGCTCATGATGCGGGGCTTTCCGCGTCGCTGTACCACGCGGTGACTTCCTCCAAGCTAAGCGCAGGAACGTCCAATTTGTTCTTTTTCCGGAAGCCGTTCAAGCGCTGGTGCACTTGCGTGGGCTTGGCGCCAAGCACGTCGCCAGGGGTGGTGAAGCCGGCCGCCACGAGGTGCTCTGCCCAAGCTTCAGGGACGCCCAGGGAGCTGAAATCCGCGTTGCCGGCTGAGGTCTCGAACGACTCGGGACGCATTTGGGGGAAGAAAAGGACTTCTTGGATGGACGTTTGGTTGGTCATCATCATGACCAAACGGTCGATGCCGATGCCGATGCCGCTCGTGGGAGGCATGCCGTATTCCAGCGCACGCAAGAAGTCGTGGTCGATGAACATGGCTTCGTCGTCGCCGCGGTCGGCGAGCTTGACCTGCTCCTCAAAGCGCGCGCGCTGGTCGAGTGGGTCGTTGAGCTCGGAATAGGCGTTGGCTACCTCCGTGCCGTTGATCATGAGCTCAAAGCGCTCCGTGTACCCCGGCTTGTCGCGGTGCACCTTGGTGAGGGGCGACATGTCCGTGGGGTAGTCCATGATGAACGTGGGCTGGATGTAGTGGTGTTCGCACTTTTCGCCAAACAACTCGTCGATGAGCTTTCCGCGTCCCATAGAGTCGTCCGTTTCGATGCCTTGAGCCTTGCACGCTTGGCGCAGGCCGGCCTCGTCGAGGCCGTCGATGTCCACGCCTGTGTGCTCGAGGATGGCGTCGCGCATGGTCACGCGAGCGTAGGGCGGGGCGAAGTTGATGGTGTGCTCCCCGAGGGGAATCTCCGTGGTGCCGTGCACGGCTTGGGCGAGTTCGCCAAACAGGTTTTCGGTTGTCTCCATCATCCAGTGGTAGTCCTGGTAGGCGACGTACAACTCCATCACCGTGAACTCGGGGTTGTGGGTGCGGTCCATCCCTTCGTTGCGGAAGTTTCGGCTGAACTCGTACACGCCGTCGAACCCACCGACGATGAGTCGCTTCAGGTAGAGTTCGTTTGCGATGCGCAGGTAGAGCGGAATGTCCAGCGCGTTGTGGTGCGTGATGAACGGACGAGCCGCGGCACCGCCAGGAATGCTCTGCAACACAGGCGTGTCCACTTCCATCCACCCCTTGGCGTCAAATACCTCGCGGATTTTGCGGATGATGGTGGAGCGTGCGACGAAGGTTTTCTTGACGTCAGGGTTCACGACCAAATCGACGTACCGCTGTCGGTACCGCAATTCGGGGTCTGTGAACGCATCGTGGACGTTGCCGTCCTCGTCGACCTTGACCGCGGGCAGTGGGCGAATGGCTTTGCTCAGCACTGTCAGGGACGTCACCTTGACCGAAGGCTCGCCCACTTGAGTGCGGAACGTTTCGCCTTCGATGCCGATGAAGTCCCCGCGGTCGAGGAGCTTCTTGAACACGTCGTTGTAC
>JAQCBJ010000127.1 GCA_027621555.1 Bacteroidota bacterium | reverse complement strand
TTTACGCCTGAAGAGTGGACCGAAGAGCATCGCATGATGCTGCAAACCGGACTCGACTTTGTAGCCCAACGCATCATCCCCAACCTCGAACGTATCGAAGCCCAAGAGGAAGGCTTGACCCCCAAACTGCTCGAAGAAGTGGGTGAGCTCGGGCTGCTCGGCAGTTCCGTGCCAGAGGAACTCGGGGGCCTTGGTTTGGACTTCAAGAGTACGATGCTCATCACCGAAAGCATGGGCGGCGCGCACAGCTTTGCCGTCAGCTTCTCGGCGCACACAGGCATCGCCACGCTCCCCATCCTCTACTACGGCAACGACGCCCAAAAGCAGAAGTACGTCCCCGGCCTCGCCACAGGCGAACTCAAGGGCTGCTACTGCCTGACCGAGCCCGGAAGCGGGTCCGACGCGAACAGCGGCAAGACCTCGGCCAAGCTCAACAAAGCCGGCACCCACTACGTGCTGAACGGCCAAAAGATGTGGATCACCAACGGCGGATTCGCCGACATCCTCATCGTCTTCGCCAAGATTGACGACGACGAAAACCTCAGCGCGTTCATCTGCGAGCGTGGGTACGACGGCATCACGATGAACCCCGAGGAAAAGAAGATGGGCATCAAAGGGTCGAGCACCCGCCAGGTCTTCTTCAACGACGTGGAAGTGCCCGTCGAAAACCTCCTGTACGAGCGAGGCAAGGGCTTCAAGATCGCCGTGAACATCCTCAACATCGGGCGCATCAAGCTCGGCGGCGTGGTCATCGGGTCCTGCAAAGACGCCATCACAGAAAGCGTGAAATACACGAATGCGCGGGAGCAGTTTGGCCGTCCGATCAGCAAGTACGGGGCGATTCGCCACAAGCTCGGCGAGATGGCCATTCAGACCTACGCGCTCGAGACGGCCGTGTACCGCGCCACCCAAAACATCGACGACGCCATCGCCGACCTCGTTGCAGGCGGCATGGACAAGGGCGAGGCGACGCTCAAGGGCATCGCGGCCTTTGCGCCCGAATGCGCCATGATGAAAATCCTTGGCTCGGAGGTCACGGACTACGTGGTCGACGAAGCCGTGCAGGTGCACGGCGGCATGGGCTACAGCGCGGAGACCCGCGCCGAGCACGCCTACCGCGACGCGCGCATCAACCGCATTTTCGAGGGCACCAACGAAATCAACCGCATGCTCACCGTCGACATGATCTTGAAAAAGGCCATGAAGGGCGAGCTCGATTTGATGACGCCTGCAATGGCCGTGGCGAATGAGCTGACGGGCATTCCGGAGTTTGGGGACGCACCGGCGGACCTCTACGAAAAGCATTTGGGCTACGTCAAGAACTTCAAGAAGGCCACGCTCATGGTGGCGGGTTCTGCGGCCCAAAAACTCATGATGTCCCTCGCCAAAGAGCAGGAGATCCTCATGGGCATCGCGGACATGGCGATTTGGGCCTACGCGGCCGAGAGCCTCGTGTTGCGTGCGCAAAAAATCGCCCAAAGCCAAGGCGCCGAAGCCGCCGCCTTGCCGACCGACATGATGCAGACCTACCTCTATTGGGCGGCGGACAAGATCAACGTCGCGGGCAAGGAGGCGCTCATGGGCTACGCCGAAGGCGACGAGTTGAAGATGATGCTCATGGGCATGAAGCGCTTCACGAAGGTCGATCCCTTCAACACGAAGGAGGCCCGTCGTCGCGTAGCGCAGGCGCTCATCGACAAGAACAAGTACGTCTTCTGACAAGGTAGGTATCCGTTTCACGGATGCTCCCCCCCCTTAGACCGCGCTCCGTTCAGAACAACATTTGTACGTTTCAGAATTCTTTATTTTACATATTAGCTTGACTGCCCGCCTCGCAGATTGGCCGTCATCGACCATCGATGCTAGGTTTGAGCACGACTTGTTGGATTAAACATCGAAATTATACGTTCGAAGGTTCATATTGTGAGACGAAAACAAAAACTCTCACACGATGAACCTTCGATCTTTCTTTGCGCTGTTGCTGTTGGCAGCCTTCACACAAACCTCCTTCGCTCTTTTCAACTGCGGCCAAACTGAGCTCACCGGGTGCGAATCTGTCACCTTCACCCTTCTCCCCGGAGATGAGATTGTATACACCTTTGGCGGTGACCCCGTGGGTGACTCCTGGTCCAGTGACATTTTCGTTGAGATCAACGATGGCAATGGTCAGTGCATCTACTTTGCGGGATACAATGACTGCAACTTGACCAGCGAATGCGATTATTATGCTGGCGAGCTTGGTGCCCCAACCGGCGATGCAGGGACTTTTGTATTCGAAATAGGCGACTTGCTGGATCCATTTTTTCCGTGGACCGTCACCGTGCACAACGCATACGCCAATTCCCTAGCTGTCTCCTACGAAGTGAGTACAGCATGTCCAACATGCGGCGATCCATTGAATTGCATTGAGGTGTGTCCGGGCGAGGATGCCAACCAGTTGTACTTGCCCGTTTCCCCCCAAAGTAGCGGTGCTCCTGCAGTTTGGGCTTGCTCATTGCCCGACAACTACATCCTTGCTGAAAACCAAGCTTGTGCTGCTGCGGTCATGGCCTCTGATTCGTACTGCGTCGAAAATTCGTGGGACGACATTTGCCAAGACGCATACG
>JAQCBJ010000126.1 GCA_027621555.1 Bacteroidota bacterium | reverse complement strand
CAATCGGCGTCAGACCCGGCTCAACTTGAGCATGTTGGTCATTCCCGCATCCGCAATCGGCATGGACGCGAGGTGAATGACGTAGTCGCCTTCGCGCACTCGACCGCCCTTGTACAGGATGTATTTGATGTCCGCGATGGTGTGGTCCGTAGAGACCATCTTGGTGTAAGGCAAAGCGTACACCCCCCAAACCAAGCTCATCTGGCTCAACACCCGACGGTTCGCCGTGAACATGTAAATCTTCGCCTTGGGACGCTGGCTGCTGACCTGAATCGCGGTGTACCCGCTGAAGGTCATGGTCACGATGGCGGCTGCGTTGACACGACGGGCCAAACGGCACGCGTTGTAGCAGACGCTGTCGGAAATGAAGCGCTCGTCGTCGGGCGAAAGCGGTGGGCGTTCAGGGTACTCAACGTCGCCCTTGGCCTCGATGTTCTCGATGACCTGGCGCATGGCGCGCACGGCATTGACAGGGTACTTGCCCACGCTGGTTTCGCCGCTCAGCATCACCGCATCGGCACCGTCCAGCACCGCGTTGGCCACGTCGTTGACCTCCGCACGCGTTGGCGTGGCCGACTCGATCATGCTTTCGAGCATCTGGGTCGCCACAATGACGGGCTTGCCGAGCTCCATGCACTTGCGCACGATTTCCTTTTGGAGCAACGGGACCTCCTGCATGGGCATCTCCACCCCCAAATCTCCCCGGGCGACCATGACTGCGTCCGTCGCTTCCAAAATGGCGTCGAGGTCCTCGATGGCCTCGGGCTTTTCGATTTTGGCCACCACGCGAGCATGCTTGCCCGCCTTCTTGATGTGCTCTTGAAGCTCCAGGATGTCCGACGCCCGGCGCACGAAAGACAAGCCGATCCAATCGACCTCCTTCTCGAGGGCAAAGGCCAAATCCTCCGCATCCTTGGGCGTGATGCACGGCAACGACACCTTGGTTTCAGGCAGGTTCAAGCCTTTGCGCGGACGCAGCGGTCCGCCGTGTATGATGTCGCACACCACTTCGTCTTTGCCGTTGGTCGACTTCACACTCAGCGCGAGCTTGCCGTCGTCGAGCAACACGCGCTCGCCAGGCTTGACATCCGCGGCAAAAGCTTCGTAATCGGTGTAGACCACGCCGTCCCGTCCTTCGCCGGTGCCGACACGCACCGTCAGCGTTTGTCCTTCGATCAAAGCCATTTCGCCACCTGCGATTTCGCCGACCCGCAGTTTAGGGCCCTGCAAATCCGCCAACACGGAAGTGTACGTGCCCAACTCCCCGTCGATGCGACGTACGGTGTCGATGGTCTCTCCGTGAACCTCGTGCGAACCGTGCGAGAAGTTGATGCGGGCCACATTCAAGCCCTCCAAGATCAATTGCGTCAGAACCTCTTCCGAAGAAGACGCTGGGCCAAGGGTGGCCACGATTTTGGTGCTTTTGGTGACAGGTTGTGTCTGCGTCATGCGTTTCGCGTGAAAATGAGGAAGGGCGTTTCCTTCCGGCTGCAAAAATGGGTGGAGAAGCGGTTCCTGCAAGGCCGAAACACGGGAAATCCTCGGAAAATCGTCAATCGAAGAGGGTTAACGGCTCCATGGCCCCCGAAGATTCAGGGTCGAGCACCGTCACGAACGACACTTCAGGCAGCGCCCGGAGTTGCGCCATCACCTCATGTGCGGCCAATTCATGGTGATTCACCATCATCAAGTAATCCAAGCCAGAAGCCCCTTTGGCCAACATGCCCCCTGGCAAGCGATTCAAGACCAACGTGATGGATACCCCGGCCTCCTCGTCAACGAAACGCATAGAAGGATGAAGCGTTTCCCCTCCCTTGGATTGGCTGGCGGGAACGTCCTGGTCGCATTGCAGTTTCCAATCGAAGGCGCGATTCAAGGCCCACGCCAGCCGATGGCACCCCGCCGTTGAGCTCAGGCCCAGCAGCTCATAGTCCGGGGTGTATTCCCATTCCAGCGTGTGCTGCATGGGTCAAGACGTCGATTCAGATCCTGACTTGCCGGTCGACGAACCGCCTTCTGCGGCCTTCGAGCCGCTGCCCCCACCACGTCCGCCGCGCCCGCGACCCGAACGACGTGAGCGCGAAGTGGGCGGTTTGGCTTCGCTGGACGCCTCGGAGGACGGCTTGGCGCCTTTGTTCCTGGTTGAGTCTTTGTCTTTCGAGGCCTCTTTGGAAGCCCCGCTTCCACGGCGGCGGCGGGATGGTCCCGAACCACGCGAGCGCCGGCCTTCGCCGCTTCGGTTGGACTTCGGTTCGTCGTCTTTGGCGGGTTTCGACCCGCTGTCGGCGCCCGTGCGTCGGTCGTAGACCTTCTTCCACGCGCGACGTGCCGCTTCCTGCTCGGCGAGTTTCTTCGAACGGCCTACGCCGATGCCGTACACCTCGCCGTTGACCTTCGCCGCAATTTCATAGCGTTCCTCGCCCGCAGAATCGTCGTCCCGCATCACGTCAAACGACAAGCTTTTCTTGCGCTTGGTCGCCCACTGGTGAAGCTGGCTCTTGAAGTCGTGCGTCTCGTTGACTTGCTCGTCGAGGCCGTAGTGCTTCAACATGAGCAGAACAGCGCGTTGGGTGCGCTGGAACCCGTGATCGAGGTAGATGGCCCCGATCAAGGCCTCAAGCGCGTTGCCAATCATGGAGTCGTGGATGTCCTCGCGACGCATTTTGGCCTGAATCAAGTGATGCAAGCCCATGTTTTTG
>JAQCBJ010000125.1 GCA_027621555.1 Bacteroidota bacterium | reverse complement strand
CCTGGCGCGTTGAACTACGACGCCAACGCCACGGAGGACGACAACACGTGCCAATTCGCGGGGTGCACGGACCCCACTGCCTTGAACTACGTGCCTTGGGCCAACGTCACCACGACGTGCATGTACACCGCGCCCTGTCCCGAAGACGTGGACGGCGACGGCGCCACGACCGTGGCGGACATGCTGCTGGTGTTGGGCGCTTTTGGCAACACGTGCAACTGATTCAACGGAAAACTCGACCTGAACCTGATTTTGTTCTGCAACCAAACCTGAACGCATGACCAAGAACTCAACTCTCTCCGCAGCCTTAGGCGCCTTGGCGCTGATGTTGGGCCTGCAACACACAGCTTCAGCACAATGTGCTGCCGGCGAAACCGAAGTGGTGGTGGAAATCCTCACGGACAACTACCCCGGGGAAATCACGTGGACCCTGTCGGACGCCAGCGGCACGCTCCTTTCGGGAGGCCCCTACGGCGCTCAAGGCACGACCTTCACGGATACAGTGTGCATCGATGGCGCCGTGGAATTCCCCTGCCTCCAGTTCGTGATCAACGACAGCTACGGAGACGGCATTTGCTGCGGCTACGGTCAAGGCGCTTACACCCTGTATATGGACGGCGCGGCGGTGGCCACGGGTGGCAACTACGGCCAACAGGACATCGTTCAATTCGATTGCGCTCCCGGCGCCACGTGCAACGACGCCTTGGCGTTGACCGAGGCCGATTACGGCACCGTGACGCAAGCCGCGGACAACTTTTGGTACACGTTCACGCCTCCCGCAAACGGCATGTACACGTTCAGCTCCTGCGGCGCCGCCTGCAACACGACGCTGTACGTCTACGACTACTGCAACATGGGCAACTTCGACAACACCAACGAGGGGTCGATCTACTATGACGACAACCAAGGCGGATGCGGCGAAGAAGCGACGCTCACGATGCTTCTCGAAGGCAACACGCAGTACTGGATTCGCTTTGCGTCCAACGACGGAAGCTGCGGCGGTGGATTCGATTGGGCGTTTGATTACGCAGGTCCTCCTACCGGTTGCACCGATGCGTCGGCGTGCAACTACAACCCTTCTGCAGAAGTGGACAACGGGTCGTGTGTGTACGAGGGCGACCCTCTGTGCACGGGTCCCGACTTGGTGGTGTTGGAGAGCGCCATCACCAGCAGCTTGCAAACGGCGACGATGAACGTCAACCAAACCGACTGCTACATCGAGGAAGGATGCTTGAACGGGTTTGGGTCACGTCAGTTGATCCGCTTCACCACGCACATCAAGAACATCGGTGAGCTCGACTACTACATCGGCACGACGAGTCAAACCGACCAAACCCAGCAGTTCGAGTGGGGCGCTTGCCACAACCACTGGCACTACAAGGGCTATGCGAAGTACGACCTCTACACCATGGACGGCGGCTTGATCCCCATCGGGTTCAAGAACGGCTTCTGCGTGATGGACCTCGAGTGCGGCGACGGCGGCACGTTCACCTACGGGTGCTCCAACATGGGCATCTCGGCCGGTTGCGGCGACATCTACTCCAGCGGATTGAGCTGCCAGTGGATTGACGTGACCGACGTGGAAGACGGCCAGTACCGTTTGGTGGTGCGCGTCAACTGGGACTACGATCCGGACGCGTTGGGCCGCTACGAGACCAACACGGAAAACAACTGGGCGGTGGTGTGCATCGAGATCGACCGCAGCAGCGGCTTCGCGGTGAACATCATCACGGACTGCCCGACGTTCACGGACTGCAGCGGCACGCCGTTTGGCACCGCCCTCATCGACTGCAACGGCGAATGCGGCGGGGTGGCCATGGTGGGTGACCTCAACGACGACCTGCTCCAAGACCTCAACGACGCCCAGGCGTACGTCGAAGGCGTGCTCGGTGGCGACCTGACGCCAGCTCCCTGCAACGACATCAACGCCGACGGCAGCATCTCGCTCGCGGACGCGACATTCATGGCGGATTGCCAGTTTTGGAATGAGGCGCACACCCACCCGGACAGCTCGGGCGTGCACAGCCACTGCGAATTCCCAGTGAACGACATCACCAACCCGTTTGACACCACGCACTTCACGATTGCGAGTGTCGATTGGGACAACCAGACGTTTGACGTGCACGTGAAGAACCCGGATGCGCGCATCTACGGCTACCAGTTGCAGTTCGACGGCGTCCAAATCAGCCAAACGGAAAGCCTCCTCGACCCTGCGGAAGGCTACACCGGCACGCCGTCCCACGCGCCAGGAGGCGACCAGGTGTTGACGCTGGCGTACGACGGCATGACCGTTCCCAAGCACACCGAGTACGTGCCTTTGTTGCGCGTGCACTGGATCGGCAACGCGAACGGCATGGTCTGCATCGCCGGTGCCCAAGAGGTCATGAACGACTACCTCCAAAAGACGCTCATCAACCTCGACAACCCTTGCCAAGAGCAAACCACCCAAACCTGCCCCGGCGACATGGACGGCGACGGTGTGGTGACGGTGTCTGACGTCTTGGACGTGTTGAGCGAGTTTGGTTGCGTGGAGGGATGCGTGATGGACATCAACGGCGACGGCGCCACGAACGTGACCGACGTGTTGGCGGTTCTGTCCGCGTTCGGCACGGCGTGCTAAGCGCCTGACACAGTCTGGAATTTGGTCCTTGAGGCCAAACGAAAGCCCCCTGCTCCTGAGAAAGGAACGGGGGGCTTTTTCGTGCGCCGTCGCGCTGAGGTCGGGCCAAT
>JAQCBJ010000124.1 GCA_027621555.1 Bacteroidota bacterium | reverse complement strand
CGACAACGTCGTCAACTACGCCGTCAACCTCGCCGCTTCCACCCGCCCGGGCCGGGACCGCGCGACGGCCGAAGTGAACCAGTACCTGAGCTGGGGCGCAGGGCCCCGCGCCTCGCAGTACCTCATCGTCGCCGCGAAGGTCAACGCGGCCCTCAACGGCAAATACAGCCCGGACATCGAAGACGTCCAGGCCGTCGCCACGCCAATCTTGCGCCATCGCATCGTTCGGAACTACAAAGCGGAGGCCGACGGCATCACAGTCGAAGCCCTCATCACACGGCTGTTGTAACTTTGACCGGAGTGGACATCAACGTTTCAATCAATGACGTCGTTGACACTGGATGGGAATTGGGCCAAATGCGCCGCCACCACAGGCCGCAGCCCCTCCGCTGCGATCATCGGCTCCACCGCCGACCACGCCACCCCCGAACGGTGCCAATCGACGAGGGTGTACAGCCCCACGAATTGGTCCGGGGCGTCGTTCACGAACGCATTCGCAAGGAGCAACGCCATGGCTTGGGTGCGATCGCCGGGCCGGGCAAAGGCCGCATCGAAGCGCCGGTCCATGTCCACACGCCCGCCGAGGTGGTGCGGCATCCGATGCAAATCGAGGGAATGCACGCCGTCAAAGGTGAAGGTGGTCGAGTGCAGATCGATCGCCTTGACAGTCATGGCAGGCCAGGATTTCATCAAACCCAAGGCCCAATCAAACTGCCCCGGCCGCACCCACACATCCACATCTTGCGGTGCAGGCCCTTGAGCCGACCTGCCAAATCCGGCGCCACCGCCACGCCCGCCGCCTCGAGCTGCGTCCACACGAGGGGCAGCAACCGGAGCTCGGTCGGGCTCAACCCCTCGAGGTCCGGGCACTGCCGGAGCCACGCCGCCCACTCGTCCTCCGACGGCCGGATGGCCACCCGCGCGAGCAGCGCATCCCGCCGCCCCGCGACGCTCGCTTGAACGGGGCCCCCTTCGGCGCTGGCGTGAGGTTGTTTTGAATTCACGTGGTCCACGGTTCAAAGATAAAGCCGGACATTTCGCATGGCGGTGCGGGTTGTTTTTTGTTTATTTTCGGGCTTCGCAGAAAAAAACACAATCGACAGCCCGCGGCGCGATGCTCTTCAACTCCCTCGAATTCCTCCTCTTCCTGCCCATCGTCTTCGCGGCGTATTGGATCCTGAACAAGTGGATCGATCGGGGGCCTGGCGTGCTGCGCGCCCAAAACCTCCTGCTCCTCATCGCCAGCTACGTCTTTTACGGTTGGTGGGATTGGCGGTTCTTGTCGCTCATTGCCTTCTCGACCGTCGTCGACTACGCCGTGGGGCTGCAAATCGCAAAGGCAAACGCCCGCGACCTCCCCGATGACGCCCCGGCAGAAGCGAGAAGCCGCAGCGCACGGCATTGGCTTTGGGTGTCGCTCGCCGTCAACCTTGGCCTGCTTGGGTATTTCAAATACGCCGGCTTTTTCATTGAGAATTGGATCGAAGCCTGGGCCAGCGTCGGCGTCACCATGAACCCCTGGAGCCTCAAGGTCATCCTCCCCGTGGGCATCAGCTTCTACACCTTCCAAACCCTCTCCTACTCCATCGACATCTACCGCCGGCAGCTCAAGCCGACGAAGGACCTCATCGAGTTCGCCGCGTTTGTGAGCTTCTTCCCCCAGCTCGTCGCAGGGCCCATCGAACGCGCGTCGGCTCTCCTGCCCCAGATTCAGCAGCGCCGCAAGTTCGATTACGACGAGGGCGTCAGCGGCCTGCGGCTGATTTTGTGGGGCATGTTCAAGAAAGTCGTCGTGGCCGACACCTGCGCGATTTACGTCAACGACATCTTCGCGAATTATGCGCAGTATTCTGGGCCGACGTTGATTTTGGGGGCGATTTTTTTCTCCTTCCAAATCTACGGGGACTTCTCCGGCTACTCCGACATCGCCATCGGCACCGCCCGCCTCTTCGGCATCCGCCTCATGACGAACTTCAGGACGCCTTACTTCTCTCGGGACATCGCGGAGTTTTGGCGGCGCTGGCACATCTCCCTCTCCACCTGGTTCCGCGACTACCTCTACATCCCCCTCGGCGGCTCCCGAGTCGGCAAGTGGAAGGCCGTCCGCAACACCTTCGTGATCTTCCTCGTCTCCGGCTTCTGGCACGGCGCGAACTGGACCTTCATCGTCTGGGGCCTCATCCACGCCTTGCTGTTCCTGCCGCTGTTGTTGACGGGGCGCAACCGGCGGAATACGGGGGACATCTCGGGTCTGCCGAGCCTACGGGAGTTTGCCGGGATGGCTGGGACATTTGCGGCGGTGACGGTGGCGTGGGTGTTTTTTCGGGCGGACAGTGTGGGGCATGCGGTGGATTACATTGGAGGGTGGTCGCAATTGCCGACTGATTGGCTATCGACCAATACATACCTGCCCCCAAGGCTCGTCAGACACGAGATTCTGATCCTTTTCGCAAGCCTGCTCATGTTGACTGTCTTCGAAAGCATAGAAAAGCGAGCGATATCAAAATTGCCTCAAAGTCACATTTTTGCTTTTGGTGTGGTCACAGCATTGTGGATCATGTTTCTCATGAGCTCTCCTGCAATCACCCGCGAGCAAAATTTCATCTATTTTCAGTTTTAGACGATGAAAAAATTTGTATCCGCCGTTGTGATTTCTTTCCTGTGCCTTGCCCTCTTTCAACTCGCGAATTTCCAACTTTTGGTTCCTTTCTTAACCAAACGACATCTCCGGCAAGTCCCATGCGCCGAAACACTAATCGCTGGAGATTCCCACGGCGAACGAGTTT
>JAQCBJ010000004.1 GCA_027621555.1 Bacteroidota bacterium | reverse complement strand
GGTCACCGTCGAATGCGTTCCCCCGTCCCAACGCGCCTGGATCACTTTGCCCGATCCGTCCACCACGATGTTGACACGGACCACCCCTTCAACCCGCGGGTCTTCCGAGAGTTTGGGCTTTCCGAGCATCGTGCCGCCGTTCAACACGGCGTCTCCCCAATCGCCAGAGACGACGCCACGGCCGTCGATTTGGCCGGTCTCCTCCCCCTCGTTCCCCGTTCCTTGCTGGCTTCCTTGTGAACCGCCGCCGCCGGCGCTTGGGTTGCCTTGCTGTTGGAAAAGGTGCGCCGATCGGACCACCGGATCGGGCTCCGGATCGGGCTCCTTGTCGGGCTCGGACGTTTTGTCGGTGGACACCGACAGGTCGCTTTCATCCTGGGTCACAACCTCCTCCGAGGCCTCCTCCACAACGGGTTCCGGTTCTGCGGCGGCCACGTTTTCTTCCACGGCCTCCTGAACCACCTCGCTTGGCGTGTCCGAATCGGTGTCCCCTCCCGCCTCGTCGGTCGTCCCCAAATCGGCAAAGCCCACCGCCACAAATTGCTCTCCCGGCGGCGGGTCTTGGAGGGTGAAGGCCGTGAGGAAAAAGCAAACCACAAGCACGCCAACAAACAGCAGCGCGCTCAACGCGGCCGCTTGGCGTTGGTTGCGCTTTTCTTGCGAAAGGCGCGCCGATTCTTGGGCGGAACGCTCAGGCATGGGTCATTTGGAACTGGACGGATTGGAACCCAACATGACCTTCCATTGGTGGGACTTGGCCATGCCGATGAGGTCGACGGTTTGGCCCGTCGGCACGTTTTTGTCGATTTGGAGGTAGAGCACCTTTTCCGCCTGCTTCTCCATTTCCAAGGTCAGTTTGGGCTCCAAATCCTCCCGAGAAATGGGCCGGACTTCGCCGTTCAGGTGGTACGACCCATCCTCTTGAATGCTCACCGTCAGGCGGGAGGTCACGGACGTGGTGCCTTTGGAGGTGGGCAGGTCCACGTTCACCCCGTTGCTCACGAGCGTCGACAGAATGACGAAGAAGATGAGCAGCAGGAACACGAGGTCCGTCATGGACGACATGTTGCCCGTCACGCTGACTTTGTTGCGTTGGCCGAGGTTCATCCGCGCGCAGGTTCTTCGAGGATGTCAATGAATTCGAGGCTGTTGGCCTCCATGCGGTGCACCACCTTGCTCACCTTGCTCACCAAGTGGTTGTAAGCCATGTAGGCCAAAATCCCCACAATCAACCCCACAATCGTGGTCACCATCGCTTGCTTGGTGCCGGACGAAATGTCGCTGACTTGAACCGTCCCGGCCGCCTCCATGTCGAGAAACACGTTCACCATCCCGATGACCGTTCCCAAGAACCCAACCATCGGCGCCGCACCCGCCACCGTAGCAAGGGTGCTGAGGTTCTTCTCAAGGCGGTAGATCTCCAGCTTGCCGACGTTTTCAATCGCCACGCTGATGTCCTTGAGCGGCTTGCCAATGCGGCTGATGCCTTTGTCGAGCATGCGCCCGAGCGGCGTGTTGCTGTCGGTGCACAAGTTTCGCGCGCTGCTCAAGTTGCCTTGCGAGATGTAATCCTTCAGGCGATTCATGAAGTCCGGGCTGACCTTGTCGGCTTTTTGGATGGCCAAAAAGCGCTCGAAGAACACGTACATCCCAATCAAACTCATCAGCGCCAAGGGAAGCATGATGTACCATCCGCCCTCCATCAAGAGCTGAAGAACGTTCACGTCCACCTCCGTGATTTCCGGAGTGACATCTGCCGCGTCGCTGGTGGCTTGAAGAAGGAGAAAAGCAAGGGTCGATTGCATGGAGGTAGAATTCCAGGTTTGAACGTACAAGTTCCCTCGAATATTGGGCCACCCGCGCATCCGGCCGCGCAGTTATTCAACGCGACAGGTTCACAACGCCCCCGGAAAAACCAACTTGGAATCAGGCGTACATGAGCAGGTACACCCCCGCTCCCGCGAAGTACCCCAGCACCGCCAACAGGCTGATTTTCTTGAGGTACCACACAAAGTCAATGCGCTCAAGGCCCATCACCGCGACGCCTGCCGCAGAACCGATGATGAGGGCCGAACCGCCCGTTCCAGCGCAGTAAGCCAGGAACTGCCAAAAAATCCCATCCTGTACGAACATGGCCGACCACGCGTCGGTCGCCGCCGCGGCTGGAACGATGTCGTACATGCCCATGCTGGCCGCCACCAGCGGCACGTTGTCCACGATGGCGCTGAGCAGTCCGATGGCCAAATCAATGAGGAACACGTCGTTCAGACTCACCCGCAGCCAATCGGCCGCCAAGATGAGGTGACCGGCTTCCTGCAACGCGCCCACGGCGAGGAGGATGCCCAAGAAGAAGAGCACCGAGGCGGAATCGATCTTGCGAAGCACACCGATGACGGTGAGGTGCTCTTTCTCTTCGATGTTCTTGGTGTGGTGAAGGCGTTCGGTAAGCATCCACAGCAGGCCGAGGCTAAGCATCATGCCCATGAACGGAGGCAGGTGGGTGACGGTCTTAAAGACCGGCACGAACAACAACCCACCAACTCCTGCCGCGAACACGAGGTTGCGTTCGAATGGCGTGGTGGGGTCCCAATGCTCGTCCTCGTCTTTGGCTGGGCGTTCAACCTCCCCTTTCAGGCGGAAACTGAGGATGCCCAGTGGGACGAGCAAACACACGATGCTCGGCAGAATCAGGTGGGTGATGATGGTGCTGGTGCCGAGTTGGCCCCCAATCCAAAGCATGGTGGTCGTAACGTCACCGATGGGCGACCACGCCCCACCCGCGTTGGCTGCGATGACGACCATCCCGGCAAAGAGCCAACGCGTTTGGCGGTCGTCGATCAATTTGCGCAGGAGCGACACCATGACAATCGAGGTGGTCAGGTTGTCGAGCAACGCGGAGAAAAAGAACGTCAGGACGCAGACAATCCAGAGCATTTTGACCTTGCTGCGGGTTTGGATTTTGTCCGTGATCACACGGAAACCCTCGTGCGCATCGATGAGCTCCACAATGGTCATGGCCCCCATCAGGAAGAAGAGGATGCTGCTGATTTCCTCCATGTGGTGCAACAACCGATGCTCGAAGAATTGGGCCAAACCGCCGTGACCGCTGCCCATGTGATCGGCCGCAAACAGGTGGAATTCCTCCGCCAAGTGGGCCGGCACCTCATGGAATCCGAGCACAAAAAGAGCCCAACACACCGTTCCCGTCACCAACGCCGAAGCCGCTTTGTCAATGTTGATGTTGTGTTCGAGGGCGATGAAGGCGTAACCGAGAACGAAGACGCCGAGGATCAAAAAGTCCATGAGAAGAGGGTTCTGAGGCGAAGATGAGAAAGAATCGGCACCGCCACGTCAAGGCGATGTCAAGTTCCTCACATCAAGAAATTCAAGGCGCGTTCGAAGGCCTTGGCCGTGACGTGGGTGCGGTGCGGATGCGTGGCGTGCACCGCGGCGAGCGCTTCCCGAATGATGTTGGACGTGTCGTGGAAAATGGCCGCGTCGGACATGTCCACGTCCTCGTCGCTCATCAGGTACGCGAAGACGCGTGCCATCCCGCAGTTCGCGATGAAGTCCGGGATGACGGCGAGGTGCTGGTCCGCGTATTCGGCGATGGGGCCGTAGAAGATCTCCGCGTCCGCAAACGGCACGTTGGCCCCAGCCGAGATGACCTCGACGCCGGCCGCGACCATGCGTTCCACCTGGTCTTGGGTCACGAGGCGGCTCGCCGCGCAAGGGAGGAAGACCTCTGCAGGCAGGTCCCAAATCGCCGCGTTGACCTCGTCAAACGACTGCAAGTCGGCCGCTTTCAACGCGTTGCCTTCTTTGGCCAAGAACAACTCCTTGACCTCGTCGTAGTTCAATCCTTCTGGACGGATCAAGCCACCGACACGGTCGATGATCCCGACGATCGAGGCCCCAGCCTGGGCGAGGTACAACGCGGCGGCCGCGCCGACGTTCCCCCACCCCTGAACAACCACGCGCTTGCCCTTCACCGAAGAACCGTGGAGGTCGTAGAAATGCCGAACCGACTCGCTCACGCCGTACCCCGTGATGAGGTCGGCGACCCGAATCTTGCGCTGAACGTCGGGGCTGATGGCCGGATCCTCCACGGGTTGAGACACCCCTTGGCGGAGGTTGCCGATGCGGCGGACTTTTTGGGCTTCGTTGGGCTGGAAGTGGCCGCTGAAGACCCCTTCCTGTGGGTGCCAAACGCCGTTCGCCTCCGTCATCGGAATGACTTCGTGAATCTCGTCGACGTTCAAGTCGCCGCCCGTGCCGTAGTAGTGCTTGAGCAGCGGCGTGACAGCCTTATACCAGCGCTCCAACACGCCCTTTTTGCGTGGGTCAGAGGGGTCGAAGTCGATGCCGCTCTTGGCCCCACCGATGTGCGGACCGGACACCGTAAACTTCACCTCCATGGTCTTTGCGAGGCTTTCCACCTCGCGCTGGTCCAACCCCGGACGCATCCTCGTCCCTCCTCCTGCAGCACCCCCGCGAAGGGAGTTGATCACCACCCATCCACGGGCTTCGGTTTCGCTGTCTTGCCACGCGAACACAATCTCAGGTGCGCGGTTTTCGTAGGCCTTCAACAAGTCTTTCATGCTGGTCATTGCTTAGCGCCGCGAAGGTAGTCCAAACCTTCCCCACGCCCGGTCTCTCAACACGCGTCCCAACACCATTCACACTCCCGGACCTGGGCCCCACAGCGCCCCTCCGGCCGAGGCGACGCGCGCGCCCGTCACCCTGGGCAAGGCGTTGGGGAGGTCGAGCCACCGAAGCAGGCCTAGCCACGCGAACACCAGGGCCTCCTTCCCGCTCACGAACTCGGGGTCCGGCACCTGCCACGTGATGTTTTTGCCCGCACCGGCGTCGCGCAGGCCATTCATGAGCGCGGGGTTGAACGCGCCACCTCCCGTGACGAGCACGCGAGATCCGGGCGGGACGTCGCGGGCCACGGCCCAACTTGCGTACGCTACGGCTGTGGCCAAGACGTCCTCCAGCGAGTTGTTCGCAAGGGCTTGTTCCGCCAAGGGCCAAACCTCGCTCTCGAGCCATTCTCGGCCCAGGCTTTTGGGCGCAGGCTCCTCGTGATATGGAAGGGCCTTCCAAGCCTCGAGAAGAGGAGGCAGGACGGAGCCGGCGAGGGCGAGTTCGCCGTCGCGGTCCATGTCCAGGCCGCGCGTCTTGACAATCAGGTTGAGCAACAGGTTGGCGGGCCCCAAGTCCCAGGCGACCCGCCCCGAATCGGTTCGCTCAAGGCTGAGGTTGGCGAAGCCACCAAGGTTGAGGGCAACGTCCCACTCGCCAAAGAGTTCTTGATCCGCCAGCGGAACCAGGGGTGCTCCTTGGCCTCCGTGTGCGACGTCCAGGCGTCGGAGGTCGGAAACGACCGGGACACCCAAGGCCGCGTGAAGAGTAGCACCGCATCCGATTTGGACCGTCCAGCCTTCGTCCGGCCGATGGAACACGGTGTGGCCGTGAGAGCTGACGAGGTCTGGCACCGGCACGCTGTGGCTGGCCATCCAATGGTGGACGGCTTCGGCAGCCCACGCCGCCCATTGCTTATCGAGGCGTGCGAGATCTTCTGCCCCGAGGCCCATGGCGTGCCAAAGCGCATGGCGCAAGGCCGGGGGATACGGAAGCGTGGCAAAAGCTTGGAGGTCGCAACGCCACGGCGTTTCGTCCGTGCCGCCAAAAATTCGCACCGAGGCCACGTCGAGTCCATCCACGGACGTTCCGCTCATCAGTCCGAGCACATGCCACCCATCGGGAGGGCACCTCCTTGTATCTTCGCCGCGCATTGGAGCGGAAATTACACCGCAGCCCTGCGGGTTGGTCGCTCTGGCATTTGGACTTATTCACCTCCTCAAAAGGAAGCAGGCAATGAACCTCAACCTCACGGAAGAACAACTCGCAGTGCGCGACGCCGCTCGGGACTTCGCTCAAAACGTACTCAAGCCCGGCGTCATCGAACGCGACCGCGACCAACGTTTCCCCGCCGACGAAATCCGTCAACTCGGCGAGCTCGGTTTCATGGGGATGATGGTGGATCCGCAGTACGGAGGGTCGGGCATGGACACCGTGAGCTACGTGCTTGCCATGGAGGAGATCAGCAAGGTGGATGCCTCGGCAAGCGTTTGCATGAGCGTCAACAATTCGCTCGTGTGCTATGGCCTTCAGGAGTACGGCTCGGAGGAGCAGAAGCAGAAGTTTCTCGTTCCGCTCGCGTCAGGCCAAAAAATCGGCGCCTTCTGCCTCTCCGAGCCGGAAGCCGGTTCCGACGCCACGTCGCAGCGAACCACGGCCATCGACATGGGGGACCACTACCTCCTGAACGGCACGAAGAACTGGATCACGAACGGCAACAGCGCCTCGACCTACCTCGTCATCGCACAAACCGACGCCGACAAGGGCCACCGCGGCATCAACGCCCTGATCGTGGAACGCGACATGCCCGGCTTCCAAATCGGCGCCAAGGAAGACAAGCTCGGCATCCGCGGTTCCGACACCCACACCTTGATGTTCCAAGACGTGAAGGTGCCCAAGGCAAACCGGATTGGCGAGGACGGATTTGGCTTCAAGTTTGCCATGAAGACCCTCAGCGGTGGCCGCATCGGCATCGCGGCCCAAGCCCTTGGCATCGCATCCGGCGCCATGGAATTGGCGCTCGCGTATTCG
The DNA here is from genome assembly GCA_027621555.1 of Bacteroidota bacterium. Classification (GTDB taxonomy): domain Bacteria; phylum Bacteroidota; class Bacteroidia; order Flavobacteriales_D; family Sanyastnellaceae; genus UBA11663. The sequence continues at coordinate 65,136 of JAQCBJ010000004.1, read as the reverse complement.
AAGGAGCGCAAGGCGTTTGGCAAGGAGATTCACAAGCACCAAGCCATCGCGTTTAAGCTGGCCGACATGGCCACCCAAATCGAAGCCGCGCGCCTTCTCTGCCTCAAGGCAGCCGCCATCAAGGATGCCGGCGAGAACTACGACCTCGCTTCTTCCATGGCCAAGCTCTACGCCTCGGAGGTTGCCATGAAGCAGACTGTCGAAGCCGTCCAAATCCACGGAGGCTACGGCTACGTGAAGGAGTACCACGTCGAGCGCCTGATGCGCGACGCGAAAATCACGCAGATTTACGAAGGCACTTCGGAGGTGCAGAAGATCGTCATCAGCAGGGCGGTCCTCACTGACTGAGCTGGACAGGGCGCTTCTGCCTTATTCGACTTTTTCGTTTCGGGCGTTCCACACGGAGCGTTCCCCACGCCACCACGTGACCATTTCGTCACGTCCATCCCCGTCCATGTCAACACTCTCGATCCGGTCCGCCCGGGTTGCTCCTGACAGGCCCACCTCTTCGCCTTGGCCCAAGGTGAATTCGCGCACCCAGCCTGAGACGTCCACAAACAACACCGATGTACCGTCCAGATCGGCCCCTTTTCGGAAGACCGGCGGTATAGAGGCGTGCACCTGGACGGGCGTCCTGGCTCGCGTTTTTCCGTCGCGCTTGAGCAACTCCACTTGGCCGTTTTCTCGTCCGACATAGATGTAATCGCGCGATCCCAGCCTCAAGTGCTCGATGTGCCTCACCGGTGAACCCACCTCGATGCCCTCAGCGGGACGGTGACGCCAGCCCGGAGTCCTTTCTCCTTCACGCCTGAAATTCTCGACCAAGCCTGTCGCATCGGACGCTACGAGGTACCTGTACTTTCTCGTCCCTTCATAATCTACGAGCGCCCATGCCGACCAGCGCCCCTCTGAGGCCTTGACCGGAAAGCCGCTCACCTCCCTCCCCTTGACATCAATGAGGTGGAGCCCCGAGGGAAAACAAAGCATGGTTTGGTATTTGCCGTTGGCGTACACATCCACTTCTTCGGCGCCACCAGGCAACGCTTGCTCCACCGATTTGAATCCCCAAACCACCGAGCCGCCCGCCTGCTCCGCCACCACGCCGTCCTCCAATTGCATCACCGTCATGCGCGATTGGGTCCGGTGATTTCGGACCGTCCCCAATTCGCGATCGCTTGGGACCAAAGCATCCCATCCTGCAACCGCTGGCCTCTGCGCCCCACCCTCTCGAGCTTCGTTGCGTTTGAGGGTCCACACCACCGCCAACGGCTCGGCCAAGCTCGATCCTGTCCAACGGCCCTCGTTGTTTTGGGCCTCGTAGGCCTCCGTGGAGGCCTCCCATCCCCACGCTTCCCCGCCGTTGACCACCACATCGTCGTCCGCCCAAAACACCGACCACCCTTGCCTTGACGCCACCTCCTGCACCGCCTCCCGCCAATTCTCACCTCCGTCTACCTCGAGCCGGGCTCCTCCTTGCCACCACGTTCCCCAGCCTGTCACGGGGATGCCCGAGGCTCGCCATTCCTGCACGACGTTCGTTCGAACCCACGATGCCGGAGCCTGGCTCCACGGCCCGGTCCACCACGTGGCCGGACTTCCGGCGCCTGTCGGGATCCATGACGTGGCTCCCGCAGAACCATATAAGCCGCACGCCGCGGCAGCATCCGGCCAAACCACCCAACCCTCGCCGCGCCAAGCCCAACCGCACGTCGTGCGTTCCAAACGCGCACCGTCCTCACCCTCTTTCCAATGCTGCGCCATGGCTCCAGGCCCTTCCGACCAAGCCAACAACGACGCTTCCGTACCCGTGAGCCACCCGCCGCGCCAGGCCTTCTGCTGCCAACCTTCAGGCAAGGAGGACCACTCCTGCTCCGCATGCCAAACTTCAAGCCCTTGTTCGTTTGAAAACCTCCGAATCCATTCTCCCGCAGGCAGATCTCCGTCGCCCCACTCCTCCGCCGCGTCGGACGGCCGGAGCTGCTCCCACGTGGTCCAGGCATCCGTCGCCCAATGCATCGGGTTCTCCGTGCGCTCACTCGCAACCGGCACCGTCAAGTGCAAGTAACCGACCGCAAAGGCAGCCAGCAAGGAAATCAGGGGAAGCACCCACGTTCGCATGGGCCCAAGTTCGGGGGTGAATTCACGAAATCCGCACCCAATTGCTGCGGGCTTTCAACGCAGTTTCCAACGCTTCCCGCAACGCGTCGTGTTCGGGACGGCCCAGGTCGGGGTCGTCTTCGAGCACGGATTGCGCGAGGTAGCGCGCACTGGTGAGCAAGGGCCTGTCCCGGACGAGGTCCGCGACTTTCAGGTCGGGGACGCCACTTTGCTGCGTGCCCATCACGTCACCGGGACCCCGCAACTCCATGTCCACCTCCGCGATTTCAAACCCATCGTTGGTGCGGCACATGGTCTCGAGGCGCCGGCGCGCATCGTTTCCAAGGTCGGAGGAGGACATCAAAATGCAGTAGCTCTGGCTCGCTCCGCGCCCCACGCGGCCGCGCAACTGGTGAAGCTGCGACAACCCAAACCGTTCCGCACTCTCGATCACCATCACGCTCGCGTTCGGCACATTCACGCCGACCTCGATGACGGTGGTGGCGACGAGGATTTGGGCTTGCCCCTTGGCAAACCGGTCCATTTCCCACGTCTTGTCCTCGGGCTTCATCCGACCATGCACGATGGCCACTTGGTACTGCGGTGGCGGGAAGCGACGAACGATGCTTTCGTAGCCGTCCATCAAATCTTTGTGATCGAGCGTCGCGCTTTCCTCAATGAGCGGGTACACGAGGTAAATCTGGCGACCCTCGGCGATTTGGTCTTCCAAGAACTGGAACACCCCGAGTCGGGCCGCATCGGTGCGATGCACCGTTTGGATGGGCTTGCGCCCGGGCGGCAATTCGTCCAAAATGCTCGCATCAAGGTCGCCGTAGGCGGTCATCGCCAACGTGCGCGGGATCGGCGTGGCCGTCATCACCAAGATGTGGGGAGCCACCTTCGCTTTCTTCCAAAGCTTCGCGCGCTGGGCCACCCCAAACCGGTGCTGCTCGTCAATGACCGCGAGTCCCAACCGGTCAAACACCACCGTCGGCTCAATCAAGGCATGCGTGCCCACCAAGATGTCGATATCCCCTGCCTTGAGGTCCTCAAGGATGGTCTTGCGCGTGGCGCCCTTGACCGAGCCCGTCAAAAGTTCCACCCTAACGTCCATGGGCCCCAGCATCTCTCGCAAACCTTCGAGGTGCTGCTGGGCGAGGATTTCCGTTGGGGCCATGATGGCCGCTTGGTAGCCGTTGTCCTTGGCGAGCAAGGCCGTGAGCAACGCCACCACTGTCTTGCCGCTACCCACGTCCCCTTGAAGCAGGCGGTTCATGTGCCATCCCGTGTTGAGGTCGCTTCGGATTTCGCGGAGCACGCGCTTTTGGGCATCCGTCAATTCAAATGGCAACCGCTCGTGGTAGAAGGCGTTGAACGCCTCGCCCACTTCCTCAAACCGAACACCCGGCAAGTCTTGCGTGACGGTTTTTTTGTGTTGCAACAGAGTCAACTGGAGCAAGAACAGCTCCTCGAACCGCAGCCGGGTTTGGGCCTGTTCTGCTTCGGCAGGGGTCGCCGGTTGATGCACTTTTCGCAGTGCGTCCGCTCGCCCCACCAACTTCATTTCACGCAGCACCCGTTCGGGCAAGGTCTCCGTCAATGCAGGTGCGATCTCAGCCGCCACGTTGCGGATGAGCTTCGCGAGGCCCTGGCTGTGCAAACCATGCCTTCCCAACTTCTCCGTGCTGGAATACACCGGGTGCAAGCCGTCTCCTTTGCGCGTCTCGTAGTGCGCGAGCAACTCCACTTCCGGATGGGCGATGTTCCACTTGCCCTTGTAAAGGTTCGGCTTGCCGTAAATCACCACCTCCTTTTGAACAGGCAGGTTGCGCAGGATCCATTGCGCCCCTCGGAACCACTGCAATTCGAGGGTGGACTCGCCGTCATCAAACACCGCGATCAAGCGGCTCCCTCGGGCGCCTCGAACCTCCTTGGCTTGGGTGATGACGCCGAGCATTTGCACCGCCGTGTGCTCGCTCTGGATGTCCGCAATGCGGTGAAATTGGCTGCGGTCCTCGTACCGAAACGGCAGGTGCAAGAGCAGGTCCATGCAGGTGCGAATGCCCAGCTCGGAAACAAGGGCGTCGGACCGTTTGGGCCCGACGCCTTTGAGAAATTCTACAGGAGTCGATGGGAGCACCTCAGCCATGGTTACGGCAAGCTACGTCCCCCGTCCCGTCAGACCAACATCAAAACGGGATTCTCCAAGTTTTGCTTGACCTCGTTCAAGAAGGCCGCGCCCGTGGCACCGTCCACCACGCGGTGGTCGCAGCTCAAGGTCACCTTCATGGTGTGGCCGGGAACCACGGCTCCGTCGCGCACCACAGGCACAGCCTGGATGCCACCCACCGCAAGGATGCATGCATCGGGTGGGTTGATGATGGCCGTGAACTCGTCGATGCCAAACATGCCGAGGTTGGAAATCGTGAACGTGTTGCCTTCCCAGTCGCTGGGCTGGAGCTTCTTGTCCTTGGCTTTTTGGGCAAACTCGCGCACTTCCACGCCAATCTCCCCAAACGACTTCACGTTCGCGTGGCGCACCACGGGCACGAGCAAGCCATCTTCCACCGCCACCGCCACGCCAATGTGGACGTGCTCGTTGTAGCGAATGCGGTCCTCCAACCAGCTGCTGTTGACGGCTGGATGGTTCTTGAGGGCCATCGCTACAGCCTTGACGACCATGTCGTTGAAGCTGACTTTATGCGGGCCGCGGTCGTTGATGGCCTTGCGGGCCACCATGGCCGCGTCCATGTCAATGGTCAGGCTCAAGTAGAAGTGAGGCGCCGTGAACTTGCTCTCGGCCAAACGACGAGCAATGGTCTTGCGCATCTGCGACACACCTACTTCGGTGAAGCGCTCCACAGCCGTTGCGGCACTCGCACCGCCTCCGACAAACGCTTCCACGTCGCGCTTCACAATGCGTCCGCCTTCGCCTGAACCGGGAATCAATCCCAAGCTCAATCCGCGGTCCTCAGCGAGTTTCTTCGCGAGCGGGGAGGCTTTCACGCGTCCATTCGCCACTGCGGGTGCTGGAGCTGGAGACGCTTGGGGAGCAGGAGACGGTGCTGCGGGGGCAGGGGCGGGTGCCGCTGCGGGTACCGGAGCTGGGGCCGGAGCTGGGGCCGCTGCCGCCTCCTTCGCGGGAGCCTCCGCCTCGGCGGAAGCCAAAAGCTCGGCGATGTCTTCGCCTTTCTCGCCCAACACGCACAACACGCTGTCGACGGGAGCCGTGCCCCCTTTGTCCACCCCGATGTGCAAGAGCACGCCGTCCTGGAACGACTCAAATTCCATCGTGGCCTTGTCGGTTTCGATTTCAGCAAGCAATTCGCCGCTCTCCACCTCGTCGCCAATCTTTTTGTGCCACTCAGCGACGACCCCTTCGGTCATGGTGTCGCTCAGTTTAGGCATGCGAATGATCTCTGCCATGTCAGTCGTTCACAAAGGGGTAATCGGGTTGCATGTAGACGTCTTCGTACAATTCGGAAGCATCTGGAAGTGGGCTCTCTTCAGCGAATTTGATGGCGTCTTCCACCTGCGCTTTGATCTCTTTTTCGACGGCCTTCAGCTCGTCTTCCTTCATCCACTTGTTGTCCAAAATCACACCACGCACGTGCTCGATCGGATCGCGCTCCACGTAACTCGCAACCTCTTCCTTGGTGCGGTACTTCTGAGGGTCACTCATGGAGTGCCCCTTGTAGCGGTAGGTCTGGATGTCCAACAACGTGGGGCCCTCGCCTTTGCGGCCGCGTTCAGCGGCCTCCGCAATGGCGTCGCGCACCGCCTCGGGGCTCATGCCGTCCACCGTCGCCGAAGGCATCTTGTAGCTGGCACCCAAGGTCTCGAGATCAGTCACATTCGAGGTGCGCTCCACCGACGTGCCCATCGCGTATTGGTTGTTCTCGATGATGAAAATCACGGGGAGCTTCCACGTCATGGCCATGTTGAACGTCTCGTGCAACATGCCCTGACGGGCCGCACCGTCTCCCATGAAGCAGACCGTTACGTGGTCTTCCTTGCGGTACTTGTCTGCGAAGGCGATGCCCGCGCCGAGGCCAATCTGGCCGCCAACGATGCCGTGCCCGCCAAAGAGGTTGCGCTCTTTGTCAAACATGTGCATGGAGCCGCCTTTGCCCTTGCTGGTGCCGGTCTTTTTGCCATACATCTCCGCCATCACGTACTTGGGGTCAGTGCCCAGCACCAACGGGTGCGCGTGGTCACGGTAGGCCGTGATGACCCGATCCGTGGGTCGGATGGCCTCGCGCATGCCAGAAAGCACCGCTTCTTGTCCAATGTACAAGTGGCAAAAACCACCAAACTTTTGCTGAATGTAGAGTTGACCGCAACGTTCCTCGAACTTGCGCATGAGGTACATCTCGCGGAACCAACGCGTGTACGTTTCCTTTTTGAGGGCCGAACCGGACTTCTTGGCAGCCGGCTGACGACTTGCTTTTGCAGGCTTTTTAGGCGCTGCAGCGGCAGTGGGTTGTGAAGTTGCCATCTCGATGGGATTAACGCTCAAATATAGCGTTCTGCCTCACCCGTTCGCCGGACCAAGTCCACGAGCCTTCCATGGGGCTTATCCGTGTACTAAATACACGATTTACAAGGACTCACAAACCCAAGCAACGAACGCCTTGCACTGCGCGTTGTACCTTCACCGCCGCGCTTTCGTAGTGCACCCCTGCCTGCCTGAATTTTGAATCCCGTGCTGAACCTCAACGAATTGCTCCACCGCAAGGAGTCCATTGGTCTGGATGCCATCGAAAGCGTGGCCCTCATGGACCGATTCGACTCCAAATTTGTGGTGCCTACCGATTGGCTCGCACCGGTGGTAACGGACCTGAGCGAGCATTGTGTGCTGACCATCGAAGGACACCCCTCCACGAGATACAACAACCTGTATTTCGATACAGCGAACGCTCAATGCCTGGAGGACCACACACGGGGAAGAAATTCACGGTTCAAAATACGGATTCGACACTACGACAACACTGGAGTGGCCTTTTTGGAAGTCAAGCGACGTGACGTCTACGGCAAGACCACGAAAGAACGCATGGTTCGCTCGAATTCACTCGCATGGAACGACCCGTTGACGGATCGTGAACAAGCCTTTTTGGCCGAATTGGTCCCCTACGCAGACCAACTCGAACCCATGCTTCAGAGCTCCTTCGAACGCTTTACCTTGGTTCACCTCGAGTCGGACGAACGCATCACGTTTGACCAAGACTTGGCCTATGTCAAGCCTGACCAAAGTGCAGACAGCCACGCCTGGACCCGCCCCATTCCTCACTTGGCGGTCGTCGAATGGAAGCAGAGCACCGTCAATCACCAAGGCTCCTTGATCCAATCGTTTCGCCGACAACCTGGGCGGCGTGGGCCTCTCGGACGTGCACTCCGTGTTTCCAAATTCGTCCTCGGAAACGCCGTCATCGCCCCCAATCGTCCCATCCGATCGTACCGTTCCGCCTTGCGTGATTTGGCCCGTGCTGAACACTACGCTGCAAACCCGACCTTTGCCCTCGAATCCCTCTTGAGATGATCTGCACCACCCTTTTGACCTCCCTCCCCCTCCAAGCCTTGAATTCCTTGGTCAGCGGCTGGGATTCGCTCCTGGCCTTGTTCGCTTTGAACTTGGTTTCGTCGTTGGTCGTGGTGAGGTTCATCTACCACATGGCCGCGAAACGCCGCGACTTCGTGTTCACCTTCATGTTGGTGTCGACCGCGGTGTTCCTGCTCTGCCGCTTGCTTGCCGGAGTGGAGATTGATTTGGCCTTTGCCCTAGGGCTGTTTGCCATTTTCGGAATCATTCGCTACCGAACCAACGCCATCCCCATTCGGGAGATGACCTACTTGTTCATCGTGATTGCGCTGGCAGTCATCAATGCCTTGGCACCCCTCGCGGCTTCGTGGATGGAGATTGTCGTGGCAAACGTGCTCATTTGGGTGCTCTCTTTCGTCTTGGAACGCCTGTGGTTTGTGGAACACCTCGCCACCAAAATGGTGGTGTACGACCGCATCGATTTGCTCCACGAAGGCAAGCGCGGCGAACTCGTGGCCGACTTGGAGCGCCGTACAGGCGTGACCATCGTGCAACTTGAGATTGGCAAGGTGGACTTGCTTCGCGACACCGCGAACATCAAGATTCACTTCTCCGCCGACAACGAGCCGGGCCATTTCGAAGAAGGTCAGGCCTGAGCCTCGAGAAGCACTACGGCGTGGGCGCTGATTCCTTGCTCCAGTCCTACAAATCCGAGCTTTTCGGTGGTGGTCGCCTTGATGCCAATGCGACTGATGTCCACACCTAGGATGCCCGCGATGCACTCCCGCATGGCAGGAATGTGAGGCTTCAGTTTGGGGCGCTGCAAACACACTGTGGAATCAAGGTTGGCCAAGGCGTAGCCTTCAGCCTGAACCAATTTCCAGGTGTCACGCAACAGGATTTTGCTGTCAATGCCCTTGTAAGTGGGATCGGTGTCGGGAAAGTGGGTGCCGATGTCCCCAAGTGCTAGGGCACCGAGCAAGGCGTCGCAAATGACGTGAAGCAACACGTCCGCGTCGCTGTGGCCTACGGATCCTTTTTCGTGAGGAACGGTCAATCCGCCAATCACCAAGTCCTCACCTTCTGCGAGTTGGTGAACGTCGTAACCGTAGCCAATGCGCATGCTCATTCCTCGCCTTGGATGTAATCCGCGAGGTCAGAGAACTGCAGGCGCAGGGAGAACCGCAACGTGTTCGCCAAAGGATTCTGTTGGGTGGTGCTGATCAAGTAGCTGAGGTCCACCGTGAATACCGTGTACTTCACACCGGCGCCCAACGTGATGAACTGGCGGTTTCCTTTGCTGAAGTGCTCAAAGAAATACCCCGTTCGGAACGCGAACACATCGGCGAAGTTGTACTCCAAGCCAGCACCGAGGTTGACTTCACGGAGTTCTTCCTTCAAACGACTTCCTTCGAGGACCGAAGGGTTGCCGTCGTTGTCAAAGGTCACGACACCCGGTGCGTCGTAAAAGCTCTGAACGATGCCTGAGGCCACCCCGACGTTGGGGTCCAACCCGCTGACAATCTGCGACGGGTCGTCCAAAGCGTAAATGGGCTGGGTGGGCACCAAAAGCTTGTTGCCGTCCAAAGCAATCGTAATGCTGTTGTAGTCGTCAATCTCCGTTTCGTAGGCTGCCCCGATTCGAAGGTTGCTCGGGATGAAATCCCGTGCCGCCGTCTCAGTGTAGGACATCTTCGCACCGAGGTTGCTCATGTTGAGGCCCCAGCTGAACGTTCCATCTTTGTTTCCCCAATCCGCCTGGTCGTTCACGTAGTACATGCTTAGGTCCGCTGCGACGGAAATGCCAGGTCGGCTCTCCGCACCTTGCACGGCCGTACCTCCCGTCAAGTTGCTGTGGATGAATCGGGCGGAGAAGCCTCCGCTAAAGCGGTCCGAGAATTTTTGAGAAAATCCTCCGTCCAAACTGAGTTCGGCCGGTTGAAAGTCCCGAATGGTCGTTCCCACTTCGTCCGTAAACGTGATGTTTCCCAAGCTGAAATAGCGAAGCGCCACCCCGTAGGCTTGGCGCTTGTTCAAGCGGCGTACGCTGCTGACGTACGCGAGATTCATGTCGTCCACCAACGCTCGCAGCCAGGGCGCGTAGCTGAGGCTCATCTCGACTTCATTCGCCGTGAACGCCATTTTCGCGGGGTTCCAGTGCATGCTGTTCGCGTCGGGTGACAACGCCACGCCCACATCTCCCATGGCTCCGGAACGAGAGTCCGGCGCGATCATCAAAAACGGAACCGCGGTGGTGATGGTGTTCAATTGCAGCAATTGCGTGGGATCCTCCTCGACGATTTGGCCCCATGCGTGCTGAGGCGTTCCGAGGGCCAAGACCACAAGTCCGGCAAAGGCGTAAGTAAGTAGTTGCTTCATCGTAGAGCTGCCAAAGTTAATCAAGCGCGCAGCGCGTCATTGGGGTCGAAGAACGACCAATTTGTCCGCGTATTGTGCGGATTGTTCAAATTCGTTTTTCCAGGTGACACGGAACACATACACGCCGGGGGTTACGGAACCGCCGCCTGAAGGTTTCAAATCCCATGTCATCACGTCGTCTCGAAAACCGAGCACCTCGCCCTCAAAGAACTGTTCGTGCACCTTGTCCCCGCGCACGTTGAAGATTTCCAACGTGACGTTGGCCGGCTTGCACGCTTGGTTCCCCGTCATTCGAAACGTCACGTCCTCGTAGGCGGGGTTGGGGTAAGCCAGCACTTCGACCAAGGCTACGTCCAACGACGACGCGACCACAAAATGGGTCGACGCCGTGGCGCTGTTGTTGGCCACATCCCAAACCTTCATTTCCAGTTCGTGGGTCCCTTCGCTCAAGTTTTGGAAGGGGAAGCGAATGCTGCCGCTCTGGTACGTGTCCAAATCGGAGACGAAGTATTCGTTCAACACGAAGGGTCGGCTCGCATCGCCGTCCAAGATCGCCTTTGCATCGTGGCCGATGCCGTTCCCCGAGGTGTTGATGCCGCTCTCGTCAAACACCCTCGCGAAGAGCCAAGGATCTTCGTGAACCACGTCCCCGGCACGGAACAGGGTGTCGTTCATGAACAACGACAACACCGGCCCTTGGTCGTCAAACAACGGATTTTCCACCGTGCCGCCAATGACAACCTCTTCCGTGTAACCGTGGGCGTCGGTTTGGTCTGACAGCGCATAGCAACTGATGCGGCCCGTACCGTAGGTGTAGTCGATGTCCCTCGGAACGATGAAACGAAATTCAAACACTCCCTCGTTCACCGTCGCGAGTCCCTTGTGCAGGATGTTTTGGTACACTTCATAGGTGTACGGACCGTCCGACTGGTCGTTGTCAAGCGTCGTCACCGTGGCCCGCTTGTCAAACACGCTGGGCACCACCACCCCGTTGAAATCCGACAAGGTGTCCCCGGTCGCGTTCCCCACGTATCCGCGCACCACGACCTCTTCCAGCGACCGGATGGTGTCCGGCACTTGCGTGAGGTACACATGCTGCTTGGGGTAGGCCAGCGCGAGCCCTGGGTCGCCCATCAAGCTGAAGTTGCGGCTGTTCGTGTTGGACGTGATTTGGTCTGAATTCTTGGTGTCCATGTAGATGTCGCCCAAACAACGGCTCCCCACGTCGTTCAAAGCGGTCTCGAAAAACGCGCGGTTCACCTGCTGGTTTCCGGCGCTGTACACCGTGCGCGTTGTGGTGAGCAAAGCCACCCCGCCGCCGTCGGGATTGAACAAAATGGCTTCGCCTGCAGAAGAGATGTCTGGATCGTCGTACCGGAACAGCTCGCACGTTGCTGTCATGAACACCGGCAGTCGACGACGGTTACGCCAACCCTGAATGGTCTCGAGGTTGAGGATCCGTTCGTGCGCCCAGCCGCGCTCGCCACCGTGACCGATGTAATTCACGATGAGCGCACCTTCGTCCACCCGTCGCGCGATCTCCGCGGCCGCGTCGTCGTAGCGCTCGCCGCCGGGCGTGTTGGTTTGGACGTACGCGTCGGGGTACACCTTCAGCACGTCGTATTCGTTGTGGTTGGTGCGAATCGTGTTGCTGTGCTCTTCGCTGTTTTGCATGTAGCGATGGCCGTCCAAATTGTTGCCGTCTTGGTCGTCCGACACAAACAGCACGCGGTTGCGCCACGGCCCATAGATGCTGCTCCCGTTGGGGTCCAAACACGACTCAGCGTCGCTGCCAACCTCACCAAAACCGAGGTAGGTCGCCACCTTGCCCACCACAGCCATGGCCGCATTCAAGTCTGTTGCCGGAATGCGCCCCACCCCAAATTGCAGGGCGTCCAGTGGTGAGGCTCCTTGCCCTTCTCCAGTCAGGGCGAAATAGTCGTCCGAGATGTAACTCGTAGTGGTTTGAAGCGACTCGGACGAATAAAATCCAACGATGGTGTTGCCCGCACCTTGCACGTTGCGGTTTTCGAACGAAGCATCCCCCATCAAAAGGAGGTATTTCGCCGGATCCACCTCGCCTTGGCTGACCTCAGCCCGATCGCGAAGCATCATCATGAGCATCTTGAGGGCCGTGGGGTCTCCCGCCCCGGAGCTAAAGGCGTCAAACACGTCTTGCTGAAGGACTACGGCCACGCGCTTTCCCAGCGCCGCGTGAAGGGCTGCCAACGAGTCTGCGGCTTGCCTTAAGGCAGGCACCGTCACCATCACGTAGTCCACCTCACCGAGGCCGTGGACGTTGCTGTTTGCCGCGTCGCCCAGGGCGACCGGGCGTTTCGCGGCATTCCAACGGAACACGGCGTAGCGCTTGGGTTGCACGCCTTGGACGTCTCGCCACACGGTGCTTCCCGATTCGGAAAAGGACGGCATGCGCTTGACCTCCAACGGGTCCGTCACATCCCAAACCTCGTCCGGTGTCGCCCCACCCATCACATACTCCGCGCTCGCCACGCTGTTGCCAGCGGCGTCAACCGGAAGGCCGTTGACGGTCGTTTGGCCTGAGGTGTAAACCAACAATTGGGGCGCTTGATAGGCCAGGTAATCCATCCAAGCGTTGGAGTCGTCGGTCCCTGCGGTGAAGGAGGCTAAAACCTGAATGCCCGCCTGGGTCAACGGCGCAGACAATTCTCCGCTCACGAGCTTTCCGTAAGACAAGGAGCTGGGCGACAACAGGTTGTCCGTCAACAAGAGCGACTCGTTGCCAAAACTGTATTCCAATTGAGACGAAGTGCCCGACCCCGTGCTGCGCATGGCTGCGGCAAACCTCACGGTGGCCTGCTCCCCCAGGACGGGGTTGGCCAACGGGATGTTCCACGTGGCCGTGTTGGCCCCAAGGGCCGACAACCGTTCGCCGAACCAATTTCGGCCAGACCGAATCAAGTTCACTTCGTGCTCTTCCACCACGCCGTAGGCGACGTGAGCAGTGCGCGTTTCGTCCACCGGCCCAGTCACTTCGAGCGTCGTTGCCATGTCCAAGCGCTCCAACGTCGGAGGGGCGTCAAGCCGGAGGTACCATTTGGCGGTGTCTCCCCACCAAGGCGCTTGATGCGTCCACCCATCGAGGGAGTCCCAGGCCCAGGTCTCGTGAGAGGGAGCGTACCAACAGAGCTCGTCGCCCGGATCAAACGACCCGTCTTCCAGCCCGCGCAGCACCACTCGCTGCTGAGGAATGTCGAGCGGACGCTCCACATCGTTCGAAAGCGGCAGCGACCGTCCCCCACTCCCAAACAACCGCAACCCTTGCGGGTCGATGGCCTCAGGCTGCACGCCCCCCGCGAGGAGTTCGTCGTACCCCAAACAGTGCATGCCTTCCTCGGTGCTGGCGTAGGCCAACCAGGTGCCCTCCGCGCGTGCGCTGCTTTCCGGCCAATCTCGCACCACGCGCTGCGCTCCAACGGGCGACGCTCCTGCAACGATTTCGACCGCGAGGAGACGCTCCCAAATGCCGGCGTTCCATCGCAACAGCGACCCCGAGCCTCGCAGCCACGTCTTGTTTTGGGCCCTTTGCACCTCCCACGACCAGGGCAAGGCAGATTTTGAACGCCATTGAGATCGAAAACTTCCTTCCAACTCCGCTTCCAACGGAACCCACTCTTCACGCCAATCCAACACCTCTACTCCGAGCCAATCTCCAACGAGGCGTTTTTGCCACTCCCCCATGGCGCGTCCTTCCGGTTGAGCAAGTGCAACGTCGAGATCTGCCAAGGACCACTCCAAGGCAACGCGGGCCACGGGACCTTCTTCCGACCATTCCAACTCGGATTGGGCATGCGTTGACTCGAAGGCAACAAGCGCCAAAGACAGCAGAACGCCTTTTTTCACATACCAAAACAGGCTCCGCTCACGTTGAGATGTGAACAACCTTCCAGCAGCGCTAGAAAGTTGGGGAAGTGAATCGTGCATTTTCGCAAGAAAGTTTGGACCGGCCATGTGGACTACCATCACAACAGATACGCACAAAGGTGAGGCATATTGTGTCTTGCCCGGCGGACCGCGGTTGTCAGCGGAGGACCACGGGATTTGGGCCGGTCTTCTCCATGCTACCTCGGCATTTTTCCGTAGTATTGTGGGTTCAACAGTCCGTTCGATCATGACGAAACTCACCTCCTGCCTTTTGCTCACCGCACTCGCCAGTGCGCTGTTTGTCGGTGTAGCTCCCCAGGAATGCCACGCCCAAGACCCTGAATTCTCGCAATTCTACTCCAACCCGCTGTTGCTCAACCCCGCCTTTGCCGGGACAGCACGTGGCCCACGTGTGGTGATGTCTCACCGCAACCAATGGCCTGCCATGAGCGGGGCGTTTGTGACCCAGGCGGTGGGGTACGACCAGCATTTCAACTCCATCCAAGGCGGTTTGGGCTTGGTGGTCATGAACGACCAAGCAGGCCAAAACACGCTGACGACGACCCGCATCACCGGGATGTACTCCTACCAGCAGGCGATCACGCGCAAGTTGTCGCTGCGCATGGCCCTTGAAGCTAGCTACTTCCAAAAAGCGCTGGACTGGAGCAACTTGACGTTTGGCGACATGATTGACCCACGTCGCGGATTCATTTACGAGACGCAAGACACCCCTCGTGGCGAAACGGTGAAGAAAGTGGACTTCGGCGCAGGCTTGCTGGCGTTCACGGAGAAGTTCTACGCCGGTGTGGCGGGCCACCACCTCAACGAGCCCAACGAGAGCTTGGTGGTCGGAACGAGCCGCCTCCCGATGAAGATCACAGGGCACGCAGGCGCAAAACTTCCCTTGCAGCGCAGCGTGAAAGGGGTGGAGGCATGGATTTCGCCCAACATCTTGTACCGCCGCCAAGGCGAGTTCCAACAATTGAACATCGGCACGTACGTCAGCAAAGGCCCCCTCGTGGCCGGTGTGTGGCACCGCGGCTTCTTCTCTGAAGACACGCGAGACGCGTTGATTGTGCTTCTCGGGGTTGAAACCGCCCTGATGCGCTTTGGATACAGCTACGACATCACGATTTCAGATCTTACCCCTGCAACGGGAGGTGCCCACGAACTCAGCCTGAGCATGAAGTTTGCTTCGCCTCAGCGCTCCAAGTTCCGCACGGTGTCCTGCCCGACTTTCTGAGACCTGAATCGACCTGCACTCTACTCGAAACCTGAAAATTGAAACCGCACGACATGACGCAAAAGCACATCTTCGGCTTGCTCGCAGTCGCCATGGGTCTGATGACCCTCAATGGTTGTTACTACGAGCGCTCAGGCGCCACGGGTTGGGCGTACAACTTCCAAGACAACGGTGGCTTTGAACGCACGCCGTACTTCGAACAAGAAACGGGCCCTGGCCTGATTTTCGTGGAAGGCGGTACGTTCACCATGGGTCAAGTGGACGACGACCTGAACTACTCTTGGGACAACATCCCTCGTCGCACGACGGTGTCCTCCTTCTACATGGATGAAACCGAAGTCACGAACCACTTTTGGTTGGAATACGTCGATTGGCTCCAACGGATCTACGGCTCCTCATACCCTGAAATTGTGGAACGTGCCTTGCCTGACACGGCGGCATGGCGAAACAAGTTGGCGTACAACGAGCCCATGGTCAACTTTTACCTGCGCCACCCAGCGTACCGCGACTACCCCGTCGTTGGTGTCAGCTGGTTGCAGGCCAACGATTTCTGCAAGTGGCGTTCCGACCGCGTGAACGAAGGCATCTTGATTCGAGAAGGCCTGTTGGTTCACAATCCCGACGCTCAAATTGACGAGGAGCATTTCACCACGGAAACCTACCTCTCTGGTCAATACCAGGGCGAACGCCTCCGCGAGGGATTGCCGAGCTACGGCTTGAACTCGGAATTCCGAGATGTTCGCGTGGAAGACGGGGTCCTTCTCCCCGACTACAGACTCCCAACCGAAGCGGAGTGGGAATTCGCAGCCCTCGGCCTCATTGGAAACAGCCTTGGCGAATTGGTGGCCGAGCGGAAGACCTATCCCTGGAACGGGCACTTCGTCCGTAACGGAGACAGCCGCACCGCGGGATACGGAACGATCAACGCCAACTTTGTGAAAGGCAACGGTGACTACATGGGTGTCGCCGGTGCGCTCGACGACTTCGGGGACATCACCGTGAACGTCTACACGTACGCGCCGAACGACTATGGCCTGTTCAACATGGCTGGCAACGTCAACGAATGGGTGGCTGACGTGTACCGACCTCTTTCCATCCAGGACAACAACGAATTCCGCCCATTCCGCGGCAACGTTTACCAAACCAAGCGTTTGGATGCCGAAGGGAACCCCGTCGACAAGTACGATTACGTAGTCTACAACATCGAAGGCGTGAAGGAATTCCTTCGCCGCTACGAAAAGGAAGGCAACTCGGTCCAAATTTTCACGCCGGAAGACGTGACCCTCATGGGCAACTTGACCTCCAAAGTGAACGACGCCGAGCAGCGATTGAAAGAACAGCGCTTTGAAGAGGCCCAGACCTTGATGCAAGACGCCATGGACCTCATCGTCGACAGCGACGCGTTGGCTGCTGCAGACCTGCGCAAAGGGTTCAGCCAGAACATCGACGCGTTGCCCGGCCAGATGCAGAAGCGGAAAGAATCGCTTGAGGAAAATCTCGACCGAACGAACTACCGCATCGCAGACAACATTGACTACCTCGACGGGGACCGCAACAGCTCGTTTGACTTTGCGGCGCAGTCTGCAGAGGAAGATCAATTGAAGAACAAGCGAGTCTACAACTTCGGAGGGTCGACGCTCATCAGCAACCGAAGCCGCGTCTACAAAGGCGGCGGATGGGACGATCGCGCGTACTACCTCATTCCAGGAACACGCCGCTTCTTGGACGAGCGCCAAAGCTCTGCGTCCATTGGCTTCCGCTGCGCCATGGACCGTTTGGGAACTCCTGTCCCATTCAGCGGCCAGTGATGTGAGCCTTCCCCAACGAAGCGTCAACAACTCGAAATCGAACAACCCCGCGGCTGAGCCGTGGGGTTTTTCTTTGCGCTAACCCATGGTCATGCTGGAATTGTCCCCCACTCTCTTGGACCGCCTTTTGGACGCTCGCGACCGTTGCAGTGGCGTGTCCACCGACACGCGCGCCCAACTCTCGGGGCAAATGTTCTTTGCATTGAAAGGCGCCAACTTTGATGGGAATACGTTTGTTCGTCAAGCCCTTGAAGCTGGTGCGGTCCATGCGGTGACAACGGACGGCATGTGGGAAGGTCACACGGATGTCACGGTGGTGAGCGACGAACTTGGCGCCTTGCAGAGGCTCGCCTGGGCTTACAGGAAGCGCTGGGAATGTCCCGTGCTCGCCATGACGGGGAGCAACGGAAAGACCACGACGAAAGAGCTCATTCGAGACGTGCTGGCCACCGCACACAACGTTCACGCCACACCGGGCAACTTCAACAACCACATTGGCGTCCCTTTGACGTTGCTGAACGCCCCCAAACAGCCCGAGTTCGTCGTGGTTGAAATGGGCGCCAATCACCAACGCGAAATTGACTTGCTCGCTCGCATCGCCGAACCTACTTGCGGGTACATCACCAACATCGGCCTGGCCCACCTCGAAGGATTTGGAGGGGAACGGGGGGTGTTTCTCGGCAAGAAAGAGCTGTTCGACCACCTCGTGGAATCGGGAGGGCTGGCGTTTGTCCAGTCGGGGGACCCTAAAGTGGTGGAAGCCGCCCAAGGGATTGAGCAACGGGTTGTCATCGACACGCCGGCTTGGCGATGGAGTCATCCCGCAAACGGCGCAGCCTCCGTCACAGGGCCTGAGGGCCAATCCTGCGTTGTGCATTTGGAGGGAAGTTACAATTTGGCCAACGTGGTGGCCGCGTTGCGGATTGGTGAGCATTTTGGCATTCCATTCGAAAAAGCGGCTCAGGCCATCTCCGCATACCAGCCCAACAACCACCGGTCTCAGGTGGTCCAAACTGAACGCAACTGGGTGCTGCTCGACGCGTACAACGCCAACCCCTCGAGCGTGACTCACGCTTTGGACGATTTTGCCGCAAGAGGCCATGCCAACCCCCTTATCCTGCTCGGAGACATGGCTGAACTTGGAGGAGTAAGCGAACAGGCCCACCTCGACGTGGTCCTGAGAGCGCGTCAATCGGGGGCTGAGTTGTGGACCGTGGGCCGATGGTTTGGGGAGGTCCACCAAAAAGAACTCCTTTCCGGCTGGACCCACTGGGAGTCCTTTGACATCCTTCGTGAACAGCTCGAAAAGGAGCCGCCCGCCGGCCGACAAATCTTGGTGAAGGGAAGCCGAAGCGCAGCCCTTGAAAGGGTCGTGCCGTACCTGTAACGCGGGTTATCTTTGCGACCATGTCGTTGATCGAAGAATTGAAATGGCGCGGGCTGCTGCATGACATCATGCCCGGCACCGAGGAGCTGATGGCGCAAGAGCGCGTGAAGGCCTACGTGGGTTTTGACCCCACGGCGGACAGCCTCCACATCGGAAACCTCGTGCCCATCATGCTGCTTGTGCACTGGCAGCGGGCAGGCCACACACCCGTGGCCCTAGTGGGGGGAGCCACAGGCATGGTCGGCGACCCCAGCGGCAAAACGGCAGAACGTCAATTCCTCGACGTCGACGTGCTTCAACACAACCTCGCGTGCCAAAAAGCGCAGCTGGAGAAGTTTTTGGACTTTAGTGGAGAGAACGCCGCCACGGTGGTCAACAACTACGACTGGTTCAAGGATTTCACCTTCCTCGACTTCATACGCGACGTTGGCAAGCACATCACCGTCAACTACATGATGGCGAAGGACAGTGTGAAAAACCGCCTCGAAAGCGGCATGAGTTTCACGGAGTTCACGTACCAGCTTGTCCAAGGCTACGACTTCTACCACTTGTGGAAGGAGCATGGCGTGAAAGTCCAAATGGGTGGCAGCGACCAATGGGGCAACATTGTCACCGGCACGGAGCTCGTCCGTCGAAAGGGTGGTGGACAAGCCTTTGCCGTGACTGCTCCCTTGATCACGAAGGCGGACGGATCGAAGTTTGGAAAGAGCGAAGGAGGCAACGTGTGGCTCGACAAGAACCGCACGTCAGCCTACAAGTTTTACCAGTACTGGATCAACGCCGCGGACCAAGACGCCGCGCGGTACCTGCGCATCTTCACGCTGCTCAGCCGCGAGGAAATCGAAGCCATCGAGGCCGCCCATGCGGAGAACCCGGGAGCCCGTGCCATGCAAAAAGCCTTGGCGGAGGACGTCACCCGACGGATTCACGGTCAGAACGACCTCGACACCGCGATTGCGGCGAGTGGGTTGTTGTTTGGAAAGAGCTCCGAAGAGGATCTGCGCGCTTTGCCAGAATCCGAATTGCTAAGCGTGTTTGAGGGGGTGCCACAACGGACCGTGTCCCGAGATGAACTCGAAGCAGGTGTGGGCATCATCGACCTTTTGGCGGGAGGAGACACGCCCTTTTTGGCGAGCAACGGCGAAGCCCGCCGTGCGCTGAAAGAAGGCAGTGTCAGCGTCAACAAATCGAAGGTGGACGACAGCAAAGTGGTCGGCATCGCGGATGCGATTGGTTCGGGCTTGATTCTGTTGCAACGGGGCAAGAAGAATTACTTCTTGGTACGCATCGAAGGCTAACCCCTAAGCGAATTCTTAGCTGAAGAGCAGGGTCAAGTCTCGCCCTTCCACCAGGTAGAGGAAGACCACAAGCAGCACGGAGACCACCAACCCAATGGTGGCTTTGCCAAGGTCGGAAAAGACCATGTTGGCCACGCGCTTCCCGTCTTGATGGGCCTCCTCGAGGCGAAGACGCAGGGCCACTTCACGGCCGGCGAGCATCCCCAAGAAGACCCATGTCGTGCTCATCGGAATTTTCGCCCCGATTCCGAGCATGTCGAACTTGAAAAGCAACAGCACGAGGCCGTAGAAGAAGTCGATGAAGGTGGCCGAACGGATGTCCTGGGTGTTGGTCTTGACGCGGACAATCTCTTGGATTTTGCCGCCTCGGCGGTAAAAGATGTAGCCCAACATCACCAACAACGTTCCCAACGCGAAGGCAAAGGTGCCCAATCCCACGTCTCGAGGATCGCCGAGGTACACCATGATGTTCACCAAATCCTGGGTCAACCACTGGCTCCACAAGAAACCGGTGGAGCCCCACTGCAAGACAGTCCAAAACCGCCGGTTGGTCCACAGACCATGTCCCTCCTCTTCGAGAGGGTGCCGCATGAACAAGCGTTCCGTGAATCGGCTAAGGATGAAAAATGCCACGATGGCAAAACCAAAAGCCACGCCATAACCTCCGAGGCTTTTGATGAGCATTTGCGGCAGTGCCTTGGGGGCGAAAAAGGTCAGGACCAGAAACGTCGTGCTCACGGGAATGCCCAAGCGCGTGATAAACAACAACGCAAGGGGAGGCAAAACGTACCACGCGCTGATGGTCGGAAACACTTGACCATCCTTGAAGATGCCGTCAAACTTGCCAAACGTGAGGTCATCGCCTTTTCCCCCGAGGTATTCGCCGTACCCTAAATAGCCGAGCGTGACCACCACCGCCATGATGGTGCCTGCAAAAATCCACAGGTGCCACCACTTCCGACCGTCGTTCGACACGAGGAACGTCCCCAAAGTTTGGATGCTGTCGTTCCCGACCACCGAATAGGCAGCCAAGGCAAAACCGAGCAGGGCGAAGAGGGATTCCACGGGGTCGCTGTTGCGGGCGCAAGATGCCCCACGAATTTCAGTCTGCCAACGAAATGGTGTTATGATTTACGGAGCAGCCAACAAACTGCAACCACGCGCCTCAGAGTGGTCGGTTCGACCAAGCAGAATCACCCCTTGCTCAACGCGCTGGGCAGCATCCCCCGTGGCGAGGAATGCGCAGCTGTGGACATTGGCTAAATCGATGACATCCAGCCGTCCCGTTCGGTTCTCAAGCTCTGCAGAACGGGGATCTCGAAGGTCCCGAACAACGGGTCTGACCCATTTGGGGAACACGTGATGCACGCCATCCAACGCGTACCCTTGGGACATCATTTCCGTCATGCCGTACTCGGACGCAAGCTTCAACCTGGGAAGCACGTGATGAATTCGCGCTCGAACCTCCTCGCGAACAGGCTCTACGCCCCGACCTTTCATTCCTCCCGTGTCAATCAGGGTCACGCGCTCCCATGGAATGCCTTCAGCCCAAAGTGGATTCGACTCGAGCGCATCCACCCAATCAAGCACGGCCCACGTCACGCCGAACAACACCATGGGCCGCCCCCCTTTTTCCAACGCCCACGCTCCCAACCGCTCCATCAGCGCCGTGTGATTGTTCATCAGCATGGATTCGTGAGACCCTCCGGATTGTTCCAAGAAGTCCGACACCATGGCCAAAAGCGAGGCATCCTCGCGCCCCACATAGCCCGGCAACAGCCCCAACCATGCGCAAGACGACACGTCGTGCCCCCACACCTCCTTCCAAGCTCGCCGCGCAACCTGCCTGTACCACACCATACCAGAGTCATCGAGGTGGTGCTGGGCGCGCTGAACGGCCTGAGAGGTCCCGGAACTCCGAAAGGTGTGTGCCGGTTCCCACTGACCGCTTTGGACGCAGTGAGACTTGAACACCTCCACCGGCAAAAACGGGATGTCTTGCACGTCCTTGACCTGAGCTGGATTCACTCCGAGCGCAGACACAAATGTGTAATAGACCAAGTTGTGGGCGCATTGCCACCGAAACAAGGCCAGCGCTCGCTCTTCGAACCCCTCCTTGTCGCCTGCATTCATCCAACCCTGAAGCGCACAGCGAACGTCGTCCATGCACGCATCGCTCCCCCAATCTTCAAAGGCCATTGACATGACCGGCAAGTTCGGAAAGCTCCGCCCATGTCGGTAGATTTGTGTCATGGTTCGCCGCAGAATTTTCCCAGCTACGATGGTCATGGCCTTGTGCTGGGCTTGGTTCGGTTGTTTGCCGGATCCCATGTACCCCGACGAACCGACCTTGGCCGTGGAGCGGTTTGTGACGCACAGCGATGGCACGGCCACGCTCACACTTCGATTTACGGACGGTGACGGCAACGTTGGGCTGACGCAAGCCGACACGCTTCCTCCGTTTTGTGCCACCTGCGAGCACCACTTCAATTTGGTGGGAGAATACCAAGAATGGGAAAACGAAACCTGGAACGTCCCCAACCTCTTGGTGCCCTTCGCGTACCGCGTCCCCGTCGCCGAGCCCACCGGGTCAAGCCCAGCCTTGGACGGCACGATTGACCTCGCCTTGACCTCCTGGCACCTCGTGGGAACCTCGGCCGACTCCGTGCGGTTTACATGGACTCTTTGGGACCGCGACCTCAACCCGAGCAACGAAGCGGTGACCGACGCGCTGGCCGTTCCTTAATCCTCCTCGGACCACGTCCCTGCGAGCTGCGCACTCACGTGCGCAATGCGGTCGCCACATTCCTCCAGAGAGGAAATCAACTCAGCGTACAGGACGCCGCTTGAAGCGGAGTATTTGCCCTTCTCGACGTCCTTCAGGTGCTTGTCACGGAGCTGCTTCCGAAGTGCATTGATTTTGCCTTCAACCTCCGCCACGGCGTCCAAATCCACCGCCGTGGATTTGAGCTGGTTGTCCATCACTTGAATGGCTTCCTTCAACAAGCCCAACATCTGAAGCACATTGGTTCTTTGGCGCGGCATAAAAAACACCCCTTCACGCTCCTTGCCGTCGAGCTGCCAAGCCATGCTCAAGAGCATGTCTCCTACTCGTTCAAAATCCGGGTTGATCGCCGACAACGCTGCAAGTCGCCCACTCAACTCCGGGCTAAGCTCTTGCTGAGCTACGACGGAAAGTTTGGCGTTGATGGTCTGTTCGATGCGGTCGGTACGTTCTTCCCATTTGACCATGTGGTTGATGACGTCCACGTGGTCTTCCGATTCAAGAATCCCCAACAGATCTTCCACCCCTTGAACCATGCGTTTGAGTTGGGATGCGCTGCGTCGGAAGTCGTTTTGGACCTCTTCCAGGCTCAAACGCGCGTCCACAATGCGCCCCGGAATGGCTACGGAGGAAAAGGACGACTCCCCTTCCGGATCCTCCACCCACACCAGCTTCTTGGACAACTTGACCAGCGAATCGATGAACAAGCCCATCACAAGACCATTCAGCACGTTGAAGGCCGTGTGGAACATCGCCAGCGCGTAGCCGTTTCGCACATCTTCCGTCTCTGCGGCAGAGAACATGTTGGTCAACACGTCCGCCATGAATGGAATGAGGCCAATCATCCACACCGCCCCCAAGGCGTTGATCAGAAAATGGATGCGTGCCACCCGCTTCGCGGCTCGGTTGCCCACAAACGCGGCAAGGTTGGCCGTCAAGGTTGTGCCAATGTTTTCCCCGAGCACCATGGCTAGGGCGCTCTCAAGGCCAATCAAGCCCGACACCATGGCGGCCAAGGTCAGTGCGGTGGCCGCGGAGGACGATTGGATCAGCGCTGTCAACGCCGCGCCGATAAGCAGGAAAAGCACGTTGTGCCCAAATCCCCCGCTGCCGTCCGGGAAGATGGACGTGAAGAGTTCGCGAGCTCCGACGCTTTCCATTTGGCCCTTGAGCAATCCCAGACCGATGAAGAGCAAGGCAAAGCCAATCATGATGTTGGCAATCTGACGTGGCAACCGGCGCTCCATCAAAAGGAGTGGAACCGCGAGTCCCGCAATGGGCAACGCCATGTCGCTGAGCGAAAACCCTCCAAGTGAGAGGACAATGAGCCAAGCCGTGATGGTGGTGCCGATGTTGGCGCCAAACAAGACACCAACGGATTCACGAATGGTCAGCAACCCGGCATTCACCAAACTCACCAACGTCACTGTCACCGCAGAGCTCGATTGAAGCAGGCTCGTGACGAACATGCCGGTCACCGTACCTACCCAAGTGCTTTGGGTGATGCTGGACAAAAATTCGCGAAACGAAGTTGCCGAGACGCGTCGAATGGCGTCGCTCAACGTTCGCATGCCAAACAGAAAGACCCCAAGGCCTCCCAGCACACTCAACAGCCATTTCATCCAAATCATCGGGGGGAAGATAAAAAAAGGGCGCCGCATGGGCGCCCTTCTCGTCGTTCGTTAGTGGCCCTTTGAGATCAGAGGCACGTGTTTCCGAAGTCCACGAGGAAGACCAGAAGGTCAGCCGTGGTCGTCGAACCGTCGCCGTTCAAGTCCGAGGGACAAGGGTTGGCAATCGTGAATTGGCATGAGCCGTCGTCTTGGGTCGCGCCCGACGTGAAGTTGTCGGCGTTGGGGTACGTACAACCAATGCAATCGAACGTGCACTGGCTTTCGTCACCCAAAATCGCGCTTGCGTTGAAGTTGCACGCGTTGGGGTTGTTGCAACCAAACGCCGAGCTGTTCGCCGCACCTGGCGTACCGTTGTCCACCCAAGAGGCTTGCCAGTTTCCGCCAAAGTCGTTGCCGTTGCCCACAGGGGTCGTGAGGTATACTTCCAGAATTTCAGGGACGTACTCCAACGTCGCGCAACCGCCGTTGGGGCTGTCAATGTAGTTGAAGCCCAAGATGCCCTGTGCCGAAGACGGCCAAGGAGCAGCCGTGGCGTAGGTCACCGCGTTGACCACGTTGCCGAAGGCATCACGCAACGACAACGCCTCACCGGAGTTGCTGAAGTTGCCCTGGTCCATCTGGAACACTTGGTAGCCGTTGCCGCCGTAGTTCGTCATGCCTGCGTCAGACACCACGATGATCACGAACTCACCCGCACCGATGGACGTTCCTTCTGGGAAGGTCAATCCGAGCTGGTCCAAACCACCTGCCGTGTTGTAGAATTCGTATCCAGAGATGTCCGCGGACAAATCGCCAACGTTCACCAATTCGACAAATTCGTAGTCAAAGTCGGCACCTTGGTTGCTGCAAGGGTTGTAGTGAATCTCGTTGATGAGGATGTTAGGCAACGTGTAGTAGCACGTGGTGTTGTCTTCCAACGTCGTGTTGGCGTTGTAGTTCAAAGCCGTGGGGTCCGTGCAGCCGGTAATGACGCAAGAACCGTCGTCCAAAGTGGCCGCGGGGTCGTAGTTGTCTGCAGTAGGATCCGTGCAACCTGAGACGTTCGAGCAAGATCCGTCGTCTTCCGTAGCGAGCGGGTCGTAGTTGGGGAACGTCGCGTCCGTGCAGCCGATGCGCACGACGTCGGTCGTGTCGCGTGGGCACAACTTCCAGTTGTTGAAGCTGAAGAAGTTGGGGCCCGTCACGCGGTAGTTGCGACCCGCTTCGACGACTGGGGTCATCACGCCTGCCACGTCCACGCTGTCATTGATGGCGTTGTAACCGAGGGCGGCGGCCATTCCCGTACCGACACCGTCGCTCAAGAGCCATTCGCCGTACGTCGCGTTCAGGCTGGCCACTTCACCGGTCATTTGAACCAACACGCTTTCCCACTGCTCGTCGTTAATGGCAGAAGGGGCAAGCACTTCTGCAGCAGGCAAAGCATTGCCAGAAGACTGAACCGTTGGAACGGCTGAGAGAATTTGGCGCAAGCCATAAACTTCACTCACGCTACCTGCCACTTCGACTTGATCGCCAATGGCAACACCGGTGCCAATGACCCAAATCGCGGAGTAAGCACCCGTGCCATTCTGAATGGCGTAAGAAGGTTGACCCGCGAGCGCGCTGTTGTTGGCGTACACTGCCGTCACAACACCGGAAGTCACCACAGATCCTGCAAATGCGCTGCTGTGGATTTCCTGGATCGTCAAGCTTGGGATGAAGATGCATGAACCATCGTCTTCCGTGGCGGTGGGGTCGTAGTTCACCGCACCTGGATCGGTGCAGCCCGTGTTGTCCACAGCACAAGCGCCCGTGAAGGTGTGCACGCCAAGGTTGGTCCAGTCGTCCTGGAGGTTGATGATCCACTCGGTGTCGATCTCGTTGGTGCCCGCGCTTGCCGCCCAGTCACCGCCGTTGCCCGTCGAAACGCTTGGTTTGCGAACGAGCGTGGCATTCTGCGTGGCGTTCAGCACGCCAGCCACCGTGAAGCCCGATCCAGGGTCAGCACCGAATTCGCCGATAACGTCGACAAAAGTGGTGTCCCCCCCTGTGATGTTGGCGAGAACAAACGTATCGTCTCCGTTGCTGAGGAAGGTGTACGTCATGTCCGCCACGGCCAAGATGGTGGGGTCCGATGTGGGGTGAGCCACGATGAACGTTCCTCCTGGCGCGATTTGGGATCCCGCAGGGAAGTTGAACGTCCAGAAGTCCACGCTGTCGGTGATTGAAGATGCCCCTCCGAGCGCGACAAAATCACATCCGTTGCTGCAGTTGCCAAACGTGTACTCGTCCAAGAAGATGGGCGAAGACGTGGGGTTGTACAACTCCATGTACTTGTTGTTCGAAGAACCTTCCGCGTATTCCGAGATGAAGAGGCCACACTCGCCGCCTTCGTACACACAACCGCCATCGTCGATGGTCGCCAAGGCGTTGTAGTTGGCCGCGTTGGTGTCGGTGCAACCGTACAAAAGAACGTCTGCCACGTCACGTGGCTGAATCTTGAAGGCGCTGAACGTGAAATCAACTGCACCAGTCAACTGAAGCTCGTTGCCGAGGCCCACGAGGCCGGCGCCGATGGCGTCAAAGCCGGCGTCGTCCGCACCGATTTCTCCGGAACCGTCCGACATGGCCCATTCGCCAAATCCCAAGCTTGGGTTGGTCACTGCACCCGTGACTTGCACGAGGACGCCTTCCCAAGGCTCTGTTCCGGCTTCCGCCGTGGTGAGAACTTCGGCGGTTGGCAATGCGTTGCCCTGGCTGAGGATGACGACCGCAGGGGTGCTGATTTGGGTTTTGTCAAAATACTCCGTCACGGCGCCCGTGGCTTCGATTTGGTCTCCCACTTGCACAGGCACGTCGGGAGAGAAGAGCCACAAGCCGCTGTACGCACCTTGGCCGTCTTGGATGCTCACGTTGCTTCCAAAAACACCCGTGACCACACCAGACGTGACCACCACGCTGTCCGTGAAGAGGCCCGTTTCTTGTCCGAGTTGGATGTCCGCGATGGCGGTCAAGCTCACAGCGAGGCACGACCCGTCGTCGTAGTCCGCGGCAGGGTTGTAGTTCGCGGACGCTGCGTTGGTGCAGCCACCCGTTCCAACCGTGATGGTTCCGACCATGCCAAGGGCTGCGTGCGTTCCAACCGAACAATCGTACGTGTAGACACCCGGAGTGTTGAAGGTGAACGATCCAATGCACACACCAGCAGCGTCACCCATCACAGGGCTGAAGAAGAAGGCCTCAGGGTTGCCAAATGAAGCACCTGTCTGCGTGTCCACGTCGCCGTTGGCGTTGTGTGAGCCTCCGAGGTTGGACCACACGACCGTTTGGCCTACGGCGATGCTCAAATCAGCAGGCACAAACTGGAAGCTGCTGGCTTCCACAACCACCCCGTCCACGTTGCAAGGGTTGTCAAACAGGCAGCTGCCGTCGTCCTCCGTTGCCGTAGCGTCGTAGTTCGTGGCGTTGGGGTTGGTGCAACCGAGAACCGCTGCGCCACATCCGTCAAATGTGTGGATATTCAAGTTGGTCCAGTCGTCCGAAGCCAACACGATCCACTCGCTGTCGTCGGCGTTGGTTCCAGCGCTGGTCACCCAGTCGCCCGCGTTGCCCGACTGCACAGAGGATTTGCGGACCAACGTGTGGTTCGCCGTTCCAGCCGCGACGCCGGCCACGTCCCATCCTGTTCCAGGATCGCCGTTCCAGTCGCCGACAGCGTCGATTTGGACGAAGCTTGCAGTGTCGCCTTGCACCAAGATGAAGCCGTCATCCCCGTTAGACAGGAACGTGAAGGTCATGTCCGCAACCGCAACAATGCTGGGATCAGCAGAAGGGTGTGCGATGATGTATACGTCTCCTGCCGCAACAGTGGCGCCTGCAGGAAAGGCATTCCAGTTGTCGTAGTTGCCTACTCCGTTGTCGGGAGCATTGGATACGCTTGGGAACGCGTAGCCTGTCAAGTCAACCGCCGCCGAAGTGGGGTTGTAAATCTCCAAATACTTGTTGTTGGATGAGCCTTCTGCCGCCTCAGAGAAAAAGAGGTTCTCGCATTGGGCCATTGCGGTGCCAGCGCCCCAGAAGAGGAAAGTCGCGGCGAGCCAAGTTGAAAAACGCATGGGTTGGGAATTAAGGTTTTGGACGGGTGAAATTACGCATTCCGCCACCAAAAATGCCATTTGGACGGAGATTTCACCCTCGCTTCACATGGGGTTGACATACTTCCCTTGTCTGGAGGTATAACTATTACACAACCTGCAACGAATCAGAAGGTTAGTCGAAAAGCGTTGGGGCCGGAGGCGCCCACGAAAACGTCCTGCGATGAAGGGGTGTGGGACCCTGTTGGACAAGGGCCTTTCGATGAGCGACTGTAGGGTACCCCATGTTGGTTTTCCACCCGTATCCAGGATAGGTTTCAGCCGCTGCCTGCATGTACTCGTCGCGGTGTGTTTTGGCCAAAATGCTGGCCGCCGCAATGCTCGCCACTTTGGCATCGCCCTTTACGAAGCAGGTGTGAGATGGCAGATCCGGAGACGTGACAAACCTGTTTCCGTCGATCAACAAATGATCGGGAGGTGCGACCAATCCGCGCACCGCTCGGCGCATGGCCTCAAAAGACGCCTGCAAAATGTTCATGCGATCGATGTCCTCAGGAGAGACAAAAGCCACGCACCACGTGACTGCTTTCTGTTCGATTTCCTTCCGGAGCTCCTGCCGCTGCAACGCTGTGAGTTGTTTGCTGTCGTTCAGCGGCAGGGACCTCGCCACCTTGGGGGTGAGGACCACCGCTGCGGCCACCACAGGGCCCGCCAAACACCCGCGCCCCGCCTCGTCGCATCCCGCTTCCACTCGACCACGCACCACCTGAGGCATCAGCTTCACACTCATGATTCAGGAAGAATGAGGTTCAGAGCGGCGCTCAGTTTGGCGGCTGTCGCCGACCACGAAAATTCCTTGGCACGTCGCAGCCCACGTTCCGCCGCCTCAACGGCCGCCTCAGGATCTGACTCCAACCGGGTCATCTCGGCCGCGATGGAAGACGTCTCCGAAGGGTCGACCAGCGCAAACGCGGCATCCCCACAGACCTCGGGGAGTGACGTGACGTTGGAAGCAATGACGGGAACGCCACAGGCCATGGCTTCCACCACAGGAACCCCAAACCCTTCAAACCAAGGCACAAACACAAGGCCCCGCGCCCCGGAAACGGCGAGAACGAGGTCGCCTTGATCGAGTCGGCCCGCAAAATGCACGCGCGGCGCGACCTCCTCGGACATTCGAGGAAGCGCCTCGGACCACATGGCCACCCCCACCACGACCAAGTCCCATGAACCACCCTGCCTGCAATACATTTCAAAGGCGGCGAGCAGTCCCTCCACGTTTTTGCGGGGGTGCAACGAACCGACGAACAAAACATACGGACGTCCTTCGGCGTACGATTTCTGAGCTCGATCGACATCCCGATCCGCCGCTGGTTGGAACAACTCGTCGGCCGCATTGGAAAACACCTGGATGGCCGATGCGTCCAGCCCGTAAGTGCGTCCCAAGTCCCGGCGACTGAATTCAGACACGGTTCCGAGAACGTCCGCACGCCTCGCGTATTTGGGGAATTCCGTGGTGTAGTAATTCGCCCATCGGGCAGGCAAACCCTCTGGCCGGTGCTCAAAGTTCAAGTCGTGAATGACGGACAATTGCGGAAAATCAGATGGCATCTGGGTGGCAACAGGGCCCTCCAACGACACAAATGCATCGGCTTTCCAGGACTTCAAGACCCGACTCATCGGCCGGCCAAACCACCAACGAATCAGCCACGGTCGGCGTGCCGGGATGCGAATTCGACGTACTTCGACGTTGGGTCCCAAATGGAACAAGTCATCGTCCGGCCGATCCACCAGGAGCAAAAACGAGTCGTTGGGGCGCAACGCGACCAAACCCTCCAAGCAGCGGAGGGTGAATCTCCCGATTCCTTCCATCTTGCCGGGCACCAACAATCGTCCGTTCAAGGCAATGCGCGCCATGTGCTCAAAGGTACCGACCGCGCCCATTACCTTCGCGGCTCTTCTCCACCCAATCCCTGAACGCATGTCTACATCCAACCCCATGGAGTCCACTCACCTTCTCGTGTTTTTGTGGCGCAATTTGAAAACGCTCGCTGCGGTCGGTTTCCTTGCCGCCATCGCCGCATCCGGCGTCGCGTTGATTCTGGACGAATACTACGAAAGCACGGTGGTCATGTTTGCCACTTCACAGCACAGCATCGGGGAGCAGTTCTTTGAGGAAAACAAGAAGAACGACCTGCTCGCTTACGGGGAAACCGAAGACGCCGAGCGGTTGCTCCAGATCCTCAATTCCCACCGCATCCGAAACCGAATCATCGAGAAGTACGACCTCTACACCCACTACGACATCGTCCCCAATGAACCCGGTGCCAAAGCCGCCATGGGGTTGACTTACAACAGCAACGTCAGCGCCAACCTGACGCGGTTTGGGTCCATTCAAGTTCGGGTGCTGGACACCGATCCTGAACTCGCACGTGACATGGCCAACGACATGGCCTTTTTGGTGGACAGCGTGGCCAACAAGATGCGCAACGACCGCGCGAAAGAAGCCTATGACTTGGCAAGGAGCACGCTCTCCAACACGTCGAAGCAAATCGCCGAAGCGGAGGACAGTCTCGCCACCTTGCACGCCCTGGGCATCTATGATTTTGAGGCTCAAGTCGAAGGTCTCACGGCGCAATACGGCATGGCGCTCGCTTCAGGCAATCCGAGAGCTGCCGCCACCATCAAGCAGGACCTTGAGCAGCTTGGTGCCCTTGCGAACGGTTACAACAACCTGTCGGCCTACCTCGAAGCAGCCTACGAACAGCAAGCCCTGCTGAAGAAGCGTTTGGAACTGATGCGCGTGGATGCAGAGACCCAGCTTTCCTCCTCATTCATTGTAGACTACGCGAGTGCCGCCGACAAGAAGGCCAAACCCGTGCGCTGGCTCATCGTGGTCATGACCTCTGTCGTGGCGGTGGCCGCAGCCTTTCTTGCCATGTTGGCGTGGGATACGTTGCAACGCGCCCAAAACGCTGCCTGACCGCTCCATGACCACCGCACGCGCCGGCATCCTCGCAGGCCTCGCCATGACCCTCCTTGCCCTCGCAGGGTGGGCGACCGACTTGCCCTACGTGTTGGCATTGCCGGCGGCGGCGCTGCTCTTTTGGTGGGCGTTCGCGCGCATTGACCTGTACCTCTCGACGGTCGTGTTCCTCGTCCCTCTTTCCTTGAATCTGAGTGAATTTGGATTGACGTCGATCGGATGGTACATGCCCACGGAGCCCATGCTTTTCGCCCTGCTCGCCGTCTTCGTCGCGCGCTGGCTTTCGGGACAATCCCCGCAACAGTCCTTGCTTCGACACCCCATATCGTGGGTCATCGGGGCAGGCTTCCTGTGGATGGGATTGACCATTTTGCCCAGCAGCCACGTCGTGGTGTCGCTCAAGGCGTGGGTGGCGCGTGCTTGGTTTTTGGCCTCGTTCTACCTCCTGCTCGCGGAGTGGTTTCAATCCGACCCCAAGGCCAAACACCGTTTCCTCACGCTTCTCGTCATCCCCCTCTCCATCGTCATCGCCTACACCCTCGTCCGTCACGCGGACTACGGATTCAGCAAAGGCGCGGGCCACTGGGTGATGAAACCGTTTTTCAAGGATCACACCTCCTACGGAGCGGTCCTCGCCATGCTCCTTCCCCCCGCCATCGCCATGGCTTGGCGTTCCAGCCAATCCACGCTTTCTCGCGTACTCTGGACGTTGGCCGTGGCTTGGATTTCCCTAGGCACGGTGCTTTCCTTCACCCGGGCCGCATGGGTCAGTCTCGCCGCGGCGGGTGGGTTGTGGGTTCTCATTCTGCTCGGCATGCGCTTTCGCACGTTGCTCAGCATCGGCATGGCCAGTGTCGTTGGACTGATCTTTTCTTGGGATGCCTTGGTGATCCAATTGGAGCGCAACAAGCAAGACTCCTCGGACGACCTCGCCCAACACGTCGAGAGCATTTCCAACGTTTCGAGTGACGACTCCAACCTCGAGCGCCTCAACCGCTGGTCCTGTGCCTTGGCCATGTTTGAGGAGCGCCCCGTCTTCGGCTGGGGCCCCGGCACGTATCAATTCGAATACGCTCCCTTCCAAACCTCAGACCTTCGCACCCTGATCAGCACCAACAATGGGGATGTAGGCAATGCCCACAGCGAATACCTCGGCCCCCTTTCCGAGCAGGGATTCCTTGGTTTCATGGCCGTGTTGGCGCTGCTCTTGGCCACAGGACACCTCGGATTCAAGTTGCAACGCAAGTTGCTCGACCCGGACGACCGACGCCTCGCCATGGGCGTGTTTTTGGGCCTCGTGACTTATTTCGTGCATGGCGTCTTGAACAACTACCTGGACACGGACAAAGCCAGCGCTCCGTTTTGGGGGTTTCTCGCGATGATGGTGGTCTTGGACCTTCAGGCTTCGACCAAACAAGCTTAGGTGAATCGGCAGCTCAGCATGGCGGTATCGTCCAGAGGCGGTTCGTCGCCACGGAACGCATCCAAGGTTGCGACCACCGTTCGGTGAACGGCCTCCAGGGACTGGCCCTTGTGGTGAGCGAGCAACCCCAGCAACCGGTCGGTACCAAATGGCACTTCTTGGTCGTTCTCCTGCTCGATCAATCCGTCTGTGTAGCAGCAGAGCAAACTGCCGACAGGCACGTCCACGGATCCCACGTTCATGGACGGGATCTCCCGGAACATGCCTAGCCCAACGCATCCCTCTTCAAGCAGTTGACTGCTGCCGTCCGAGCAAACAAACAAAGGCGGGTTATGCCCGCAATTCACGTAGCTCATGGCCCGTTTCGCCGGATGAAAGACTGCAACAAAAAACGTGATGTACTTCTCGCCCTGGGCAATCTGCATCACCCGAGAGTTCAACACGTTCAACGTGTCCGTCAAAGACGAAGTTCCCGCTTGAAACAACGCGCGAACCTGGGCTTGGAAGTTGCTCATCAACAGCGCGGCACTCATGCCTTTCCCGCTGACGTCCGCCATGCACATGACGACATCTCCTGCATCTGTGGCAAAAGCGTCGTAGTAGTCTCCACCCACCTCGGTGTGCGGCTTGTAGTACCCCGCCACATCCAAATCCAAGTGGTCCCACGAATTGGGGAGGAGCATCGCTTGCATTTCACCAGCAAGCTCGAGCTCCCGGCGGAGCGCCTCTTGCCTCAAATTGCGATCCACCATCGCGGTGTTGCGTCGAGCGACCACGAGAATGTTGGTCAACGTCACCAAAAAATTGAGGTGCTTGACCACGGGACTGACTCCGCGGTCGTCGTCGGTGGTGTCCCCGGCAAGGACAAAGGCAATGGCTTCGTCGTTTTGATGCACAGGCACCACCACGTCTGAGGGGTGCTGGTCTCCACCCATGGCTCCCGCAAGACCGATGTTGTCGAGGTCAAGACCTTTGAAGAATGCCGCGGGTTGAGATGCCGGCCACGAAGCATCGGTGCCTTCCGAGACCAGCAATTTCCAACGTTCTCCGTCCAAATCTGCCGCGTACAACACCAAGCGGTCGATGCCCAAGTTGGCCTTCAGGGCGTCGACGTATTGCTGCATCAATTCCTCTTCCGACGTTTGGGAATTGATCGCCTGCGTGACCTTGAGGAGCGCGCTCAGCTTGAAGTCTCGCAATTCGAGCTTCTGCTTGAGTCGACTTTCCTTTTGGTTGGGCATGGCTTGGGCCGCCTCGGCGGCTTTACTTTTTGACGCGCTCGGTGTACTCACCGGTTCGGGTATCGACTTTGATCCAATCGCCGTTGTCGATGAACAAGGGCACGCGCACTTCCGCCCCCGTGTCCACTGTCGCTGGCTTCAACGTATTCGTCGCGGTATCGCCTTTGACTCCAGGCTCCGTGTAGGTAATTTCGAGTTCCACGTGGCTCGGCAAATCGCAGCTGATGGCTCGCTCTTCATCCGCGTGGAACACCACCAAGCACATCGTGCCGTCCTTCAAAAATTGAGGAGCGCTAATGAGGTGCTTCTCAAGCCGTACCTGCTCATAGGTGTCCGTGTTCATGAAGTGGTAACCGTCGTCGTCGTTGTAGAGAAACTGGTGTTCCCTCGTCTCGATGCGAACAGGATCAATCTTGTGTCCTGCATTGAAGGTGTGATCGACCACCTTTCCAGTTTCGATGTTTTTGAGTTTGGTGCGAACGAATGCCGCACCCTTTCCAGGTTTGACGTGGAGAAATTCCACAATTTGCCACAATCCGTTGTTGTGGTTCAAAACCATGCCGTTCTTGATGTCGCTCGTGTTGGCCATGCTTGGGTCGCTGAATGCAGTTTCAGGTGAATTGGATGTTGTTGCAAGATACTTCAGAGGGTCACGCTTCCCAACGCACTCGCCACGCACAACGAAAGGACTCTTGTTGAGAAGGTGCCCAAGAGGCCTGCCACGACGACCGCAACTGAACACGATCAAACGGCAACCAATTCAATTCTGAACGCCACCAAACTCCCAACTGGCTCCCTGCCCGTGGAGCATGAGACCACTGCCGGACATCGAGCGCGGGCAGAGCCACGTATGTCCCCGTCCA
Organism: Bacteroidota bacterium; assembly: GCA_027621555.1. Classification (GTDB taxonomy): domain Bacteria; phylum Bacteroidota; class Bacteroidia; order Flavobacteriales_D; family Sanyastnellaceae; genus UBA11663. The sequence goes on along the minus strand of JAQCBJ010000004.1, from coordinate 30,477 downwards.
ATCCGCTTGGCCGTCTAGCCCAAACATGCCCCAACTTCCTCCCCCTGGCAAGCTCCATTGGGCTTCCACGTGGCGCACCATCGACCAACTCCCCGTCGGACTCCGTCCCGTCCACAACGTTGCCCGGACGCCATGACCCGACCAATGCAACCCCAAGATGCGCTCGTCTCGTGTTCCCAAAAAAGACCATTTCAATGCATGGCCCTTGCGAATCCTTCCTTGGAGGCGCACGTCTCCGCCATCCTCCGACCGTCCACGAACGCGCAATTGGACATTTCCTTCTTCGTCAGGATCTTCCCATGTGGCGTAGCCTCTGACCTCTCCAGTCCATGTTCCGCCGTTCACCTCGAGGTCTCCACCCGCCTGCAGCGCAAAAAACGAGGACCGCGCAACGCGGCAAGACAAGCGAAGTGCCGTGTTCCCTTCACTCCGTGCAAACGCTGCTTGACCGTCCCAGGACCCGCGTCGGCCTGTCCAATCCACCCCCCACCGCGTCCGCCCTTCGGAGTAAAAGCAGGACCAGCCGCCTTCGTGGTGCGACCACTTTCTCCGCACCATTCCAGCGACGTGTCCTCGCCCTGCGCCAACTCCGGCGGACCAGCGCATGCCGGCATGCTCCAAAGCCGCTCCCCGCAATCCCCCGGCAAACTCACTGTGATACAGGGGAAGGGGGCGATTGGGAAGCCGCAATTCTGATGAGCCAAGAAAAAAAGCCAACCCAAACGGGTCCGACCTCGGCACGGTGAGGCCCTGCCCCCAGCCCAAAGCCTGGTCCCCCAAGACCCACGACCAGTTCGACGCACCTCCTGCCCAAGAACCTGATACATCCACGCCCGCTTCCGTGCGCACCCGGGCCCGCACCGAACCCACTTGCATGCGCCAGTCCCGCCGTGCGGTCCGAGAATCAGCCCAACGCTGCAGCGACGTGAACGACCCTCGGACGGCAGGTGCACCGGCCGTGCTGAGAGGTTGGCACATCGCATGCCACTCCTCTGCGGACACCAACCACGCGCGCTCTTTCACACTCAACCCTTCGATTCTCCAAGCTTCTTCAGGTGCCCGTGGAGAACCGTGTTGTGAAACGTGGGACAGCACGACTTCGGCACTTGGGCTTGACAGGTTTCCGTCTTCCACCGCTCGAACCAAAAACCACCTGACGTTCCAGAGACCACGGGAGTCGGAATCCGCGTTTTGGGCCCACGGCGTCGCCAAAAGCGCCGAAAGGCCGATGAAGATGATGTGCCGCTTCAAAACTGCTCTTGGCTCTCAGAAGGACACCATTCCCACGCCCATTGCCACGTGCTCGAAACACGTTGGGCGGACGTGCCCACTCGCATGAAATGCGCGCGTCTTGGGCCCTCATCTTCAGGGCCCTGCGTCGATGCGCGACCCACGCCGGAGCCGCGTGGACGAAGCGAACATCGCCACGCGAGTTCAACCCGCGACTCAGGGAAGGTCCATGCAAGCTGAATGCTCCCCGGTGGCGGGCGCCACAACCTTTGGTTGGCCCAGGCATCGTGCGAGGAGCTCCACGCCAGCGTCCACGAACCATCGGAAGCCCAACTCAAAGCCGGGAGCGGCCAAGGCACTCCGTCAAATTGAGGCGCCCACATCATTTCCCATCCCCAGCGGTTGCCGCCCAAAACCACGTTTGGGTTGGGATTTTCTCGCCACCACGTTTGGCCCTGCCCTGCCTCTGTGAAGGCATGGCATCGGAAGAGTCCCCAAGGACGTTCATGCGTTCCTGCCACCTCGGCGCGCAACAAGCCCGAGCGCGCGCGGACCTCGGGCCAACGCACCAGCCCCGCGGAAACCGTGCCTTCGAACCACGCTTGCTCGCCGGATTGAAATCGGCCACCTGAAACGACATCCGACTGCGTCCAGGCGGACCAGCCTTGGTGGGACATCCCCAGCGTCCACTCTTCGAACGGAGCGGGACCGCGCCTTCCCCAAATTCGAGCTGAAATCGCATTCCAAGGCACCCCTACGTGCTGGGTGCCACGCACTTCCCCGCCCAAGTTGGACCGCCCCGACCTCGCCTCCTGCCCCCACACCCCTCCCCATGCCAGCACCCATGCCAGCATCGCGATTTGTACTGCTCGCCTCATGGGGCCAAATCTCATCCGACCTCACCGCCAAAAACCTCCCATTTCATCAGCGCAACGTGCAGGTTGACAGGCGAGAAAAACCTTGTACCTTTGCGGCCCTCGAAGGACGCGGGTGTGGTGAAATTGGTAGACACGCCAGACTTAGGATCTGGTGCTTCGGCGTGGGGGTTCGAGTCCCTCCACCCGCACATCTTCGAGGAACTTGAACCGGCAACATCAACCTCGCCCATGAACGTCTCCCAGACTTCCCTCGACGACCTCCGCATTGAATTGGCCGTCACCCTGACCCCCGAAGATTACAGCCCTCGCGTGGAGCGCACTTTGAAGCGCCACCAGCAAAACGCAGCCATGCCCGGCTTTCGCAAGGGCAAGGTTCCCATGCAGCTGATCAAGCGCCAATACGGCCAGTCTGTGTTGGCGGAAGAATTGAACTCGTTGCTTAGCGAGCAGCTTCAGTCGCACATTCAAGAGAACAAATTGAACGTGTTGGGCAACCCCATCCCCAGCGAGAACAAGGAAGATGCCGGCGATTGGAACAACCCCGATTCGTTCACGTTTCACTACGAATTGGGTTTGGCCCCAGCGTTGAGCCTCGACTTCGGCAAAAAGGCCAAATTCACCCGCCACAAAATCAAGGTGGACAAGGACGCCATCCAGCGTCAAGTGACCGACTTGCAGCGCCGGCACGGCAAGATGACCGACCCTGACAAGAGCGCGGAAAACGACATGTTGGTGGGCGCGTTTGCCCAGCTCGATTCCGACGGCAACGTCTTGGAAGGCGGCATCGCAAGCGACAGCACAATCAGCGTCGAATTCGTGGAGGACAAGAAGACCAAGAAGGCGTTGGTGGGCCTTGAACCTGGCGCCACAGTGACGGTGGATCCTCACAAGGTGAGCCGCGGGCACGACGATTTGGGCCGCATGTTGGGCATCAGCCACGAGCAGGTGCACGATTTGAAGGGTGATTTCCAATTCACGGTGAAGGAGGTGAAGCGACTCGAGCCCCACGACATCAACCAAGCGTTGTTTGACAAGGTCTACGGCGAAGGCATCGTGACCGACGAGAAGGTCTTCCGTGAGCGCGTTTCGCAAGACCTCGACGGCCACTTCGACCGCGACGCAGAGTGGGTGTTCCGCCGCCGCTTCGTGGTGGATCTCATTGACCACATGAAGGTCGAGCTGCCCGACACGTTCCTCAAGCGTTGGATCATGTTGACCAACGAAAATCCGCTGACGCCTGAGCAGGTCGAGGAGGAATACCCCGGGTACGCCGAGTCGCTGCGCTGGCAAATCCTGCAGCAGACCGTGGCCGAGGCCATCGATTTGAAGGTGACGGCGGACGAGCTCGAGGACGAGGCCAAACGCATGGTCGGCGCCCAATACGCCCAGTACGGCATGCCCATGGACGAGGAAACCCTCACCAACGTGGCGAAGAACGTGCTGAACGACGAGAAGGAACGCCGCCGCATCGCCGACGTTTTGGTCGAGCGGAAGGTGGTCGACGACCTGAAGACGCGCGTGACGATTTCCGAAAAGCTCGTGAGCTTTGACGAGTTCGGAAAGCTCGCGGCGGAGGTCCGTTGATTCTACCCCAACAGTTGTGAACAACCCGGTGCGGACGTGCCGGGGGTGAGGGTTGTGGGGCGTAATTTGGCCTCAAGATTCGCACCATGAACAACCGCAAAGAATTCCTGAAGTACGCCGTGCACCACCACGGCATGAGCAGCCACACCGTCGAAGATTACATCTCGGCCACGCACAGCCCTGTGTCGGGTCCAGACAACATGACGCGCACGGTGATTGAAGAACGTCCGATGCCCTTCCGGGAAGTCGATGTGTTCTCTCGTTTGATGGCCGACCGCATCATCTTCCTCGGCACCGGGGTGGACGACTACATCGCCAACATCATTCAGGCTCAGCTCCTCTTTTTGGAATCGACGGATCCTGGCAAAGACATTCAGATTTACATCAACTCCCCAGGGGGAAGCGTGTACGCCGGATTGGGCATCTACGACACGATGCAGTACATCCGTCCGGACGTGGCGACGATCTGCACGGGCATGGCCGCCTCCATGGGTGCAGTGTTGCTCTGTGGAGGTGCTGCGGGCAAGCGCACCGGCCTCAAGCACAGCCGCGTCATGATCCACCAGCCCTTGGGCGGTGCTCGTGGCCAAGCATCCGACATCGAAATCACGGCACGCGAAATCCAGAAGCTCAAGAAGGAGCTCTACGACATCATCGCCACGCACAGCGGCCAGACGTACGACAAGGTTTGGGAAGACAGCGACCGCGATTACTGGATGATTGCCGAAGAAGCCAAGGAGTACGGAATGATTGACGAAGTCTTGGTTCGCCCGAGCTGATTCTTCCTAACTTCAAGGGCAAACAACGGAACGAACGCCCATGTCCGAACAAGACATTCAATGCTCGTTTTGCGGTCGACGCAAAGACGAGGTGGAAATCCTCATCGCCGGTGCGACCGGTCACATCTGCGACCGCTGCGTCGAGCAGGCGGAAGCCATCGTGCTCGAGGAAGCCTCCGCCAAAAGCGGCGTGCAATCCGCTTTGGACTTCACGCTGAGGAGGCCTGCCGAAATCAAAGCCTACCTCGATGATTTTGTCATCGGGCAGGAAGCGGCCAAGCGCACCCTGAGTGTGGCGGTGTACAACCACTACAAGCGGTTGACCCACAAAAACACCGACGACGACGGAGGCGTGGAATTGGACAAGAGCAACGTGATCCTCGTCGGGGAAACCGGGACGGGAAAAACGCTGCTGGCCAAGACCATCGCCCGGATGTTGGACGTGCCGTTTTGCATCGCTGACGCGACGGTACTCACCGAAGCCGGCTACGTGGGCGAAGACGTGGAAAGCGTGTTGTCACGCTTGCTTCAATCCGCTGATTTCGACGTGCAAGCGGCAGAACGTGGCATCGTGTTCATCGACGAGATTGACAAGATTGCCCGCAAAAGTGACAACCCCTCCATCACGCGAGACGTGAGCGGCGAGGGGGTGCAGCAAGCCTTGCTGAAGCTCCTCGAAGGCACGGATGTGCAAGTACCCCCGCAAGGCGGACGGAAGCACCCTGAGCAAAAGCTCATCACCGTCAACACGGGAAACATCCTTTTCATTTGCGGAGGGGCCTTTGCGGGCATGGAGAAAATTGTCGCTCGGCGCCTTCGCAAGAGCACCATCGGCTACGCTTCTGCCGGCCAAGTGGTGGAAGAAGACGAGGCGTTGGCGTTCGTCGATCCGGCGGACCTTCGGGCGTTTGGGTTGATTCCTGAATTGATTGGACGCTTCCCGGTGTTGACGGCGTTGCGTCCCCTCAAGCGGAGCGCGTTGCGCCGCATCTTGACCGAGCCGAAGAACGCGTTGATCCGGCAGTACACGAAGCTGTTCGCCATGGACGACATCGAGTTGAAGTTCGAGGCCGACGCACTGGATTTGATCGTGGACCACGCGGTCGAGCGAAAACTGGGCGCACGCGGACTCCGTGGCATCTGCGAGATCATCTTGCGCAACGCCATGTTTGACCTGCCAGGCAGCGACACCAAAAGCCTCAGGGTCACCGCCCAATACGCGCACGAACAAATCCAAGCACAGCACGACCACTTCGACGATCAAAAACCCGTCGAAGCCAAGCCGAGTGGCACCAAGCCTAAATCAGGAGCCAAAGCTTCATGACCATGACCGCAACTCTCCTTTCTCGAATCGCTCTCCCCTTTTTGGTGGCGGTGGTCGCCTTTTCTTCAGGGTGTTCCAACGCTCAAACTGAGAAGGAAGCAGGGCCCATCCTCAAAGACGTTAGCAACGCGGAATTCCAGCAACTGATGACGTCCCTGGACGGGCCGTTGTTGTTGGACGTGCGCACGCCGGAAGAATGGAGCGAAGGACACCTCGCTGGCGCAGCGCACGCGGACTATTGGGGGGATGAGCAAGCCTTTGCAGACGCCATGAACTCGATTCCCCGCAACCGCCCTGTGCTGGTGTACTGTGCCGGTGGCGGACGGAGTGGGTTGACCGCCAAAGAGTTGGTCGCGGCAGGCCACAAGGAGGTGTACAACCTCGAAAACGGCATCTCGGGATGGGAACGAGATGGCCTCCCGCTTGTGACGGGGCCCCCGTCGGATTTTTAGCGCCATCCGGGGTTGAGGTCCGCGTGTGGACCTTCAATGTGAACCCCTTGTGAATAACGGAACCCCCTGAAACAGGGCACTCCCGGCACGAACGGGGTACATTCGAAGTTCATCCATTTGGTGAGACGAACCTCGAAATCGCGCGAACGTGGCTGGGAAGGAAACCCCCTTGATGAAGCAATACAACCGGATCAAAGCCAAGCATCCGGACACCGTGCTGCTCTTTCGTGTGGGGGATTTCTACGAGACGTTTGGCGAGGATGCCATTGCGGCCGCCAAGGTCCTCAACATTGTATTGACCAAGCGCGGCAACGGAAGCGCTTCGGAGATCGAGCTCGCCGGTTTCCCTCACCACAGCTTGGACACTTATTTGCCGAAGTTGGTCAAGAGCGGGCTGAAGGTGGCGGTGTGCGACCAACTCGAGGACCCCAAACAAGCCAAAGGACTTGTCAAGCGTGGCGTCACCGAGTTGGTCACGCCGGGCTTGGTCATGCACGACCACGTGCTCGAGAGCAAAGCCAACCACTTCATCGCCGCCCTCCATTGGACGCCTAAAGCGGTGGGACTCGCCCTGCTCGACCTCAGCACTGGGGAATTTCAGGCGGCAGAAGGCGACAGCCGCTGGGTGGACCGCATCCTTCGAAGCTTGGAGCCCAAAGAGTGGCTGGTCAACCGCTTGCACGAACGGGACGTGCAAACCCTGTTTGGTGATGACGTGCCGCGAACCCGGCTGGACGATTGGGTGTTCACCGAAGCGCACGCGCACGATCAAATCGAACGCCAGTTCGCCACAGGGACGTTGAAGGGATTTGGGCTCGATGACGCGCCGCTGGCCACCGTGGCGGCGGGCGCCATTTTGCATTATCTCGACGCCACCCATCACCGTCAATTGGACCACGTGCAAGGCATCCGCCGCTTGCGCCCAGACGAAGGCATGTGGCTTGACCGGTTCACGGTTCGCAACCTCGAGATCCTTCATCCCAACCATCCCGACGGCACGACGCTTGTGGATGTGCTCGACCGCACGTGCACTCCGATGGGCGGACGCGCCCTGCGGCGCAGCTTGGTGGCCCCGTTGACGGACCTTCAAGCCATCACGGCACGGCACGAAGCCGTCGACCGCCTCGCCGAGCAAGTGGCGCTCCGCCACGACTTGCGCGGCATTCTCAATTCAGTGGGCGACCTGGAACGCCTCACGTCAAAGGCGAGCTCGGGACGCATCAATCCCCGGGAGATGGGGCACGTCCGTCGCGGTTTGCACGCCGTTCAATCGGTCGCCGACGCCACAGCGGGTGAAGATGCCCTCCTGCCTTACCTCGAAAAACTCAGTCCCTGCACAAGCCTGCTCGAGCGACTCGACCGCGAATTGGTGGAGGAACCGGCCACCGCCATCGGCAAAGGAGAAGTCATTGCCTCAGGCGTGAATGCCAAATTGGATGAGGTGCGACGTTTGGCCTTCCACAGCCAAGAGGCGTTGGATGCGATTCGCGACCGAGAGGCAGAAGCCACGGGCATCAGCGGGTTGAAGATTGCGTTCAACAACGTCTTTGGATACTACCTCGAGGTGCGGAATGCGCACAAAGACAAGGTCCCTGAGGAGTGGATTCGCAAGCAGACCCTCACGCAGGCGGAGCGGTACATCACCGAGGAACTGAAGGAGTTGGAATCCCAAATCCTCACCGCCAAGGAACAAGCGGAATCCCTTGAGCACACCGCGTTTGCCGCGGTTGTGGCGGCGTGCGTGGCCGAAGTGGCACCACTCATGCAAAACGCTCGCGCCATGGGCCTCCTCGACATGTTGGCGAGCCATGCCGAGACAGCGACGAACTTGGGGTACACCCGCCCCCGCATGACCGAGGCCCAAGGCTTGACCATCACGGAGGGGCGTCATCCGGTCATCGAAAGGCAACTTCCCACGGGAGAAACGTACGTGGCCAACGACGTCCAGCTCGACCCGGATTCACGGCAAATCTTGATGGTCACTGGCCCCAACATGTCGGGAAAGAGTGCGCTTCTCCGGCAGACCGCGCTGATCTCCTTGATGGCGCAGGCCGGTTCATTCGTGCCGGCCAAGCATGCCGACCTCGGAATTTTGGACCGGATTTTCACCCGCGTGGGTGCGTCCGACAACATCAGCAGCGGAGAATCCACGTTCATGGTGGAAATGAATGAGACGGCGGCGATCCTGAACAACCTCACGGAACGCAGTCTGGTCTTGCTTGACGAAATCGGGCGTGGAACGAGCACCTACGACGGAGTAAGCATTGCTTGGGCCATCGCCGAGCACCTCCACCAGTCGGGATCGGTGCGGCCCTTGACGCTGTTCGCGACCCACTACCACGAGCTGAACGACATGAGCCAGCGCTTCCCGCGCATCGTCAACGTCAACGTCAGTGTGAAGGAGATGGGAGGCAAGATTGTGTTTTTGCGGAAGCTGGCGCCGGGCGGTTCCAACCACAGTTTTGGGATCCACGTGGCGCAATTGGCCGGCATGCCGCGCAGCCTCGTGCGTCGAGCGGAGGAGGTGTTGGCGACGCTTGAATCGGCCCGAGCGGAAGGCGCGGCTTCACCGCAACCGGACATCCGCGGCATCGTCACTCCTGAGGAGGGCATTCAAATGAGTTTCTTCCAGCTCGACGACCCTGCCCTCGAGTCCATTCGAGACCAAATCATGGAGGTCGACATCGACCATTTGACGCCAGTGCAGGCGCTGATGAAACTGCATGAAATCAAGGCCACCCTGACGGGCAAAAAGTCGGGAGAGGCCCTGAACGCCTAAACGGAAGCTTCGAATCAGAGGGTGGCCGCCAACAAATCAAGTGGCTTCCATGGCAGGTTCCGATGCAACGCAATTTCCTCGTTGGTGAGGGTGCCGTTGAACATGTATACCCCGGTGCGGATCAAGTTGTGCTCCTTGATGGACGGAACCACCCCTCCCTCGCCGGCCACACCGAGAAGCATGGGGGCAAAGATGTTGCTCAAGGCCTTGCTCGCGGTGCGCGACACCCGGGACGGGATGTTGGGTACGCAGTAGTGAATCACTCCGCATTCGATGAACGTGGGGCGTTCGTGGCTCGTAAGTCGCGAGGTTTCAAACACCCCTCCACGGTCGATGCTCACGTCCACGACGATGGATCGATCGCGCATGCCCGCAACCATGGGCTCGCTGACCAACATGGGAGCGCGCGAACCGGAGCCCCGAACAGCGCCAATGGCGACGTCCGCCGTGCGCAACGCCTCTTCCAACACGGAAGGCTGGAGGGTCGACGTCCAGAGGCGCTGGCCTACGGCATTTTGGAGGCGGATGAGGCGGTGGACCGAGTTGTCAAACACCTTGACGCTTGCACCAAGTCCCAGCGCCGAGCGCGTGGCGTATTCGCCGACGGTGCCCGCACCGAGGATGACCACTTCGCTGGGCCGTACCCCGCTCACGCCACCGAGCATGGTGCCCTGGCCGCTCACGCTTGCCATCAACTCGCCTGCAAGAAGCACGGCGGTGTTTCCCGCGATTTCGCCCATGGCGCGAACCAACGGTTGAATGCCATTTTCGTTTTGGACAAAGTCCCAAGCAATGGCCGTTGTTTTCTTGGCGCTTAACGCCTCGAGCAAACCCTCGTTTTGGACGCTCAATTGAAGCGCGGAAATGAGGGTTTGACGCATGCCCATCAACTCCACCTCCTCGAGCGAAGGCGGCTCGACTTTCAAAACGATGTTGGCCTGAAAGACTTGTCGTCGGTCGTACACGATGCGCGCGCCAGACTCGCTGTAGTCGTTGTCAGAAAATTGGGCTTCCGCTCCCGCTTGGGTTTCCACAAGGACTTGGTGCCCATGGGCAACGAGCAGGGCAACGGCCTCCGGCACGAGTGCAACCCGCTTTTCTTGAAGGCTGGTCTCTGCGGGGATGCCAATGGTCAATTCGGCGTGCCCCTGTTTGGCATGCAGCAATTCCTCCTGGGGAAGAAGGGCCGCCTCACGTGCGAGGGCTTTGATGGCTTTGCGTCCAGAATCCATGCGGGCCCAAAATAGCCAACCCTTCGCGAATCACGCCTGCAACTGCGACAAAATGCAAGAACGCGCCCCGTCCTCCAACGGCTCGATGCGCAAAAGCCAAGCGTCGTCGGGCATCAACCCTGGCACCCGCTCCGGCCATTCCACCAAATTCAATGCCGGATCGCCCAGCATTTCGGCAATGCCCGACCGTTCCGCTTCTTCCTCGTCTTCAAGGCGATACAGGTCCATGTGACGCACCTTGACCTCCTCTCCGTTCCGATGTGCCTTGTGGTGGTGCACGAGCCCAAAGGTTGGGCTCGCCGCATCTTCCTCCACGCCCCACGCCTGCAACAACGCACGCACCAGGGTGGTCTTTCCCGCGCCCATGGGGCCGTGCACAGCCACCACACCGGAGTGGGGCAAGCACTGGGACAGGCGCGCTGCCACCTCCTCGAGCTCGCTCAGTTCAAACCGACGCCACGTGCAGATGTCCACCAACGTCGCCATGTCACACCCCTTTGGGATCCAAAATCACAAACGGCACAATCATCTCTTCCATGCTCACACCGCCGTGCTGGAATGTGTCGCGGAACGTTTTGGTGTATTTCGCAGCGTTGTTGGGGTACACGAGAAAATCCTTGCCTTTCCCAAAAATGTACGAACTCGAGACGTTGGGCTTGGGCAACCCCGCTTTGTCCGGGTTGCGAAGCTCCATGACCTCGCTGGTGTCGTACCCCAAGTTTCGACCGACTTTGTAGCGCAGGTTGCTGTTGGTTTCGCGGTCGCCACGCACTTCCACGGGGTGGTCGACACGAATGGTCCCGTGGTCGGTCGTCAAAATCATGCGCCCGCCCATCTCGGCCATGGCGTCCATCATTTCCTTCAGGGGGCTGTGCTGGAACCAAGAATGGGTCAAGCTTCGGTAGGCGGCCTCGTCGTCGGCCAGCTCTTTGATCACTTCCATCTCGGACCGGGCATGGCTGAGCATGTCCACAAAATTGTACACCACGGTGATGACCTCTTGGCCCTTCAACTCGTGGAAGCGGTCCGCCAATTTCTTGCCCGCCTGCAGGTTGGTGATCTTGTGGTACGACGTCTTTCCCTGCACGCCCAAACGCGAAAACAAACCCTGTTGCAACGCTTCCTCGTTGGCGTTTTTCGAGCCTTGCTCGTTTTCTCCGATCCAGAGGTTGGGCATGACCCGAGCAATCTCGCCAGGGGTCATTCCTGCAAACAACGCGTTGCGCGCATACTGCGTGGCGGTGGGCAGAATGCTGAAGTACGTCTTCTCTTCGACCATGTTCCACTTGGGGCGAAGCGTCGGAGCAATGGTGCGCCACTGGTCCCAACGGAGGTTGTCGATGACCACCAAAAACACGGGCCGACCATCCGCCCCTTCGATGGCGCTGGGCAACCACTCGGGCAGCACCCGATGGGACATCATGGGCGCCTCCTTCAACCCCGTCATCCACGCCTCGTAGTTGTCCTCCACAAAGCGCACGAATTGGTGGTTGGCCTCCGCATGTTGGCTTTCCAAAATCTCCAACATGCTCCGGTCCCCCGACTCGCCCAACGTCGTGTGCCAGTGCATCAACCGCCGATACACCTCCGACCATTCTTGGGCCCCCATGCGTCCCCCCAACCTCATCGCCAGCTCCCTGAACTCGCGCATGTACGTTGACTGCGCCTGCTCGCCCTGAAGGCGCTGGTTGTCCAAGATCTTCTTGACCGCCAACAGAATCTGGTGAGGGTTGACGGGCTTGATGAGGTAGTCGCTGATTTTGGACCCAATGGCCTCCTCCATGATGTGCTCCTCCTCGCTCTTCGTAATCATGATCACGGGCAAGTGCGGGTGCTTCTCCTTGATGCGCTGCAGCGTTTCGATGCCGTTCAATCCGGGCATGTTTTCGTCCAAAAACACCACGTCAAAAGGCCGCGCCTCCACTTCGTCCAGGGCTTCCACCCCGCTGTTCACGCCTGTCACGTCGTAGCCCTTTTCGTCGAGGAACATGATGTGAGGTCGCAACAACTCAATCTCGTCGTCGGCCCAAAGAATTTGTGGTCGTCCCATCTCGGTTTGCATTCGTGCGCCAACCTCGTTTCAGAGCGTTGGCTCGGCGCGTATCTTGCGGCGTCTCTCGCCGTGAACCTCGCCTGACGGCAAAGTAACGTCGAGACGCCCGACTTCGTATCTCGATGAGCACGGTGAACCGCCACAAAATTCTCAATGACCCCGTCTACGGGTTTGTGACCCTGCGCCACGAGCGGGCGCTCGATTTGATGGACCACCGCTACATGCAACGCTTGCGCCGCATCTCGCAACTCGGGCTTTCCCACCTCGTCTACCCCGGGGCCGTCCACAACCGCTTCCACCACGCAGTCGGCTGCATGCACCTGATGCAGGAAGCGATCGACAGCCTCCGGAACAAAGGCGTGGACATCACCGAGGCGGAAGCGGAGGCCGCGTGCCTCGCCATCCTGCTCCACGACGTGGGGCACGGTCCTTTCAGCCACGCGTTGGAGCACAGCATCGTGCAGGGCGTGAACCACGAAGACGTGAGTGCGCTGATCATGGGACGGCTGAACGAGGAGATGGGCGGGGCCTTGGATTTGGCCATTGAGATTTTCAACGACCACCATCCCAAGCCGTTCCTCCACCAATTGGTGAGCAGCCAACTCGACATGGACCGGCTCGACTACCTCGCCCGCGACAGCTTCTACAGCGGCGTGACCGAAGGCAAGGTGGGCAGCGAGCGCATCATCAAAATGCTCAACGTGGTCGACGGCCAACTGTGTGTGGAAGAGAAGGCCATCTATTCCATTGAAAAGTTCATCGTAGCGCGACGCCTCATGTACTGGCAGGTGTACCTGCACCGCACGGTGTTGAGTGCCGAGCACATGCTCATGCTTGTGCTGCGTCGAGCCAAGCATTTGGTGCGCCAAGGCGTTCCCGTGTTTGCCTCTCCGGCGCTGTCGCTCTTTTTGCACGACGACCTCGACCGCGCGAAATTCTTGGCCGACCCGGAAGTGCTTGAGCGATTCTGCGAATTGGACGACAGCGACATCTTCGTCGCCATGAAGTCGTGGCGGCACCACGAAGACCGCGTGCTCGCCATGCTCAGCCAGCGCCTGCTCGACCGAGGGTTGTTCCGCATCGAATTGCGCCCGGACCCTTTCACCGAGGCCGACGTGCAAGAGCGGGTCCAAGCCACCGCAGACGCCCTCGGCTTCACAAAGGAGGACGCCGAGTTTTTAGTCAGCAACGCCCGAATCGACAACAAGGCCTACGTCCCCAAGGGCATCCTCGTCCTCTACAAAGACGGCACCCCCCGCGATTTTGCGGACGCGAACGACCACCTCAACCTTCAAATGTTGAGTCGGCCGGTCGAGAAAAGCTTTTTGTGCTATCCGAAGGAGCTCTCGGCTCCCTCGCGTTGACCCCTGACTTGCGCCCCCTCAGTCCGGCGTGATTTCCTCGCCGAGAGCGTTGTGGATGTGGTACTCGAGGATCTCCAAATTGGAGTTTGACTCGATCCCCAACTTGATGCCCAACTCCTTTTGCCACGCACGACGAATGGACTTCCACCAACCCTGGGTCAAGTAGGCCTCAAGCATGGGGTGGACCATCAGCGTCATCCGCGTGCGGTTCTCCCCTTCCACGAGGTACTTCAAGGCCGACATGATGCGCTCCGTGATAAGGATGCTCGCTTCGACCTTGCCCGAGCCGTTGCAAGCTGGGCAAGCGTCTTGCGTCGCCACCACCGCCACGTCACGGACGCGCTGGCGCGTCATCTCCATCACCCCAAACCGACTCGGCTGGGAGATGTTATGCTTCGCCTTGTCGCGCTTCATGGCCTCTTTCATGGCGTCCGTGAGCTGCTTGTTGTGCTCACGCTTGGCCATGTCGATGAAATCAATGGCGATGATGCCGCCCATGTCGCGCAAGCGCAACAAACGGGCAATCTCGTTCACCACGTCAAGGTTGGTGATCAAAGCGTTCTCTTCCTGGGTGGACGCGCCCTTCTTTCGGCCACCGCTGTTCACGTCGATGACGTGCATGGCTTCCGTTTGCTCGAGCACGAGGTACGACCCGCTCTGCAGGTTCACTTGCCGACCAAACGCCGCCTTGATCTGGCGGTGAATGGACATCGCGTTGAACAAGTCCTTCGCCGGACTCAATTTCACCATGCTCTCGTCACCCGAACCGTTGCCAACCAAAAACTCCTTGACTTCATCGGCAACGCGAGGATTGTTGACGTGGATGGTTTTGCAGTCGGGCGTCATCACGTCGCGCATCACAACACTCACCTTGTTCACCTCTCCGAGCACCCGCTTCCCGGGCTTCGCGCTCTTGAGGTTGTCGTAGAGCTTCTTCCAACGCGACACGAGGTCTTCGAGGTCGCTGTGCAGGTCGGCCGAGCCTTTGTTCTCGGCCACGGTGCGCACGATGATTCCAAACCCAGGAGGCTGGATGCTTTGCATGAGCCGCTTCAAGCGGTTCCGCTCCTTTTCTCCCTTGATGCGGGAAGACAGGCTCACTTTGTCGCTGAAGGGAACCAACACCAAATAGCGACCCGGCAGACTGACCTCGGCGGTCAATCGGGGGCCTTTGGTGCTGATGGGTTCCTTGGCGACTTGGACCAGCACGAGCTGCGACGCGGACACGTAGTCCTTCATCTTGCCCTTGCGGTCGATGTCCTCTTCCCGCTTGAATTGACTGATGTCGGATGTCGGCTGCTTGCCAGACATCACGCGTTTGACCCAAGTCTGTTGCGTCTTGAATTGTGGCCCCAAATCGGAATGGTGGAGGAACGCGTCCTTCCCATGCCCAACGTCCACAAAGCCCGCATTCAAATTGGGCATAACCTTCCTGACGCGGCCGACATAAAAGTCGCCCACGGCGTATTGCACGTCTCCCCGATCGCGGTGGAGCTCAACGAGCTGACCGTTCTCGAGAAGGGCAATGTCGACGCCCGCAGGCGTCGAGTTGATGACGAGTTCGGCGTCCATCACATGAAGTCTCACGGCGGCGGAGCACAAGCCTAAGCCCTGCTCCGCGCCGCGTCAATTACTTCTTCTTGTGACGGTTCTTGCGAAGACGCTTCTTCCGCTTGTGCGTCGCCATCTTGTGACGCTTGCGCTTTTTTCCGCTAGGCATGATGATGTTGTTTAGGTGCCCAAAGCTGGCGAGCCAGCTTCGAGCCGTTCGATGATGCCTTCCACGCTTCGCGACACAGCCGTGTCAGGCGAGAGAGGAAGGTAAGATTTGTATTCGGTCAGTGCTTGGTCCACTTGGCCCATGGCTTCGAAGCAACGCGCTTTGAAGAAGCGACCATTCACGTACAGTTCGTCGGCAGAGATGCAGAGGTCAAATCCCTGAACTGCATCTTCCAAAAACCCCTCTTCCATGTCAAGCATGGCGCGCTCCCAGTAGGCCTCCACACGATCGGGTGCAGCGTCAATGACCTGCTCAAACCGTTCGCGAGCCTTGTCGAGTTGGCCGCTTTGAACGCTGAACCGCCCAAGCCAAAGGACGGCATCGAGGTTGGGGGGCGTTTCTTCGGCCAAGGCTCGGAGTTCAAGGATGCCCTCCATAGGGTTGTCCCCGTTCACCTTGGCGATTGCGATGTCCACGGGGTCCGTCCCGATGCCTTCCTGCGCCACTTCTTCAGCATGGGCATGGGCCGCAGAAGCTGAAGCAGGGACGCGAGGCATCCACATGATGTTTGCCGCCAGCACACCCGCGCCAGCTACAAGGACCCATGTGGATTTGGACATTGCCATGATGAATGCGCCTTACTTGACCTTGACGTTGAGCTTCACGTTCTCCACAAAATCCTTGCTCGGCTTGAACGAAGGAATGTTGTGAGCGGGAATCTGGATGGACTTCTTGGCCAAGATGTTGCGGCCGGTTTTTGCCGCACGGGTTTTTACTACGAAGCTTCCAAATCCGCGCAAGTACACGTTTTCTCCGCTTTCCAAGTTGCTCCGTACTGCACGCATAAATGCTTCCACAGTGACTTGAACGTCTCCTTTCTCCATTCCGGTCTGATCGGAAATTTGGCTTACGATGTCCGCCTTGGTCATGGTCTTCTTAGGTTTCTTGTAGGGTGGTGGTTTCAGATTCAACGTCCCAAGCGGGGCGTTTTCAGGGGTGCAAAAATACACGCATACCTTTGAAAACGAAATGAATGACCAGGGTTTCTTGCAAAATTCTTTGGACCCCAAGCGCACGACTGTGGCCCAAAAGGCATTGAGAACGTGGTATTTGGGGCACGCTCGCGACTTGCCGTGGCGCTCAGAGCCCTCCCTCTACGGCACGTGGCTCAGCGAAATCATGTTGCAACAAACCCGCGTGGAGACGGGTGTTCCGAAGTGGCATGCCTTCCGGGAGGCGTTCCCGAGCGTGGCCGATTTGGCGCGCGCGACGGAAGACGAGGTGCTGAAGGCGTGGGAAGGCTTGGGGTATTACCGCCGGGCTCGGTTGTTGCACCGCGCCGCGAAGGCCATCCACGAGGCGGGCGACTTTCCTTCGACGCACGCCGAGTGGTTGGCCCTTCCCGGGATCGGCCCCTACACCGCCGCAGCCATCGCGTCGATCGGCTTGGGGGAAGCCGTGGCGGCCGTGGACGGCAACGTGCAACGCGTGGTGGCACGCTGGGCTGGCATCCGTCAAGCGGTGGACAGCAAAGATGGAGCACGCGCCGTCGGGCTCGTGGCGGATGCCCTCCTGGACACGAATCACCCCGGAGACCACAACCAGGCCGTGATGGAGCTCGGAGCCCTGGTTTGCACCCCGCGCGCCGCCCAGTGCGGGACTTGTCCCCTCGCAGCGACGTGCACGAGCGCAGGGCGCGAAGAGGCGTGGACCAACTTGCCCGTGAAACAGCCTAAGAAAAAACCTGTGCCATGGGACTTGGATTGGCACGTCGCAACCTGCGGGGATTTGGTGGTCGTGGTGCAGCGTCCGGACTCGGGGGTTTGGGCGAAGATGTGGACCTTCCCGGAAGGGCCGCCATCCAATCGCTTCGCGGCCCTCGGGCTGCTGTTCGACCCCGTGACGCACATCTTGTCGCACCGCCGCATTACGGCCTCGTTCCACGGATGGCAAGCGCCGGATGAAGCGAGCCTCAGATCCTATGCCGACGAAGTCGCGGCCTACGTCATGACGTGGGAGGAGTTGGGTGCGCTCGCGCGGCCACGACTCTTGACCAAAATGTGGGAGGAACTCTCCGACGTTTGGACCGCATCAGAACGCGCGTAAAACCGTACCTTCGAACCATGGCAGGCATCAACAAAGTCATCTTGGTAGGCAACCTCGGTCAAAACCCTGAATTGCGCTACACGCCCAGCGGCGTCCCCGTGTGCACCTTGCGCATGGCCACATCCGAATCGTACACCGACCGCGCATCCGGCGAGCGCATCACCACCACCGAGTGGCACAACGTGGTGCTGTGGCGCGGCTTGGCGGAAACGGCAGGGAAGTACCTGAAGTCGGGGTCCCAGGTGTACATCGAGGGCAAGTTGAAGACCCGCCAATGGCAGGATCAACAAGGCCAAAACCGATACACCACCGAGGTGGTCGGCGACGTGATGCAACTCTTGGGACCTGCACCCGGACGCGAAGGCCAAGCAGCCCCTGCGGCTCAACCCGCGGCCCAACAAGCCGCCGCGCCTCAAGCCCAGCCCGTGGCCCAACCTGCGGCACAGCCTGTGGCCCAACCTGCCGTGGCGGACGGATCGGCCGACGACCTGCCCTTCTAACGCAAGTCCGCGTTCATGGACCCTGTGGAGAGTGCGTCAACCTTGATGGATCACGGAGTGAGTTTGGCCGTTGTCGCCGGATTGCTCGTCGTGTCTGCCCTCGTCTCTGGGTCGGAGGTGGCGTTTTTTAGCTTGTCCCCTCAAGCGTTTCAAGACCTCGAAAACGAAGACCATCCTGGTGCAAAGAGGGTGCTGCAGTTGATGCGCACGCCCAACAACACCGAGGGTCCTCGCAACTTGCTTGGGACCATCCTCGTGGTCAACAACCTCGTCAACATTTCCATAGTGCTCATTGCGACCGTCGTCGCCGAGCAACTCTTTCCCAGCGACACCTTGCCCGCGTGGGTGAACACACTCATTCACGTGGTGGGCGTCACGTTCTTGCTCGTGTTGTTCGGCGAAGTCATTCCTAAAATCTACGCCACCTCATTTGGGGTGCAGCTCGCCAAATTCACCTCGGCTCCGCTGCTTTGGGCCCAACGCATGTTGAAGCCTGCTTGGCTTCCTCTGGTGAGCTTGGGAAGCTGGATGGACGACAAGTTGACCTCGCCAAGCACAGAGGTGAGCGTCGAGGACTTGGAACAAGCCCTCGAGTTGACGGACAATGCGGACCGGACGGAGGACGAGCAGCGGATTTTGGAGGGCATTGTCAATTTTGGGTCCAAGGATGCCAAGCAAGTGATGACGCCGCGCACGGACATCAGCACATTCAGCAAGGGAGATTCGTGGGAGCACGTGCGCGCCACCATCGTGGCCTCGGGCTTCAGCCGCATTCCGGTGCACGAAGGATCGGCTGACCAAATCGTAGGCGTCCTCCACGTCAAGGACCTGCTGCCGTCCCTTCACCAAGACGACCTCGACTGGACGGAAGTGTTGCGCCCGCCATTGTACATCCCGGAAAGCAAGAAAATCGACGACCTCCTGCGCGAATTCCAGGAGAAAAAGATTCACATGGCCATCGTGGTCGATGAATACGGAGGCACGAGCGGCTTGGTCACGCTCGAGGACGTCTTGGAGGAAATCGTGGGAGAAATCGCGGATGAATTCGACGACGAGGAGGTGATGCACTCGGTGCTCGATGAATTCACCTACCTCATGGAGGCCAAAACCCCACTCCTCGACGCTTACCGGATCCTCGGTTTGGACGAAGAAGTCTGGGAAGCCGCAAAGGGCGAAAGCGACACCTTGGGAGGATTCATGGTCGAGCAATCGGGTCGGTTGATGCGGAAAGGTGAGTCCGTGGAATTCGAAGGCACGATCCTCCAAGTGGACGCCGGAGACGCACGACGCATTCACCGCGTGAAAATCATGTTGCCGCGCCCTGAGGACTCGGCCTCCCAAGATTCCGATTTGGAATGAGCGCCCCGGCTCGCGAAAACTCCCCGAGACGCACCCTCCCGTGGGGTTGGTTGGCTGGACTGGCCGTGTTGTTGTGCAGCGTGTACGCGTGGACCCGGCCCGAGCCGGTGCCCGTTCCCAAACCCCTTGGCCACGTTCGCATCACCTTGCCGGACACCGCCTCCACGCCCTACGTCAGTCCGTGTGGCACCACCTACAGGTTGCCCAACCACGCCAAAGTCGAGCTCCGCACCACGCCCGAAGGCGATGCCGAGTGTTGGTACAACCTGACGTTTCCTCGATTCAATGCCAAAGTCCATTGCACCGAGGTGGCGGTGAGCAATCGGCTCCCTGAGTTGATGCACGACGCACAAGACCTGGTGTTTGGTCACGAGGTGGCCGCCACAGGAATCCGCCGATACGCCCTGAACGAAGAAGGGAAGTCGGGCATGCTGTACGTTCTGGAAGGCCCTGTCGCGGCGCCCTTGCAATTCTTCGTCACCGACAGTTCGGAACATTTCATGCGCGGTTCCCTCTACTTCGCGCATCAACCGAACCCCGACAGCACGGCCCCCGTGTTGGAACGCATGGAAGCAGACATGCGCCGCGTCATGGAAACGTTGTCTTGGCCATGAACAGGTGGATCCTCGACGTCGGCAACACACGCGCCAAGTGGGCGTGTTTCTCCGCGCAGGCGGGTGTCGGTGGGGCGCCCCTTTTTGGCGTCGAGACCGCGCCTGCCAAGGATCCCAGTCACGCAGCAGCCTGGCTGGACAAGGTGGCCGCGAAAGACGTCATCATGGTCACCGGAAGTGGCGACCTCGATCCTTGGGCAGCTGCCTTTCCTCAAGCTTGGGTTCTGCGTCCGGGCGACCCCATTCCCTTGAACACCAAGGTGCGTGAACAACAGACGCTCGGCTTGGATCGGGTGGCCAACGTGTTGGCCGTGTTGAACGGAGGAATCCCCAACCTCGACCCACAAGGTTCGTGGATGGTTGTGGATGCAGGCACGTGTGTGACCGTCGATGTGGTCCATCAAGGCCTTCACCTTGGGGGGACCATTTCGCCGGGGATTCGCATGAGGCTCCGATCCATGTCCGAAGGCACCGCACGCTTGCCCCTCCCCAACCTCGACACAACGACGCCCAGTCTGAACCAACCTGCGGCCATTGGCACGTGCACCGAGGAAGCCTTGCTCGCAGGAGCATGCGGCGGGTTGTCCGCAGAACTCGTCGGAAAATGGGAGTCTTTGCGCCAAGAAGTGCCAAATCTCGGGGTCGTCCTCACAGGTGGAGACGTTTCCCACTTGGAACTCCGCGACATCCGCCCGAAATTCGCCGACGCTCATTTGACCCTCAAAGGGTACCATGCACTTTTCACACACGCCCACCCTCACCCCTGACAGCTCCGTGTTTTCCATTGGAACACGCCTTGGGCTTGCGCTCGTGCTGGGACTCGGTGCGGCCACGCTCGGTTGGTCGCAAGAAACGGATTTCAGCCCGTTTGCCCGGTTTGGGCTCGGAACCTCGCAGGGGACTTTGAACCCCAACCTCGCGAGCATGGGTGGCATCACGAGCGTTTCCGCCAACAACTTGGTGGTCAACGCGGACCAACCTGCCGCGGCAGCTGGGCTCACGAATCCGACGTTTCAAGGATCCATTCACGTGCAAGGCATGCGATTGAGTGAGGGAGACGCAACGAGCACCGCCTTGACGGGTGGGCCCGGAAATTTTGGGCTCGTGATCAAGCAGCCTCGCTCGCGCAGCGCCCTGCAAGTTGGATTGACACCTTTGACCTCCAAGGCCTTTGCCGTGACTCGAGCCACCACAGACACCACGTTAGGAAACATCGTGGAATCGTATGACGGCACGGGAGGGTTGGCTCGTGCCTACCTCGGATTCGCTCATGGATGGCGTGGCCGGCATTGGATCAATGCGGGTTCCGCGGACAGTGTCTTGATCAGTTCGAATGGACTCGACGTGGGAGCGCAGGTCGACCACTGGTTTGGAAATGCCCTCCAAACGGCCACCCTGGACATCGCCGACCTCTCCTTCCGAGACGTCCGAACCACCATCTCCTCCCGTCATCGCGCGACAGGTGCTGTGCTCGGTGCCGAGGCCTTTCAAGTTCTGAAAGCCAAGTACAACGAATACAAGCAATTCCAGGGAAGCTGGTTGTTTCGCATGGGAGGCACTTGGAGTCCTTCACGCGCTTTGAACACCGACTACTATCGCCTTGTGGAATCCACCCTGATTCTGAACAACGTGGTGACGGGGGTGGACACGTCGGCATTCGACGAGCAAGTGTTGAGCGGAACCATTCCGGCCAAATGGACGGCTGGTGCTGGCATTCAATGGGACGGACCGACTGGAAATCGCATTGGCCTTTACGTCGACCACCACAGCCAAGCGTGGTCCGAGGCGGCCACCACCCTTCCCCACTTGATGGACGGTTCCGGTTCTTGGGGCGACGCGAGCACGACGGCCGTCGGATTGGTTTGGACGCCAGGGCGAAAGCCTGGGAAGATCGTGCGCCCGACCTACCGTGCCGGATACAGCCAAAGCACTTTGCCCGTGGTCCTGAATAGCGCAGACGAGGCGGACGCTTACCCGCTTTTGGAACGACGCGTGAGTTTGGGCTTGAACACCCCGCTCAAAGGAAGCCGAAGCGCAAGCCAACTCCATCTTGGCATGGATGTTGGACAACGCTACACTGAACTCGAATCCATCCACCGTGAAACCAACCTCCGATTGCACGTCGGCGTGACGGTCACGCCCTACGTGAAGAACCTTTGGCTGACGCCGCGGTTGTACGATTGAAGAACTTGAACTCCAAGAGAAGAACCCATTGAACCTGAGAAACTCTCCAACCATGAAAGCCTATCAGACCCTGTTGACCGCCGTTTTTGTGCTCCTCCTCGCTCCCTTGGGCTTGGCGCAAGACGAACGCTACGGCGACACCCCTGAACAACAACTCAAGTGCAAGGAAGCGCTGAGCGTGTACAAATCGTACAAGAAGCAGAAGAACTACGACGAAGCCTACATCCAATGGAGAAAGGCCTGTGAGGTCTGTCCAGAAACGGCAAGCGAAGGCTTGTACGCCGACGGGACGACCTTCGTCAGCAAAGAGCTTCAAGAGGTCGAAGAAGGTTCGGAGCGCGAAGCGGTGCTGGTGGACAGCCTGCTCTATTTGCACGACAAGCGCATGGAATTGTACCCCAGCACCAAGCGCAGCCCCAACAACCGCTGTGAGATTTTGGGCCGCAAAGCGTCGGACTTCTACAAGTACAACCGCGACGAGCACCAAGCCGCCTACGAGATGTTCAAGGAAAGCTTGGATTGCCTGGGAGCGGAATCGTCCGCCACGACGTTGTACCAGTTTTACACGGCCAGCTTCTACACGTTGACGCGCTCGTTGAAGGGAGACAGCTTGGCGCAGCGCGAAATGCGCGCCCAAATGTTGACCGACTACCTCAGCCTCATCGAATACGTCGACGTGGGAATGGCTCGCGCGGAAGCGGACGGTGACTCGCGTGACGCCGAGCGCTACGACAAAGCCAAAGGCAACATCGAGACTGTGTTTGTCGCCATCGCCGACTGCGCGGACATGGTTCCCGTGCTCGATGCCGCTGTCGCCGCCGACGCCGAAAACATGGACCTCAAGCAGAAGGTCTTGCGCCTCCTGAATAAGAAGGAATGCACGGACAACGACTTGTTCCTGCCCGTCGCAACGTCCGTCTACAGCATGGAGCCCTCGGCACCTGCAGCGTACGCCATCGGCATTGGGTTCGCCAAGTCGAGCGAGTTGGATTCGAGCTTCAAGTACATGGAAGACGCGGTGAACCGCTGCGAGGATTGCAGCGAAAAGCTGACCTACCTCTTGAAGACAGGCCAAATCGCCAGCGCCATGGGCCGCACCAGCACTGCCCGCAATTACGCCCGTCAGGTGCTCGAAATCGATGCTGAAAACGCGGACGCGTACATGCTAATTGGTGATGCCATCGCAGGCAGCTCTTCCGCATGCGACGACGGCGCATTGGGCGGCCGTTCGGTGTTTTGGGTCGCCTCAGACTACTACGCTCGTGCCAAGCGCATGAACGCGGAACTCGCCGAATTGGCGGACAAGAAGATCGCCAACATGGCGAAGCAATTCCCCACGGTGGACGACATCTTCACCTACGGAAAGCAAGCAGGCGGCTCGTTCACGGTCCCCAACAAAGGTGGCTGTCCCTGCGCGGGCGAAACCACCACGATCCGCGTGCGCTGATGCCGCAATTGCGGTCGGCAACGCGCTGCGAAAGCCGCTCACCCTTCAGGGGATGGGCGGTTTTTGCGTTTGCACTGGTCTCGGCACTTGCTTTCGAAGGATGTGGAACCACCGTGGAAACCGGGGTTCAGGACGACCGTCACGAGGACCAGCGCCTGCCCGCCCAAGTCGTCGAAGGGGGATACTTTGAATACACCGAAAAGGGCAAAGTCGTGCAATCCTTGGAGGCGGCACGGCTGGAACGCTGGGAGCAGAAGACCTCGGGCAGCGAACCCGAATTGGACCCCCTTTGGCAAGTGGACGAAGGATTCACTTTGTACATCGGTGGAACGAAGAGTCAACACACCGCCCGACTCTCGGCGGTCCGGGGAACCTACGACGACCAAAAAGGCCGTTTGGAGGCGTGGGAAGAAGTGGTTCTGGTCAATGAAGCTGGCGACATGCTTCTTACGGAACACCTCATTTGGTCCCACGATTCGGACCTGGTCAGAACCCAACGCCCGGTAGAAATTCGAACCGCACAGGGGGTGCTTCGCGGGCGCGGTTTGAACGCGGACAGCCACTTCGAGCGCTACGAAATCTTGGCCCCGACGGGTTCCTTCGAACTCGGAATGACCAACAACGGGTCCGCCACCGAGGACCTTGAATGATCTTTGCCCCATGATCCAACCCTCCGACCCTTCGTCCTCGGTGACGTACAAGACGGCCAAAGCGGCTGAGAAATTTTGGCTCGTCGCCGCCGCCGCCACCACGATTTACGTCGGGTACCTTTGGGTGACGGAAGACATGACCCGATGGACGCTGGGGCTCTTTCCCTGCATCGCATGGTTGTGGTTTGTCGTGCGTCGGGCGTTTCGGAAGCGCATGGAGAGTGAGCTTTGAGAGGATGTGCTATCTTTCGGTTTGACCTACCCCTACCTGCATGGATCCTGACCCCTCGAGTTCGCTTTTGATTCTCGCATTGTCCTTGTTGGCCTCGGCCTTTTTCTCAGGCATGGAGATGGCCTTTGTTGCCTCCAGCCGCCTGCAAACGGAATTGCAAGCCCAGCAGTCCCTCCGCGGCAAGATTGTCGCTTATCTGTCCAACCATCCGCAACTCTTCATTGCTTCCATGCTGGTGGGCAACAACTTGGCCTTGGTCATTTGCGGCATGGAATCTGGAGCCTTGATCAGCCAATGGCTCTTTGAGGTAGAAGGGTGGCAAACCGCCTCGCAGCCCTTGGCCGTTCTGGCCACCCAAACGCTTGTCACCACGGCCGTGGTCCTCGTGCTGGCCGAATTCATGCCCAAATCGCTCTTTCACGCCTCACCCAACTTTTGGCTCAACCTCTTTGCAGTGCCATTGCTGTTGGTGTTTGGGGTGCTTGCGTTGCCAGCATGGGTGGTGATGATGATCAGCAAATCACTTTTGCGGCCCTTCGTAGGAGGGCAAGTCAAGGTCACCGTAGAAAGCCTTGGCGTCAGCGACTTGGACCATTTTGTCAAAGGGTTAAGTGGCCGCATGGAACCTGAGCAAGAATTGGAGCACGAGCTTCAAATTCTCCAGAATGCCTTGGACCTTCCGAGCATCCAGGCCCGCGACAGCATGATTCCCCGCAACGAGGTCAGTGGCGTGGAATTGGAGACCTCCATTGCAGAGCTTCAGCAAGCGTTTGCCGATTCCGGCTTCTCCAAACTCGTGGTCTACCAAGGCGACATGGACGACATCGTCGGCTACGTCCACGCCAAGGACCTGTTTGATCGTCCCGAATCGTTGAAGGACATCTTGCTTCCGACGTTTTTGGTGCCCGAACCCATGCCTGGAGACGAATTGCTGCGGCAATTTTTGAAACGTCGGCGGCACTTGGCCGTGGTGGTCGATGAATTCGGAGGAACTGCAGGCATCCTGACCATGGAAGACATCGTGGAGGAATTGCTGGGCGAAATCGACGACGAGCACGACGACGAAACGGAGGACGTCGAACACGTGCAGGACAACGGCACCTGGCGCGTTCCAGCGCGACGTGAAGTGCGGGTTCTCAACGACTTGCACGGATGGAATCTACCTGAATCGGACCATTACGACACCCTTGGAGGCCTCATCTTGCACACCGTTGGTGACATCCCCGAAGAAGGGACTGTGGTGGAGGTGGAGGACGTCGAATTGGTAGTGCGAGAAGTGGAAGAAAACCGCATCATGTGGGTCGAATTTGATCCTGAACGGAGCGCGTAACGCGGAGAGCGTGTGCAGTTGCGCCGGAAATGTTATCTTCGCAATCCTGTAAAAACGTTAAGCCAGAGGACTATGGCAATGATTGAAAAAATCCGCAACCGGCAAGGCCTGTTGCTCGGAATGATCGGAATCGGAATGTTGGGCTTCTTGGTGCCCTACGACGCAGTGTTGGCCTTGATGGGCCAAGGCAATGCCCGCGACGTGGGCAGTGTTGGAGGCGAAAGCATCTCAGCGTTGGACTACCGAATGGAACTGGACGAACGCCGCCGACTCGGATTCTCCGGCGACCAGCTTCAAGATGAGGTTTGGGGTGACCTGACCGCCAACATCGTGTTGGACGACACCTACGACGCCCTCGGATTGGAAGTCACGGACGCGGAGTTCCAGGAAATGCTCTTCGGCAGCTTGGACAGCCCTTACATGGGTCGTGCCTTCTTCAGCAACGGCGAGAACAAGGCTTTTTGGCAACAAAACTTCGGTGCCATGCTCACCACGGATCAGGGCAAACTGAACCTGTTGAGCTACAAGAAGCTCATCATTGCCAAGCGCAAAAAGGAAAAGATGGATGCCTTGCTGACCGACGCCTTGTACACCAACAGCCTCGAAGGCAAGTACGAGTACATCAACACGGAAAAGAAGGCTGAAGTCCAGTACGTGGCTAAGCTGTACAAGAACATCCCTGACTCGGAGGTGAACGTGTCCGACAGCGATGTCAAGCGCTACTACAACGCGCACAAGGACGACCCCAAGTACCAGCAAACCGAAGGCCGCGACATCAGCTACGTGAAAATTCCTTTGGGAGCCAGCGAGTCCGACATCAAAGCCATGGAGGTGAAACTCGAGGCAACTGCCGAAGAGTGGCGCGATGCCGAAGACGCAGAAGCGTTCGCCAAGGCAGCCAACGAAGGCCGGGAGGACATCCGCAACTTGCGGTTGGCTCAGGTGGAGTTGGACGTGAACGAATCCAAATTCTTCTCAGAACCTGTTGGCACCGTTGTGGGTCCGTACACCAAGAACGGCCAGATGATGATTGCCCAAGTTCTCGAGCGTGGGATGGCCCCTGACGAAGCCGCCAAGTGCCGCCACATCTTGCTCACGGCCAAGGACGCCAAGGATGAGGCCGAGATGGCTGAGCTCGGTGCTCGTGCCGACAGCTTGAAGCGCGTGTTGCGGAATGGTGGAGATTTTGACGACTTGGTGCAGCGCTTCAGCGGCGACCCTGGATCCAAGAGCACCGGCGGTGTGTACGATTTCTTCCCCAAAGGACGTATGGTGAAGCCTTTTGAAGACTTCTGCTTCAATCAGCCGATTGGGTCGTTGGGGTGGGTTGAGACCACCTACGGCGTGCACTTGATTGAAGTTCTTGACCGCCGCACGGAAATTGAAGAAGCGCGCGTGGCTTTCATCTCCAACACGGTGGGAGCTTCTGCGAACACGGCTCGTGAAGCCTACGCCATGGCCAGCGAGTTTGCCATCAACGCCACCGACAAAGAGAGCCTCCTCTCGGCCGCAGAAGAGGCAGGTTACGCCACGGGAGAAGCCAACAGCATTGCCCCGGCAGCGCGCACCATCGCGGGCATCCGTGACGCCGCGGAAATCGTGTCTTGGGCGTACCGCAGTGAAGAAGGCGAAGTGTCGAACCCCATCTTGACGCCTGACTTCTACATCGTGGCTCACCTTGATGCCGCGACGAAAGCGGGAACCCCCGACTTGAAGGACGTCGAAGACGAGATGCGCGAAGGGGCCACCAACGAAGCGAAAGGTGAGCTCTACGCAGAAAAAATGAACGGTGCGAACCTCGAAGACATCGCGGCAGCCATTGGCGAGACCGTGAAAACGGGGCGCGACCTCAGCATCAAGTTCCCCACCGTTCGCGGTAGCGGTGCCTCTGCAGAACCTCAAGTGGCCGGTGCGGCCTTCGCCATTCCAGAAGGTAGCATGTCGAGCCCGATTGTGGGGACGTACGGCGTTTGGGTGATTGCTCCAACGAGCGTCACACCTGCCGGAAGCAAGGACAGCTACCTCGACGAGCAAAGCACGCTCGCAACGCGTGCTCGCACGAACTTCCCGTTCACGGTGCTCAGCGTCATGCAAAAAGCAGCCGGTGTGGAAGACAACCGTCGCCAACTCAACTGATCTGAGCGACAACCGAAACGCATTGCAAACCCTGCCCATCCGGCGGGGTTTGTGCTTTTAAACGCTTCTCATTCCTCCGGCAACCAAAGCAGGCTGCCGTCCCCGTAACTCAAAAAGCGGTAGTCCTGCGCGAGGCACTGTGCGTACATGGACTTCCACGCCTCCATCCCTACAAAAGCTCCAACCAAGCACAGCAGGGTGCTTCCGGGTTGGTGGAAATTGGTCACCAATCCCTGCACCATTCGAATGGGGTAGCCTGGCACGATCATGAGTTGAGTTTCGAAGGTGACTTCACCCCGTTCATCCCAAGTCGCGCATTCAAGAATGTGATTCAACGCGTCGCGGTCGGTCCATCCCATCGATTCTGACTGAACAGCCCAAGAGCTGTAAGGGCTCCGCTGAGGAAGCACGTCAGGCCACGTTCCAAGGACGCGGTGATGCAGAGACCACCAATACAAGCTCTCCATGGTCCGAAGCGTGGTGGTGCCTGTGGCCACCCGAACGCGTTGGTTCGCCATCGTGGTGAGGGCATCGCGCGACAAGACGCAACGTTCCGCGTGCATCTCGTGCTCCAACACCTTACCCTCCGCGAGGGGCTTGAAGGTGCCTGCCCCCACGTGCAACGTGAGCCGATGCAAGGGGCACCCTGACGCTTTCAAGGCTCCGAGCAATGGGTCGTCGTAATGCAGCCCGGCGGTCGGGGCGGCCACGCTTCCCGGTGCCATGGCGAAGACGGTTTGGTAATCCGTGCGATCTTGATCTTGGGCGGCACGACGCATGTACGGCGGGAGCGGAGTCTTCCCCAAATCTTCAAGCACTTCCCCAAACGTCGAATCTCCATCGTTCCCATTCTTGACGTCCCACGACAAGCGCACCACACGCGTGCCATCGTCGGCATCGGACAAGCGCTCCACGGCGAGAACATGGCGGCGACCCTCGGCGGTGGCTCGGCCGTCGGACCATCGTTTGGCGTTGCGAACCATGGCCGTCCATACGACCTCCTTGCGGGCCGCCAAGGACTCCTCCACCGGCGCTTTGAAGGGCGCCAACAGGAAAATCTCCAACTGGCCACCCGTCGCTTTGCTGGCCAAAATGCGCGCATGAAGGACTTTGGTGTCGTTGGCCCACAAGCCGTCGACGCCTTCTCGCACAAGAGCCTCGGGCAAGTCCTCAAACGTCCGGTGGCTCAAGGTGCCGTCCCGACCGAGAATGGCCATTTTCGCCGCGCGACGGGGCTCCACCGGATGTTTGGCAATGGCCGCTTCAGGAAGGTCGTAATGAAAGTCGTTTGAGTTCACCACCCAAAGGTACCCTGACCCTACCTTCGTCCCCCATGGGCAAGCATTTGATTGTCGGCGCAGCAGGTCAACTTGGCATCGAATTGATGCTCTCGTTGCACTCACGCTTTGGTGCAGACCAAGTGGTGTTGACGGACATCCGACCCACGCCGCACCCGGACGGCGCGAAGAGCATGTACGTCGAAGCCGATGCCTGTGACGCGGTGGCCCTCAAGGCCATGGTGGAAGCCCACGACATCGACGTCGTGTACAACCTTGTGGCCATGCTTTCCGCCCGAGGCGAAGCCAATCCGATGGCCGCTTGGAAACTGAACATGGACCCGTTGCTGCACGTGCTCGAATTGGCGCGTGAGGGGTTGGTCAAAAAGGTGTTTTGGCCCAGTTCAATCGCCGTGTTTGGCCCAGATGCTCCCAAAGACCATACACCGCAAGACGCCCCATTGCATCCAACGACCGTGTATGGCGTGTCCAAAATTGCCGGGGAGTTGTGGTGCGATTACTACCACACCAAATATGGGGTCGACGTGCGAAGCTTGCGCTACCCCGGGTTGATTGGGTACCGCTCTCAGCCTGGAGGTGGCACGACCGATTACGCTGTGGATGCATTGATTCAGGCAGCCCAAGGGCGAGGTTTGGAATGCTACCTGGACGCCAACGAGCGACTGCCCATGATGTCCATGGAGGACGCCATCCGAGGAACCCTTCAACTGATGGACGCGCCGTCCGAAGCCCTCACCGTGCGTACGTCCTACAACTTGCACGGTTGCGATTTCAGCCCCATTGAGCTCGAAGCCGCAATCCGGGCTCACGTGCCTGATTTTGCCATGACGTTTGCGCCAGACCACCGTCAAGGGATTGCCGCCTCTTGGCCCAACAGCATCGACGACTCCGCCGCTCAACAGGACTGGGGATGGAAGGCGGAACACGACGTGGCAAGCCTTGTGGAGCACATCTTCCAAGGCCTCGAGCAACCAGCCTGACGTTGACAACCTCTGCGACCGGGTGACGGGGTGCGGCGTAAAAGCTTTTCTTTGCAGTCTGAACTTGAACCGAGAGCCATGGACGCCTTGCACATCAGCAACAGCCTGACCCGCCAAAAGGAAAAATTCGAACCGATCAACCCCCCGTTCGTCGGGATGTACGTGTGCGGACCTACCGTGTACAGCAACGTGCACTTGGGGAACGTGAGGACGTTTTTGACCTTCGACATCGTCTACCGCTACTTG
>JAQCBJ010000123.1 GCA_027621555.1 Bacteroidota bacterium | reverse complement strand
TTGTGGATGTTCTGGCACAACGTGCTGGCGTTGTTCATCCTGCGCCGTGCCGATTCGTGGCAGCGCGAAGTGATGGCCGTGCTCAGCGCCATCGAGGCGTTCCTGGGCGTCATGCTCCTCGGGGTGTACTTCGGGGACTTTCAATTGGGCTTGGACCCGTTCCTCTTGCTTCGCGAAGCGCCGGCCAACCTTGGCTTGCCGTGGACGGCGCGAGCCGACTACCTTACGTCGATTCCTCAATTCGCTGATGGACAAGGGCTTAACCCGCTTCTCCAAAACTACTGGATGACCATTCACCCGCCGACCCTGTTCCTGGGGTTTGCGGCGTGCAGCGTGCCGTTTGCGTACGCCGTGGGTTCGTTGTGGCGTCGGGATTTGACCGGGTGGATCAAGCCTGTGCTGCCTTGGGCCTTCTTCGCCGTGGGCGTGCTCGGCACGGGCATCCTCATGGGTGGCGCGTGGGCGTACGAGGCGCTGAGCTTTGGGGGCTTCTGGGCGTGGGACCCCGTGGAGAATTCGTCGCTGGTGCCGTGGATGGTGCTGGTGGCGGCCGCGCACCTTTTGCTCATCAACCGCAACCGCAAGTCGCCGACGGCCTTGTTCTCGACGATTTACTTGAGCATCCTGGCGTTTTTGCTCGTGCTGTACTCGACGTTCCTGACGAAAAGCGGCGTCTTGGGCGACACGTCCGTGCACAGCTTCGTGGACAGCGGCATCTTGCCCCAGCTCCTGGCTTACCTGTTGGCGTTTGTCGCCCTCGGACACTTGATGCTCCTCGAGGACAGCGAATCCCGAAAAATCTACGGGGGATTGGCCCTCGCGACCCTGGGCTTGGTGGCGGCAGGCCAACCGGCGCTTGGATTCTTAGCGTTCCTGGGGGTGATGGCAGCGGCCGCGATTCGGGCGTTCCGGCGGGAGTTCAAAAGCGAGGACGACGAGGATGCCTTGTGGTCCCGCGAGTTTTGGATGTTCGTCGGGTCCCTCCTGTTGGTGCTCGGAGCCGTGCACATCACGTGGCAGACGAGCGTCCCGGTCTTCAACCACTTCCTCGAGCCGTTTTCGCCGCTCCTGACGTGGGCTGAGGGCGTGACGGGCTGGCAGGTGCTGGGCGAATTGGCCCAACACGACCTCGCCCCCGGCACCGACCTCGACCGCACCTACCACCTCGTGCAGGTACCGCTTGCCGTGCTCATCTTCCTGATGATTGGAATGACGCAATGGCTGAAGTACAAGAACACCGACCTGAGCAAGGTGCGCGGCAAGCTCGGCCGCTCCTACCTCGCCGCAGCCGTCGTCACCGGAGCGCTCCTCATCGCCTACGACTTCTCGTGGAGCGAGGTGCCGCGCGTGGCTCTGCTCTTTGCTACGCTCTTTGCCGCGTTCAGCAACGCCGACTACATCGTGGCCATGTGGAAAGGCAAACTCGACGCCCTGGGGTCGCCGCTGGCGCACGTGGGCTTTGCGCTGACGATTTTTGGGGCTGTCATCTCGACCGCCCAAAAGGACGTCATCTCCCAAAACCGCATCGGCGACATCGCCACACTCAACGAGGAACTCAACAACGCGACAGACCTGCTCCTGATGGAGGGCGACACCCTTCCGATGGGGCCCTATTTCGTGTCGTACCGCGAGCGCCGTCAGGATGGCATCCACGTCCTCTTTGACATGGATTACTTCGAGCGATCGCCCAAGGCTTACAAGAAGGGCCAAATCGTTGCCCACGAAGGCATGGTCTGGCAGGCCCTCGACGACCACCTCGCCAGCCCCACATTTGACGAGGACGTCGAAACGCGCTGGAACTTCCTTCCCTTCCCGCAAGAATCCCAAACCTCGCGCGCCACACGCTGGGTGAACGGCACGGCTGGCGACCTGGAATTCACGTTGTCGCCCCGGATCCAGCTCAACGCACAAATGGGCAACGCACCCGAACCCGACACGCGACACTTCCTCACGCGCGACCTCTACACCCACATCAAGTGGGGACGCGTCACGCCTCCGGAAACGGACGAAGAAGGTTGGCTCGGCGGACAGGCCCAAGAGTTTGTGGTCGGCGACTCCATGTTTGTGGGCGGCGTCCTGCTCACGGTGGACAGCCTGCGCGTGGTGCGGGACGACGAGCGTGCCGAGCGCGGCCTTCTCGACGACGACCTCGCCTTGGCCGCCTGCCTCGGTCTCCGTCGCGGCCGCACCGTCGAAGTGCACGACCCGCTCTACATCGTCCGCGGCAGCACGGTCGTTCCCGACCTCTACGAGGCCGAAGGCTGGGGATTGCGCTTCCGCATTGAGGCGTTCAACCCCGAGAACGAGACCGTTGAAATGACGGTGTGGGAACACGAAAGCGTGCGCCGCGACTTTGTCGTGATGCAGGCGGTCATCTTCCCCCAAATCAACTGGCTCTGGCTCGGCTGCATCTTGATGAGCTTGGGTTCGTTCTTGGCCGTGCGCTTCCGCATCCGCCAACGCAAAGCCTCTGAATCCAAGGGCCGTGGCTAAGTACCGCATCGTGCTCATCGGCGCAGGCCGCGTGTCGTGCGAGCTCGGTCCCGCATGGCAGGCCGACGGCCACGAAATCCTGCAGGTGGTGAGCCGCACCGAAGCGTCGGCGCGCCCACTTGGCGAACGCCTTGGCTGTCCTTGGACCACCAAGTTGACCGAGGCGGCGGGCGCCCTTGCCGACGCGCAAGTCGTGGTGGTCGCCGTGACCGACGGCCTGATCGCCGAAGTCGCCGAGGGCATCTCCAGCATGGTCTCTCCGGGCTGCGTGATGATTCACCTTTCGGGAGCCACGCCACTCGAGGCGGTTCGGGCTCCGGGCGCGGTGGTTTGGCCGAT
>JAQCBJ010000122.1 GCA_027621555.1 Bacteroidota bacterium | reverse complement strand
TGAACGAAGGTAGGTCGCGCAGTACTTTGCAGCATGGATTTGGTCACGGGTGCAACGGGAATTGTGGGGGTGCCTTTGGTGGTGCAACTCCTTGCGAAAGGCCAAACCGTCCGCGCCCTCCACCGACCCTCGTCCAACCGCGCTCGCGTCGAGCAGGCGGTGCGCGACTCCGTTCCGGACGGCCTCTCCCGACTCCAGTGGGTCGAAGGCGACGTCACGGACCCGGACTCCCTCGAAGCGGCGCTCGAAGGCGTGACGCGGGTGTTTCATTGCGCGGCGCTGGTCTCCTTTCACAAGGCGGACCACGCGGCCATGCGAGCCATCAACGCAGAGGGAACGGCGAACGTCGTCAACGCCATGCTCCACCTCGGCACGCCGCGCCTCGTTCACGTGAGCAGCGTGGCCGCCCTGGGTCGGAAGGCCGGCCTGCCGACCGACGAATCGACGCTCTTCGAGGAGCAGCCCGGCACCTCGGGGTACGCCCGTTCCAAACACCGCGCCGAGATGGAAGCCTGGCGCGGCGCCGCGGAAGGACTTCCGGGAGGCCTTGTGGTCGTCAACCCGACCGTGATTCTTGGCCCGGGCGACTTCCGCCGCAGCTCGGCAGCCCTGTTCCGCCACATCGACCAAGGCCTGGCTTGGTATCCGTCCGGGAGCGGAGGGTACGTCGGTTCCGAAGACGTGGCGGAGGTGTGCGTTCGGCTCGGCGACAGCGACGTCCGGGACGAGCGCTTCGTGCTGTGCGCGGATCACATGCCGCACCGTGAATTGATGAACCGCGTCGCCCAAGCCCTGGGCCGCCCAGGCCCGTCGCGCCGCGTCCGACCTTGGATGGCTGGTCTTGCCTGGCGAATCTTCGCCCTCGCCGAACGCCTCACGGGGCGCCGCTCCATGGCCACGAAAGAAAGCCTCTCCAGCGCCAGCGAAGACCACCTCTACGACGGGACCAAAATCCTGCGCACCTTCGCCGATCTCGGCCAGCCCTGGAGCTACACGCCCCTCGACGACGTCATTTCGACGACGGCGCAGGCGTACCGCCGGGAGTTCGGTTCTTGAGGTCGCCGGCCGAACTCGCATCCGCACCCGCCGCTTGGCTGTCGGCCCGGTTGCTTGCCACCTCCATGTCTTTCAGCGCATCGACGACGTCGCGAAGCACGCCTTTCATCGCCTCGGGGTGTGCCCACCACCACGCGTGACTCGCCTCAAACGTCTCGGCGCTCACACCGGTCCGGTGCCAAACGTCGTTGTATGCTTCGGCGAGCTTCAACCGTTCGTTGTCGTTTCGGAAGGATCGTTGGCTGGAGGCGGCCTCCACCACTTGAACCTCGGTGAGAACCGCCACAAATTCCGCCCTCGACAAGATGCCTTCTGGCGGTTCAGGGTTGGCACCCAACCCCACAGGTTCAGGCGCGCACCCCGAGCCCAAGCCCAAGACGAGCAGCAGGACGGTTGGGCCCAAGGACCACCGAGCGGACTTAGCGGTTGAACGACAGACGTTGGCCAACATGGTTTCCATGGGAAGTGGTGATGCGGCTGCCGTCCCAAACCTTCGTTCCGTTGACCCACGTTTCGTGAACGCGGCTCTTGAAGGTGTGGCCTTGGAAGGGGGACCACCCGCATTTGGACATCACGTTGTCTTCGCGCACGGTCCAAGGGTCGTTGGGCTGGACCAAAACGAGGTCGGCCTTCATGCCGGGGCGAATGAACCCCCGGTCCGACATACGGAACAACCGCGCCACGCGGTGCGCCATCAAGTCGACCACCTTCTCCACGGGCAACAATCCGTCGTGAACCAGGTCCAGCATGGCCACCAGCGCGTGCTGCACGAGCGGTCCACCTGAAGGCGCCTCGAAGTAGCTCCGGTTCTTTTCCTCCTTGGTGTGTGGGGCGTGGTCCGTGGCCACAACGTCGATGCGCCCGTCCACGATCGCCGCTCGAATCTGCTCGCGGTCCGCCGCCGTTTTCACTGCGGGGTTCCATTTGATGAGCGTGCCCTTCGCCTCGTAGTCGGCGTCGGAGAACCACAAGTGGTGGATGCACGCCTCGGCTGTGATGCGCTTGTCTTCGAGCTCCTTCGTGTTGTCAAACAGGTCGAGTTCTCGGGCTGTGCTGATGTGAAGGATGTGCAGTTGCGTGTTGAGCTTGGTGGCGAGTTCCACCGCCTTGGACGAGCTGCGGTAGCACGCTTCGGCGCTTCGGATGATGGGGTGCTGGGCGATGGGAACGTGGGGCCCAAACCGCGCCCGTGCCGCCTCCGCATTGGCCCGCACCGTGGCTTCGTCTTCGCAGTGGGTGGCCACCAGCGTCGGAGCCTCTTTGAAGATGCCTTCAAGCACCGCCGATTCGTCCACCAACATGTCTCCTGTCGATGAGCCCATGAAGACCTTGATGCCGCACACCCGCGTCGGATCAGTCTTCAACACCTCGTCCAAATTGTGGTTGCTCGCCCCCATGAAGAAGCTGTAGTTCACGGGACTCACCTCCGCAGCGCGGTCGTACTTGTCCTGCAACAGCTGTTGGGTCAGGGCCTGAGGCACCGTGTTGGGCATCTCCATGAACGACGTGATGCCCCCGGCCGCGGCTGCGGCGCTCTCCGTCGCGATCTCGGCCTTGTGGGTCAGGCCCGGCTCGCGAAAGTGCACCTGGTCGTCAATGCACCCCGGCATCAACCAAAACCCCGTGCAGTCCTTGACCTCCGCGGCCTGCGATTTGGCCTGCACTTCCGCGTCGGCGCTTTGCTCCGCCAACCTCGCGCCGACCGCCACAATGTTCTCACCTTCAATCAAGACGTCTTGCACCTTCACGGCGCCGTCGTTCACCACGTGGGCGTTTTGGAACA
>JAQCBJ010000121.1 GCA_027621555.1 Bacteroidota bacterium | reverse complement strand
CATAAGCGACTACCGCCATCCGACGGTCAAAATCCGCTTCGGACCTCCAACCCATCAAAAGCCCCAAGCGGGTGCTTAGGGCTTTTTTGTGCGCCGCGCGGACGCTCGAGCGAGCTTGAAGCGGGCTACCGGTTGAAGTCGGAAATGACCACCGGGGTCATGTCGGACTGGGAGATTCACTTTTGCGAAAAGGCCACACGGCTCATCGTCATCTCGGGCCAAATCGCGCCAGTGGCACACCATTTGGCCTTCCTCGAAGGGCTGCAGCAACGGCCCGACCTGCGCGTCGAAGCGGGCTACCAACTCGACCTACTCAACATCGGAAAGGCCTGGCTGCTGTGGCGCCTTGGACGAACAGAGGAGGCTCGGGCGGTGTTCGAACGGCTCAACCCCGAAGGGCATTTTCCCTTCGATCGCACCATCGGTCGCATTTTCCATCACGCCCTCGGCGAGCATTTGCACCCGGAGGAACCCCTCCATCGGGAGGGCGTGGAGGCGGAGGTGCGTTCGTCGGGTTATGTTTGGCTTTCCGCACAATTGCGCAAGCGGGATTAAACGAATTCCGTTTCTTGCCGTCCCATTCGCATGCAATCCCACCTTTCCATCGCGGTGCTTGCAGGCCTCGTCGCCGCAAGCCTACAATCCACCGCCCAAGCCGAACTGACCAGCTGGCACCTGAACACCGACGGCGCCACCGGCAGCTTTTGGAACGGCGCCGCCCTCATCGACAACGGCATCCTCTGCGACGTGGAGCTCGTCCAGTACTCCGCCGACAACGTCTACGTCACCGCATCCGGCGTTCCGCGCTACCCGACCGGGCCGTTCAACGACGGCAATCCGTCCCAGCCCACCGACCAAGACTACCTGTTCCGCATCCCGCGAACGCCCGAACAAGGCCCCACTGGCGGCACGTCCACCGGGCTCGGTCACATCGGCGTGTTCGTCAACGGCGTCGTGGTGTTCAATCCGCTTGACGCATTTTCGTACAACGATCAAGGGATTTGGCACCAAAACGGCGGCTTCTTCGAACTCGACGGCTTCGACTGCGCAGGCGGACACCCCGCAATGGGCCAATACCATCACCACATGGCCCCGAAACCCCAGGACAACAGCCTGAACCCGCTCAGCGACGTGTGCAGCGAAGCCGCCTCGCCAAGCCTGTTCACGCTCGACCCCGAAGTGCACAGTCCGCTCCTCGGCTTCGCCTTTGACGGATATCCAATCTACGGCCCCATCGGCTATGCGAACTCCGACGGCTCCGGTGGCCTGACGCGCATCGAAACGAGCTACCAGCTCCGCAACATCACCCAGCGGCACGACCTCGCAGACGGCACCGCACTGCCGCCCAATCAATGGGGCCCCGACGTGGGCGCCCTCGTCACGCCCGCCATCCCCCCAGGAGCCGCACCGGTGGCCGCTGATTTGGGCGCCTACGCGGAAGACTACGAATACGTGGGAGGCAGCGGCCACCTTGACGTCCACAACGGCCGGTTCACGGTCACCCCGGAATACCCCGCAGGCACGTACGCGTACTACGCCACGGTGGACGCGTATTGGAACCCCGCCTACCCCTACTTCATCGCCTCCTACCGCGGCGTGGTCGCCGAGGACAACTTCGCCGCGCCTGGACCTCCCGGCAGCGGCGGCGCCTCCACCCAAGTCACCATCGACGAGCCCGTCGAAACCTGGAACGGAACCAACGCCATCGCCGAACGCAAGCCCAGCACCTGGGTCTGCTACCCCAACCCCGCGAACGAACGGCTCAACTGGCTCGGCGACGCGCCCGCCGCCCTCGAAGTGCGTGATGCACAAGGCCGATTGGTGGGGACGGTGACCACGAAAGGAGGGGTCGATTGCGGGGCGTGGCCCAACGGCTTGTACCTCATCGGCACGCCAACCGGCGGTTTCCGCAAGGTCACCATCCAGCACTGACGTGCGGGCGTTCGTTTGGGCCTTGCTGGGGTTGAGCGGACCCGTTGCGGCGCAGTGGGTGGCGGCAGATGCCCCCGATTTGACGGGGAATCCGGGGTGGTGGGAAGAGCCCATCGAGGCCGCGGCGTGTGGACCGGGCTGGGCGGCGGTTTGGGACGTGTACGATTCGGCGGGGGTGAGGCGGCCGTGGGTTTGGGAGGTGGCGGAGGGCGTGAATGCGTGGGCGCCGCTGCTGGAGGGCGAACCGGGCGCGGCAGCGGGCATCGATGCGTGGGGCGATGGGGCGGTCATCGCCACCACCCGCTTCGAGGTGTCGGACAGCACCGGAGCGACCGCCACAGGCCGGGTTCAGGGGTGGGGCGATTGTGCGCTGCCCCAGCAGGACCTGGGCTTCCTGAGCACGTACAACGTCCTGCACGGTGTGCGGACGAGTGGCGACGCGGTCGCTGTGGTGGGCATGAGCTTTGATCCGTGCTGCATTCACCGGGAGCTGCCGGTGCTCGCGGTGTTGGATGAAGAGGGCGCGGTCGTGCGGAAAGTCGCGGTGGATGTGGCCGGGCCGGCATTGGTGGACACGTTGAGTGCGAGCGGGCCGTTGCCTCATCAGGCGCGGCCTTTCAGTGGGGATCGGCACGAGGACGGGGGCGTGTTTTACGCGGTGGATTGGGACGGCGAGGCGGTGGTGGCGGCGG
This sequence comes from Bacteroidota bacterium, assembly GCA_027621555.1. Classification (GTDB taxonomy): domain Bacteria; phylum Bacteroidota; class Bacteroidia; order Flavobacteriales_D; family Sanyastnellaceae; genus UBA11663. The sequence goes on along the minus strand of JAQCBJ010000121.1, from coordinate 265 downwards.
GGGCGTATGCGAATGCCCTGCATTACGAGGTGATGGTCGTGCGGTTTACAGCGGAGGGCGCGTTGGATGCGGCGTTTGGGGAGGGCGGCATGGTGCGGCTGAATGTGGATCCGGGGAACAACACGTGGGTGGAATCGGTGGCCGTTGGTGCCGATGGGCGGGTACAGTGCTTGGTGCGGGCGCACGATGCGGGGGATTTGGAAGCGGCGTTTCATGTGCTGACCTTGGATGCGGAGGGGGCCGTGGTGGGATGGGCGTCGTCGAG
>JAQCBJ010000040.1 GCA_027621555.1 Bacteroidota bacterium | reverse complement strand
AAACCAGCAGCGTTACAACAGCACGTTGTACAGCGACCAAGCCGACAGCGCGTTGCGCGTCGCGGCGGTGCCTCCCACCTACGACGCCAACTCCGAGCAGCTTGACGGCCGCCTGATTCTGCAACGCAACTTCGAAGAGATGTTCCGCCGCGACCCCCGCGTCTTGACGTTTGGGGAAGACACCGGCGGCATCGGAGGGGTGAACCAAGTGATGGAGGGCATGCAGGAGAAGTTTGGCGAGGTGCGCGTGAGCGACACGGGCATCCGCGAATGCACCATCCTCGGCCAAGGCATTGGCATGGCGATGCGCGGCTTGCGCCCGATCGCAGAAATCCAGTACCTCGATTACCTGTACTACGCCCTGCAATTGATGCGCGACGATCTCGCGACGGTGCGTTACCGCACCGCAGGAGGACAAAAAGCGCCCCTCATTGTCCGCACCCGTGGCCACCGCCTCGAAGGCATTTGGCACAGCGGATCCCCCATGGGCGCCATCATCCACTCGGTCCGAGGCATGCACGTGTGCGTCCCGCGCAACATGACGCAAGCCGCTGGGATGTACAACACGCTCCTGGCTGGGGAAGAGCCAGCCCTCGTCGTTGAGTGCCTGAACGGCTACCGCAAGAAAGAGCCGATGCCTTCGAACGTAGGCGAATTCACGGTTCCACTCGGCGTGACAGAAACGCTTCGCGAAGGCGACGACCTCACGCTTTTGACGTACGGATCCACGCTTCACCTCGCCCTCGAAGCGTGCAACCGCCTCTCGGACATGGGCATTGAAGTGGAGCTCATCGACGCTCAGACGTTGCTGCCGTTCGACCTGGACGGTGCCGTTTCCAAGTCGGTGGAGAAGACCAACCGTTTGCTCGTTGTGGATGAAGACGTTTCAGGCGGAGCCTCGGCGTACCTCCTCGATGACGTCCTCAACCGCCAAGGCGCGTGGCGTCACCTTGACGGACAGGCCAAGACGTTGACCGCCAAGCCGCACCTCCCGGCGTACGGCAGCGACGGTGATTACTTCTCGAAGCCGAGCGTCGAGGACATCGTGGAGGCGGCCTACAACCTCATGCGCGAGGTGGATCCCTCCGCATACCCTTCGTTGCGGTGATGGCGCGGTCCACGTTTCCCATTCATACGGAGTACATCGACTTGCTTCAATTCCTCAAGGCGACGGGAATCGCCGCCACGGGAGGGGAGGCCAAAATGCTCGTGGACGAAGGCTTCATTCGCGTGGACGGGGAGGAAGAAAGCCGCAGGCGGCGCAAACTGCGCCCAGGCATGAGCATTGACATCGCCCTCGACGCGCCTGAAGCATGGGAAATCGTCGCCCAGCCTGAAGACGCCTGAAGACGCTTCAAAGCCAGTTTTGTTCGTGTCCCGTGGACAACGTTCTGCGGCTTGAGCGCGGGAGATGCAACGAGATTCTGCATCTTGCGGAACCAAACCTGCCCCCTATGCGCACACCTGTTGCTCTTCCCCAAGCCATTCGCACCCTGATTCGGGGTTTCGCTCTGGCGTGTTTGCTGGTTTCTTCGGCCGCGACGTGGGCCCAAAACACCGTCGTAGGCTTTGTCAAAGACGGCGAAACGGGCGAGCCGATGTTCTCGGCCAGCGTCACAGTCGACGGCACCACCCAGGGGGTCATGACCGACTTCGACGGCCGCTTCAGCATCAACGTGGCCTCGTTCCCCGTGACGCTCAACGTCAGCTTCATCGGTTACAGCCTCAAGCAAGTGCCCGTCACCAAGGCCAACCAGCGCATCGAGGTCAAGCTCATGCCTGACCAAGTGCTCATTGAAGAAGCCGAAGTGGTCGGGGAGCGCATCAGCGAAAAGCAAAAGCAAGCGCCCCTGACGGTGGAGACCATGGATGCTTTGGCCATCAAGGAGGCGCCCACGGGAAGTTTTTACGAAGGGCTCGGAAATTTGAAGGGAGTGGATCTGACCTCCGCGTCGCTCGGATTCAAAATTGTCAACACACGCGGCTTCAACAGCACGTCGCCTGTTCGTTCGCTGCAGCTCATCGACGGGGTGGACAACCAAAGCCCCGGGTTGAACTTCTCGCTCGGGAACTTCCTCGGCGCGCCCGACCTGGACGTGAAGTCGGTGGAGATTGTGGCCGGCGCGAGCTCGGCTTACTTCGGGCCAGGCGCCTTCAACGGCGTCATCAACATGGAGACGAAGGACCCCTTCGTGTTCACAGGCTTCAGCGCGTCGCGGCGCATGGGGGAGCGGAACTTGCGCGAGATGGGCTTCCGTTGGGCGGACGTCCTTGAAAACGAGGACGGCGATGCCTACTTCGCTTACAAAATCAACGCCTTTGCGTTCTCGGCCTACGACTGGGAAGCAACCAACTACAACCCGGTGGACGGCTCCTTGGTGGACGCCTCGAACCCAGGCCGCTTCGACGCGGTCAACATCTACGGCGACGAATTCAGTTCACCGTTGGACTACGGGGGGGACAACAGCGTGAACGCTCGTGGTTTGGGCACGCTCTTCCGAACGGGATACAAAGAGGCAGACCTCGTGGATTACAACACCGACAACCTGAAGGTGAGTTTGAGCGGACACTGGCGCCTGCAGCCAGACAAGACCTACGAGAGCCCTGAGCTGATTTACGGGTTCAACATGGGTCGAGGCACGACGGTGTACCAAGGCGACAACCGCTTCAGCCTCCGGGACATCGAATTCTACCAGCACAAGGTGGAATTGCGCAAAAAAGGGGATTGGTTCATTCGCGCCTACCGCACGAGCGAGGATGCAGGCAACAGCTACGACCCGTACGCGACGGCGTTGAAGATGCAAGACAGCCTGCGAAGCGATTACAATTGGTCGAAGGTGTATTACGCCTATTGGATTGACAGCATTGCTCCCCAAGTCAATGCCACGTACCCGCAATTGGAAATCGTCAGGTACGACACGCTTTGGATTGCGCCTCCGGATGTCTACACCCTCATTCCTGTGGCAGGATTCCCTGAAGGGTCGGAAGAGCAGTGGTACGCGGACAACGCCAACAACCTGCACCAGTGGCACGGACAGGTTGAGAATTGGACCAACAACGGGTATGCGGACCTCGCCGACGTGGCATCCGATCCCATTGGTTTTGCGGCTCCAGGTACGCCAGAATTTGACCAGCTCTTCAACAGTTTGGTCTCCAGGAAGAACAACGAAGGGGAAGGGGGGACGAGGTTTTTTGACGAGAGTTCACTCGTGCACGTGCACGGCGAAAAAATCTTCAAACCTTGGTGGGCCGACGAAATCCGCCTCGGCGCCAACGCACGACGTTACACTCCGGATTCAGATGGCACGATTTTCAGCGACACCAACGGTCGGGTCATCACCAACCAGGAGTTGGGTCTGTACACGGGCATCAAACGCCATTTCTTGGAGGACAAGCTGATTGCCACAGCCACGGTGCGCGCGGACAAAAACCAAAACTTCCGCCTGGTGGTTTCTCCTGCGGCATCGCTTGTTTGGACGCCGTCGCCCACAGACTTTGTGCGGTTGAGCTTCAGTTCAGCCCTGCGAAACCCCACACTCGCGGACCAATACTTGTTCCTCGACGTCGGTCCTGCGACGCTGGTGGGCAACCTGAACGGAGCGCAGGATCTGGTGACGGTCCAAAGTTTCATTGACTACCGAAACAGTTCCTCGGGCTCCAACATCGGCTTCAATCTTGACACGCTCGTGTATTTCGACATCGCGCCACTTCAGCCGGAGCAGGTTCGGACGTTGGAGGCGGGATACCGCACGACCCTTGGCGAAAAGCTCTACCTCGACGCCAACTATTACTTCAGTTGGTACACGGATTTCATCGGATACAACCTCGGCCTGGATGTGCTTTTCCAAAACCCTTCTTTCCCGGATTTCATCACGGGTGTGGACGTGTACCGCTATGCCGCCAACAGCCTCAACCAAGTCCAAACCCAAGGCGCCTCCCTTGGCTTCAATTACTTCTTGGACGACAAATGGACTGTGAATGGCAACTACAGTTGGAACAAATTGGTCAAAACCAACGAGGACGACCCCATCATCCCAGCGTTCAATACTCCTGAGCACAAATTCAACGTGGGTTTGACGGCCCGTGGATTGGTGGACAAGAACAAAGACGTCTGGGGCATGAGCTGCAATTACCGTTGGGTGGAAGGGTTTGTGTTCGAGGGCTCGCCTCAGTTCACGGGATTTGTGCCTGGGTTTGACCTTCTCGATTGCCAAGTCAACATGAAGCCCCACGGCACGGACTTCACCTTCAAAGTTGGCGCGAGCAACGTCCTGAAGAACGAACACATCGAGACGTACGGTGGTCCGACGGTGGGCCGATTGGCCTACTTCAGCGTTTCGTTGGACGTGGACTGAAGTGGATGTTGTCTTGAGGGTTTGTCGACACCTAGAGGGTGTTTGTCTGCAAAATGGTGTGATTGATACACCATTTGACTTCGTTTTGCCTATCTTTCCGCAAACTATTTATCCTCATGAAAAAGTTTCTCACTCTTGCCCTGAGTCTCTTGGCTTTCAGCCAAATGGATGCCCAGGTGCGCTACATCAACGAGGTCTTCTCGGATGTGAACGTGACCGCGAACGTGGCTTACGGTTCCAACGTGACAGTTCTCCCCTTGCTTCAAGGCGCACTCCCCGCGAATGCGCCTTTGTTGTGTGACATCTACGAACCAGTTGGAGACACGGAAGTGGACCGCCCGCTTTTGATTTACATCCACACAGGGAACTTCCTCCCTCAGTACTTGAACGGAAGCGCTGTGGGGGCGAAGAACGACTCTGTTGCAGTGGAGCTGTGCTCACGCTATGCCAAGATGGGCTACGTTGTGGCTTCGATCGACTACCGTTTGGGTTGGAACCCGCTTGCAGCGACTCAGTCTGAGCGCACGTTCCAGCTCATCAACGCGGCTTACCGCGGCGTGCAAGACGCTCGTACGGCGGTCCGTTACTTCCGCATGTCTGAAGCCACGATGGGCGACCCTTACGGCATCGATCCCAACATGATCGGTTACATGGGTGAAGGAACGGGTGGCTACGTCAGCTACGCTGCATCCACCATCAGCGATTACAACGACATCATCTTGGACGACATGGGTGCGCCCATTGCCAAGTTCTGGTACGATCCAGGAGACGGTTCGTTCATTCCCATGGTGATTGAAGCTGTGAACGGTGACCCTGAAGCAACTTCGGACGGTTACGCTCCTGGCAGCGCCTTTGGAGTGGCTGATCCTGTTCAGCTTTGCGTGGCCAACCACGTGGGTTACAGCAGCGACGTTTCCTTCCAAGTGAACCTCGGCGGTGCCTTGGGTGATTTGAACTGGTTGGATGCAGGCGATCCTGCCATGATCAGCTTCCAGTCTCCAGCGGACCAGTTTGCCCCTTATACCACGGGCGTACTCGTGGTCCCAACCACCAACGAAAATGTGGTGGAAGTAAGCGGTGCTTACGACATCCACGCGGAAATCAACGGCCAAATGGCCCCCAACAACAACGCCTCATTCCAGTCACTCGGCTTGTCTGATGTGTTCTCTGCTCAGGCCACGGCCAACGGCAACATGGGATGGGACGGTCTCTACCCCGTGAAGAACGACAACGTGAACGGTGTCCCAACCCAGCCTTACGACGGCGCTCCTTGGCAGTGGTGGGATGTTGCTACGACTCAATTGGTGGACGCTGCCAACGGAACGACCATCGCCCAAACGCAGCTGACGTTGAACCCCAACATGGGACCACTCGAAGGCCGCGCATACTGCGACACGATCGTGGGCTACGCTGCCCCTCGTATGGCTGCCCTTCTTGGTTTGGCGTCTCAGGGACCTGGTTGCACGGACTCTGAGGCTTGCAACTACAACGCGCTTGCGACGTCAGACGACGGCTCTTGCACGTACCCCGCGGCTGGTTTTGACTGCGACGGAGTGGCGATTGCCCCCGGTTGCACCGACCCCATGGCTTGCAACTACGACAACACGGCTCAGTCTGACGACGGCTCTTGCGATTACCTCGAAACGACGACCATCCCGACGGGTGCGACCGAAGTGTGGTTGGTCGGCTTGACGCTGACTGGAACACCTTTCGAGGCCTTCGCTGGTCCTTGTGAAGCCTCTGGTGGTGTGAACCCTAACGTGAGCATCAACGGTGTCATCGTGGGAGACGGTTCAGCGCCGTTGACCATGGCGGGCATTTCAGACCCCACGGGGTTGCTCGGTGAATTGGCGGCATTGGCAGCGACGGTGTCGTTTGGCATCTGCGGCGACAACATTACGGTTGCTGCTCTCGGCAACGTCATCCCCATGGTGGGCAACGGCCAGTTCTGGCAGTCTCCCATCCCTGTGAATGGAGACGGCCAATACCTCTGGGCGGCGCCTTTGACGAATTTCACCATCGGATGCGGTGATCCCGCAGCCAACAACTTCACGGACCCTTGTCACTTGAGCCTGGCGTGCGGCTACGACGGCTGCACCGATCCAACGGCGTGCAACTACGACGCTGCAGCTACCGACGACGACGGTTCTTGCGCGACGAACGACGATTGCGGCGTGTGCGGCGGTGACAACAGCTCTTGCTCGGGTTGCACGGATCCACAGTACGTGGAATTCGATCCCTACGCGACCATCGAAGATGGCACGTGCGGCAACTTCGTTGTGGAGGGATGCTTGTACGACAACGCAACCAACTACAACCCCATTGCCAACACCGACGACGGGTCTTGCACGTTTGACGGCACGGGCGGAAACGACTGCCCAGGTGACTTGGACGGCGACGGAGCGGTGGCCACGGCTGACTTGCTCGGCTTCTTGACCTTCTTCGGCGGCACGTGCACGAACTGATCGTTCGTCAACATGACATTCAAAAGGGTCGCCTTCGGGCGGCCCTTTTTTTCGTTGTCAGTGCCCCAATTTGTTTTGGCACGAGGTTTGAAGAGATGTGAAGGATTTCTCAAGGCGTGACTTCGGTTGCCGGTTTGGAATTCATTCTTTGTTATCTTCAACCTCCAAACAACAGAACAACACAATCGTTATGAAGCAGTTTTTTGCAGCATGTGCCTTGATGCTGGGCATCGTTTCCTTGAGCATGGCTCAAGAAGTGGTCACGGGTCCTTCCATCACCCTGGACAAAGACGTTCACGACTACGGCACGATTCAACAAGGTGCCAACGGCACGTGCGAATTCACCGTCACCAACAGCGGCACAGAGCCGTTGATCATCTCTCGTTGCAAGGGCTCTTGTGGATGCACGGTTCCTCAGTGCGAGAAGGCTCCGATCGCCCCTGGTGCAACGTCAGCCATCACGGTCAAGTACGACACCAAGCGCATTGGCCCCATCAACAAGTCCGTGACCATCACTTCGAACGCTTCCAACGAGCCGACGAAGGTGATTCGCATCAAGGGTAAGGTGGAAGCTTCGGACCTCGGCAACAGCGGAGGGGTTCCTGTGAAGCAGCCTGCCGCAGGTGCACCGACGACGGGCAAGCAGTAAGCGAAGCCTGAAACGAATTCTTGCAAAGCCATCCTTCGGGGTGGCTTTGTTGTTTGAATGCGGGTATTTTTGTGCCCCAACGCCAATTCGGACGACGCCACCATGAACATTCCAGCGCAGTACGACCCCTCTTTGACCGAAGACAAATGGTACGCCCATTGGTTGGAGGCAGGACACTTCCATTCGGTTCCCGACGACCGCGAGCCATACACCGTGGTCATCCCGCCGCCAAACGTGACGGGCGTGCTGCACATGGGGCACATGCTCAACAACACCATCCAGGACGTCTTGGTGCGTCGCGCGCGGATGCAGGGAAAAAACGCGTGCTGGGTTCCGGGAACGGACCACGCTTCCATTGCGACTGAAGCCAAGGTGGTGCATCGCCTTCGCGACAAGGGCATCAAGAAGTCAGACTTGTCGCGCGACGAATTCCTCGAACACGCGTGGGAGTGGACGCATGAGCATGGAGGCATCATTCTCGAGCAGCTCAAGAAACTCGGGGCGAGCTGCGATTGGAACCGCACGCGCTTCACCATGGACGAGGGCTACTACAAAGGCGTCATCGATACGTTTGTGGAGTTCCACGAGAAGGGGTTGATCTACCGTGGGGTGCGCATGGTCAACTGGGATCCCGTCGCCTTGACGGCGCTCAGTGACGAAGAGGTCATGCATACGGAAGAGCACGGCAAGCTTTACTACGTCCGTTACGCGATTGTGGGAGAGGAGGACCGTTGGATCACGGTGGCGACGACACGTCCCGAGACCATCATGGGCGACACGGCGATTTGCGTGCACCCTGACGACGAGCGGTACAAGGACTTGGTCGGGAAGAAGGCCATCGTGCCCGTGGTGAACCGGGAGGTGCCCGTGATTGCGGACGATTACATCGACTTGGAGTTTGGGACGGGTTGCTTGAAGGTGACCCCCGCCCACGACATCAACGACTACGAGCTCGGCCAAAAACACGGCCTGGAGACCATTGATACCATCAATGCGGACGGGACGATGTCTGCCGAGGCAGGAGCGTACGAAGGGATGGACCGGTTTGAATGCCGGAAGAAATTCCCGGAGGAGCTCGATCGTTTGGGCAACCTGGTGAAGGTGGAGGACTACACCAACAAAGTGGGGCGCAGCGAACGCACCAACGCGGTGATCGAGCCACGCTTGTCCTTGCAGTGGTTCTTGGCGATGGAAGAGTTGTCGAAGCCTGCGTTGGAGGCGGTCATAAACGACACTGTGCAGTTCCACCCGCCCAAATTCAAGAACAGCTACCGCCACTGGATGGAAAACGTCAAGGACTGGTGCATCAGCCGCCAGCTTTGGTGGGGGCATCAGATTCCGGCGTGGTTCTTTGGGGAAGGCGAAGAGGATTACGTGGTGGCGCGGACCGAGGCGGAAGCCTTGGAGCAAGCGCGCGCCAAGACTGGAAACGCCGGGTTGACGATGGACGACTTGCGCCAGGACGAGGACGTCATGGACACGTGGTTCAGCTCGTGGATTTGGCCGATTCAGGTGTTTGACGGCCTGCACAAGGAGGACGAAGTAGCGTACTATTACCCCACGAACGACCTCGTGACCGCGCCTGAAATCATGTTCTTTTGGGTGGCCCGCATGATCATCAGCGGCTACCACTACCGGGGCGAAGCACCGTTCAAGAACGTGTACTACACGGGCATTGTGCGGGACAAGAAGGGGCGCAAGATGTCCAAGAGCCTCGGGAACAGCCCCGATCCGATCGAGCTGATGAAGCAGTACGGGGCGGACGGGGTGCGCGTCGGCATGCTGCTGACGTCCCCTGCGGGCAACGACTTGCCGTTCGACGACAAGCTTTGCGAGCAAGGCCGAAACTTCGCCAACAAGATTTGGAACGCGTTCCGCCTCGTGCAGGGGTGGGAGGTCGACGAGGCGAAGGCCCAACCGGAAGCGGCGGCCACGGCCGTGGCGTGGATGGAAGCCCGAAGCCAGCAGGCCATGGAAGAGTTGGACGCGGCCTTCGCGAGCTTCCGATTGAGTGAGGCGCTCATGACGACCTACCGTTTGGTGTGGGAGGAGTACTGCAGCTGGTACCTCGAGTCGATCAAGCCGCCGTTCGGCGAGCCGATAGACGGGGCGACGAAGCGTGCGACGCTCGAGGTGTTTGAGCGCATGCTCAAGTTGTTGCACCCGTTCATGCCTTTCCTCACCGAGGAAGTGTGGCATTGGACGAGCGAGCGCGGCGGGCACGAGGACGACTTGTGCGTGGCGGCTTGGCCGGAGCGCGCAGCGTACGACAAGGGCATTTTGGCCGACATCGAAATGGCCAAAGAAGTGGTCACCGCCATCCGAAACATCCGCAACGACAACGGCATCCCCAACAAAGAGAAGCTGGAGTTGAAGGTGCAGCCGGGAGACGGCTACCCCGCGCACCTCGAGCCGTGGATTGCGCACCTCACCAACGTGAGCGGCATTGAGCACGTGACGGAAAAGGTGAAGGGGGCGTTTGGGTTTGTGCAGGGCACGCACCGGTTCTCGGTGCCGTTTGGCGAAGGCTTCGACATCGACGCCGAGCGCGCCAAAGTCCAGAAGGACCTCGAGTACCAGCAAGGCTTCTTGCACAGCGTGCGTGGCAAACTCTCCAACGAGAAGTTTGTGAGCGGAGCTCCGGAGCAAGTGGTCGAGAACGAGCGCAAGAAGGAGGCCGACGCGTTGGCCAAGATCGCCGTGCTCGAGGAGAAGCTCGCGGACCTGGCGTAATCTCGCGGAGGAAGGGCCGAACACGGCGCCCGGTTGGGGTGTTGTGTGGGCATGTTTGGACTCTTCAAGAAAGACCCGGTGGAGAAACTCCGGAAGGAGCATGCGGACCTGTTGGCCCGCGCCCACAAGATGAGCACGGTGGACCGTGCCAAGTCAGACGCTCTGGTGGCTCAGGCTGCCGAGGTGGAGGCAAAACTGATGGCCCTGCAATCGGGACAGTCATGAGGACGGTGGCGATTGTGGGGGACAGCCGCGGCATTGGCGCCGCGCTCCGCGAGCAGTTGTTGGGCCAAGGCGTGCGCGTTATTGGGGTTTCCCGGACCGGCGTGCAACGCGAAGGCGGGGAGCACCCAAACTACCAGAGCCTGGTGTTTGATGCGGTGGCGCACCCGTGCGACGTCTCGGCATTTGCGGACCGGCTGGACGGCTTGGTGTATTGCCCTGGAACCATCAAACTCAAGCCGCTCCGGGGATTGAAGGCCGAGCAGTTTGAGGAGGACTTCCGGATCAACGTCCTTGGGGCGGTGCAGACGCTGCAAGCCAATCACGCCCTGCTCAAAGCCGCCGCTACGGAAGGCGCCAAGCCTGGGGTGGTGCTCTTCAGCACCGTCGCTGTGCAGACCGGCATGGCGTTTCACGCGAGCATCGCGGCGTCGAAGGGCGCCGTGGAAGGCTTGGTGCGGACGTTGGCCGCGGAGTGGGCCCCCGACATTCGGGTCAACGCCGTGGCGCCGAGCTTGACGGACACGAGCTTGGCGGCGACGTTGCTGGGCAGCGACGCCAAGCGAGAGGCCTCGGCGGAACGTCACCCGCTAAAGATGGTGCTCTCGGCCGATGAAGTGGCGTCCGCGGCGGCCTATCTGGTGTCGGAGCATGCGGCGGGCATCACGGGGCAGGTTTTGCACGTGGATGCTGGAATGGGTTCGGTGCGATGAGTGAGACGTTGGACATGGTGCGGTGGACGATCGCCGAGCTTGACGACTGGTCGTCTCGAAAACGGGCGCGTGCAGTGAACAGCCTGAGCGGCTTCAAGAGCGCAACGCTTGTGGGGACGTCGGATGTGCAAGGCGTTCACAATTTGAGTGTGGTGAGCTCGGTGGTGCATCTCGGATCCAGTCCAGCCCAAATGGGCATGGTGCTCCGCCCACCAGGAGCGGACGCCCACACGTATAAGAACCTCAAGGCGACTGGTCAGTGCACCTTCAATCACATCGGGGTGCATTGGGTGGCCCAAGCCCACCAATGCAGTGCGCGGTATCCGGAAGAAGTGTCTGAATTCACGGCGGTGGGTCTAACACCTTGCGGAGTGGAAGGGGCTTGGAAGGCGCCTGCCGTGGAAGAGTCTCGCGTCCGGATGGGGTTGACGTTGGCGGAGGACATCATCCTTCCCAACGCGTGCCACTTCATGGTGTTGGACGTGCGGTGGGTGGAGGTGGATGCGACGGCGGTGGCGCAGGACGGTTATGTGGATTTGGGCGCGGCTGGGTCGGCCACGGTCAGTGGCCTGGACGGTTACCATTCGACGACCCATTTGGGTCGCTTTTCCTATGCCAAACCGGACCGACCCGTGGAGATCTTGCACGACGTGTTGACCGGCTGGGACGACGTCTGATGGCGGGGCGAGGGGTGCATGTGGTTTGGTTTAAACGGGACCTGCGCAAACGAAAGGCAGAATGCGCGAACTTTGAACCGATGTCAACCGCGTACGACTCAGCTACGTTGCTTCACTACGAGGTGATCGGAGAGAACCCCGACGCACCGTGGATGGTCCTCATCCACGGGGCTGGCGGGTCCATCAAGACGTGGAAATTCCAAATCGAAGCGTTCGCCCCGCATTACCGACTGCTCCTGTTGGACCTGCGGGACCACGGGTTCAGCAAGGACATTTTGCCCGAGTTTCCTGCGTACGATTTTGACATTGTGGCGGAAGACATCCTGAGGGTGGTGGACCATTTGGGCATCGAAAAGGCACACTTTGTGAGTTTGAGCATCGGCAGCGTCATCCTCCAAAAAATCGACATCGAGCGCCCCGAACTCATCGACCGCATGGTCATGGCCGGCGCCATTTTTGACGGAAGCTGGCTGATGCACCTTTTTGTGCACAGCGCCAAGGTGCTCAACTACGTGCTGCCTTACCGCGCGATGTACTGGCTGTTTTCGCTCATTGTGTTGCCGCGCCGGAACCACCGCTTGAGCCGTTGGATTTTCCGCCGCCAAAGCAAGCGCTTGACCCACCGCGAGTACCTGAAGTGGGTGGAACTGTACAAGCCATTTTTCAGCTTGGTCAAGGAGTACGTCCAGCGTCCCGTGGCGAAAAAAGGCCTCGTGGTCATGGGCGACCAGGACCACATCTTTTTCCGGGCGGCCGAGCGGTTCACCCAAATCCAGCGCAACATGCGCCTCAGCGTCATTGAAAACTGCGGCCACGTCTGCAGCATCGAAGCCCCCGAGCTGTTCAATGACCTCGTCTTGAAATTCCTCACCGACGCCGACGTCCCCACGCGGGTGACGGCCACGCCCGTGCCGAAGTCGTGGGCCGAGTTGCGTCAGTTGCAAACCGCCAAGTCATGAAGCGTTGCCTTCTGTTTTGGGCCCTGGGTTTCTCATGGGCCTTGCCTGCGTTGTCCCAAACCATCGAAACCGACCGCCCCGACCAAACGGAGGCGGCCACCCTCGTACCCGTCGGCGGCATCCAGCTTGAAGCTGGTGTGGCCGGATGGACGTCGGGCGACGCGTCGACCACGGGCTACACCTTGCCGACTGCGCTGCTCCGTTACGGCTTGCACGAACGGTTCGAGCTGCGTTTGGTGGGGCAGCGCGACCAAGAGCAACTCAACTTCATCGACATGGAGGAGCCTTGGACGACGACCTCGGCGTGGGACGTGGGCGCCAAGGTGGCCGGTTGGAACAACCGCAACTCGCAGATGTGTGTGCTCGCTCACTACCGCCTTCGCCCCGGTGCGAACGACGGTGGACAAGTCCGTGTGAATTGGGCCAAACCCCTGGGCTCTCGATTCAGCCTCGGCACCAACGTCGGCATGGCGTGGGAGTGGGCCACAGCAGATCAGGCCGCCGTGGGAGAAGTGGAGTACACCCTCGCCCTCGGCTACAACGTATCAGAAACCCTCTACGCCTACGTCGAAGCGTTCGGCGCCGGCGGAGGATTGCAAGGCGACGCTGGCCTTGCGTGGCGTCCGGACCCCCTGAGCCAATTCGACGTGAGCGCAGGTTGGACCGACGGCTCCGGCGATTCCTACGTGGCTTTGGGGTGGTCCAAGCTTTGGATGCCAGGCAAATACACGCACTGACGGCGCCGATCCACCCATCGACTCCCCATTCTCCTCGTGGCCCACAAAAAGCCCCACCTTCCCGAGAAGACCTGCGTGACCTGCGGACGGCCGTTTGCATGGCGCAAAAAGTGGGAGCGCGATTGGGAGAACGTCAAACACTGCAGCGAACGCTGCCGCCGAAATCGCTCCTCGGCCACGAAGGAAACATGATGCGCCTCGGGGTGTTTCATGCATACCATGGACGCCCCCGCCACACCCCATCTTCAGCCTGCCCGTGGGATTCGCCTTGTGCTGGGCGACCAGCTCAACGCCGCCCATTCGTGGTGGGAGTCGCCTGATTCCGACGTTCTGACGGTGATGATGGAGTGTCGTCAGGAGACTGACTACGCCCGGCACCACGTCCAAAAAGTCCTCGCCTTCTTCCTGGCGATGCGCAGCTTCGCCAAGGAGCGCATCGCCGACGGTCACCGCCTGCACTACCTACCCATCGACGGCCCAGACGCTGCTCGCCCCATGCTCGACGTCCTTCGTGACATCGTCACCGCTTGCGGTGCGTCCGAAGTTCGGTTTCAACTGCCCGACGAGTGGCGCCTCGATCAGCTGTTTCAGAAAGCGGCCAGGTCCTGGCCCACCGAGCTCGGGGTCGAAGTGCATTTGGATGACACGGAGCATTTTTTGACCTCACGGACGGACCTCGCGGACCATTTCCAGGGCAAGAAACAGTACCTCATGGAGTCCTTCTACCGGAAGATGAGAAAGCAGCACGACGTGTTGATGGACTCGGCCGGACAGCCCGAGGGCGGGACCTGGAATTACGACGCCAACAACCGGAAAAAACTCCCCAAGGGTCACGTTCCTCCGGCACCTCGCTTGTGGGAACGGGACGTCTGTGCGCTCTTCGATTCCATTCGCAGTGCGGGAGTCGAGACGGTCGGCCGCGTCGACGCCACGCGGTTCGGGTGGCCCGTCACCCGGGCCGAGAGTCTGGAGCTTCTGGATCTGTTCGTCGAGGAGTTGCTTCCGCGGTTTGGGGATTTTCAAGACGCCCTCACGGAAGACAGCTGGACGGTCTACCACAGCCGACTGAGCTTCGCGATGAACGCCAAGATCCTCAGCCCGCGCGAAGTCATTGAGGCGGTGGAACGCAAGTGGCGCGAGACCCCGCAGCATGCGAGCATCGAGCAAGTCGAAGGCTTCATTCGCCAAATCCTCGGCTGGCGCGAGTACATGCGCGGCATTTACTGGGCCAAGATGCCGGAGTACGCCACCCTCAATTTTTTCCAGCACGACCGGAAACTGCCCTCGTGGTTTTGGACCGGGAAGACGGGCATGCGGTGCCTGCAACACGCCATCACCCAAACCCTCGACCACGCTTACGCGCACCACATCCAGCGCCTCATGGTCACGGGCAATTTCGCCTTGTTGGCCGGCATCGATCCGGACGAGGTGGACGACTGGTATTTGGGCGTGTACATTGATGCCCTTGAATGGGTTGAGATCACCAACACGCGCGGCATGAGCCAGTTCGCCGACGGAGGCATCGTGGGCAGCAAGCCGTACGTCTCGTCGGCCAACTACATGCACAAAATGGGGCCGCATTGCACGGCCTGCTCCTACAACCGCCAGGGCAAAACGGAGGACGACGCGTGCCCCTTCAACAGCCTGTATTGGCATTTCCACGCCCGAAACCGGGACCTCCTCGAGCGCAACCCGCGCATCGGCATGGTGTACCGGACGTGGGACAAGATGCCCGCTCCTCAGCAACAATCCTTGCTCGACCGGGGCGATGCGGTGCTGGCCAACCTCGAATCCCTCTAACATGACGCCCACACGTACCCTTCACTGGTTTCGAAACGACCTCCGCCTGGACGACAATCCGGCGTTGACCGAAGCGCTGCGCAGCGACGAAACGGTGCCCGTGGTGGTGCTGGACGATCGGTTTTGGGCCGTGGACCGTTGGGGTCATGTCAAGACGGGGCCTTTTCGCACCCGCTTTCTCCTGGAGAGCATCGCGGACCTCAAGGCGGCCCTAGAGGAAAGGGGCGGAGCTCTCTTGATTCGTCGAGGCAAGCCGGAAGACATTCTGCCCGCACTCATGAAGCAGCATGCCTGCACCCAACTCACCGCGCAAGCGGAGCACACTCCAGAAGAACTGGAGATTGAGGCTGCTGTCGAGCAGGCGGCCCGCGCCCAAGGCGGGCAGTGTTCGTGGATCGAAGGCCACACGCTTTACCATCCCGACGACTTGCCCATGGACCTGGAGGCTTTGCCGGACATTTTTACCCAATTCCGCAAAAAAGTGGAGAAGCTCAGCGAGGTCCGCGAGTGCATCCCCGCCCCAACGCGCCTGACCACTCCCGAAGGCCTCACGTCCGACAAGGTTCCTGACCTCGACGAATTCCTCGCGAGTACAGGGCAGACCATGCCGCCGGTCGACAGCCGGAGCGTGTTGCCATTCAAGGGCGGCGCGAGCGAAGCCAGGGCGAGACTCAAGCATTACTTCTGGGACACCAAGCGACTCGCAGCGTACAAGAAGACGAGGAACGGCCTGGTCGGGGCCGATTACAGCAGTAAGTTCAGCCCGTGGCTCGCCCACGGATGCATCAGCCCGCGTCGCATCGCCAGCGAGGTGTACCGCTTTGAAGACAGCGTTGAGGCCAACGACAGCACATACTGGTTGGTGTTTGAATTGATTTGGCGCGATTACTTCCGTTTTGTGGCGATGAAATACGGGAGCCGCATCTTCCACCGGAAGGCCCTCAAACCGGACAGCGCCAACCGAGGCACACAACGTCCGGCGTTTGAAGCGTGGAAGGAGGGGCGCACGCGAGATGCGTTTGTGAATGCCAACATGAAAGAGCTCGCTCGGACGGGATTCATGAGCAACCGGGGACGTCAAAACGTGGCCTCCTACCTCGTGCACGACCTCGGCATCGATTGGCGTCTCGGCGCGTCGTGGTTTGAGCACATGCTGCTCGATTACGATCCTGCGAGCAATGCAGGGAATTGGATCTACGTGGCAGGGGTAGGGAACGATCCCCGGCCCAACCGCAAATTCAACACCCAGCGCCAAGCGGAGATGTACGACGGCGACGGCACATACCAAACCCTGTGGAGCAC
>JAQCBJ010000120.1 GCA_027621555.1 Bacteroidota bacterium | reverse complement strand
GCGCGGTAGAGGTTGAGGAAGCGCTCGAAATAGAGGTCGAGTTCGATCGGGTCGACGTCGGTGATGCGCAGCAGGTAGGCGACAAGGCTGTTGGCCCCGCTGCCGCGCCCCACGTGGAAGTAGCCTCGACTGCGCGCGTAGCTTGTGATGTCCCAGTTGATGAGGAAATACGCGAGAAAGCCCTGCTTGCGGATCAACCCGATTTCGTGTTCCATCCGCTCCAGGACCGCGTCGTCGTGGTCCGGATAGCGGTAGGCCAAACCCTCTGCGCACAACGCCCGCACCAGCGCCTCGTCTCCATCCTCGCTCTCCGTGTACGTGTGCGGGTTGTTGTGCAGGCGCCCTTTGGGCGGCTCGGGGAGGGCCATCGAACACCCGCTCAAGAGATCCTCGGCCCGCGCCACCAGTTGTGGCATCTCGGCGTACGCTTCGCGCAGTTCAAGGGGTGGACGGAAACAATCCCGCGGGTCGCCACACTCCGCGGCGTCGAGTCGGCTCAGGAGTGTGTTGAGGTCGACGGCGCGCAACAGCCGGTGGGTGTTCCAATCGCGTTTGCAGGTGAACGTCGCCGTCGCCAGCGCCACGAGCCTCGGCTCCAGCACGGGGTCGCTGTCGGCACGCGCGAGGCGCACGGCCGGAATCTCCCAGGCCTGCACGCCCACCCATTCGTCGGTGCCGAGGGGCGCCTCGGCGCTGGGGTCGTGCGCTTTGCGGTCGTGCGCTTTGCGGTCGTGCGCTTTGCGGTCGTGCGCCTTGTGGTCGTGCGCCTCCCGCCACGCGGCCCAGGGGTAGATCGCGGCGACGCCGGCGGCACGGACGTTCTCGGGAAGGCGTGCAGGGAAGGGATTGCCCGCCAAGTTCAGGTCGGAAAACCAGCGGCACAGGGCCGCGTACCCCGTGGCGTCGCGGGCCAGGGCCACAAATCTCCGCGCGTTCCCGTTCCGCACGTCAATCCCCAGCACGGGCGCTACCCCAAACCCCTTCGCCCTTCGCACAAAATCCCAGTTCGCCGAGGTCGTCCCCACGTCCGTCAACGCCATGCGCGTCACGCCATGCGCCTGCGCCCAAGACAAGATGTCGTCGACGGACAGGACGCCGTAGCGCAGGCTGAATCGGCTGTGGGTGTTCAGGTACATGGGGCGTGAAGGGGGGTGAGAGTTGTGGTGAGGGTTGGTGGGCTTGTGGTTGGATAGCTGCTGGATAGCTGCTGGATAGCGTCGGGTGGGGCGGGTGGCGGAGCGGGTGCGGGTGGTGTCGCGTGGCTGTCAGTCGAACAACGAACCCTGGTATCCCCACGTGGCTTGGCGTGGTTCGGCGGCGTGGTCCGAAGGCGTGGCGGCGCCCCGGGACGTGTCGGAGGCTTCGGCGGCGCGACGACTTCGGGACTGTGATTCGCCCATCCCAAACACCGTGAGGGTCGAATGGATTTCGTGGGTGAATTCCGGCCAAATCCGCGGACCCACCGGCTGAAGCAAGTCCGAACTGTTGCGCCGAGGGTCGCGGATGGCGGGCGAGATGGGGTAGGCGTTGAAGCGTTTGGCGTCCCAGGGGCGGAGCATTGAAGTGACGTCGCCGAGCGGTGTGTCGGGGTCGAGCCATTCGCGTTCCCGGTCGGGGTCGAGTAGGACGGGCGCGCGGTGGTGCCCGACGGCCTGGGTCAGGGCGTTCGAGACGGTGGTCAGGATCGCGAAGGAGCGGAGGAGTTCGCCCGATGACGGGTCGCACCACTGGTCCCAAATCCCGGCCAGGGCGAACGGACGCTGCCCGTCGCGGGGGTAGAGGACGTACGGCTTGGACAGCTTCTCGCGCTCGGGCCCTTCGATGAACGCGTCGGCCACGACGAGGCAGCGTTGCGACCGAATCGCCTTCCGAAACATCGGTTTGTCGAGGATGCCCATGGCCCCGGTGTAGCTGGGGTCGTTGACAGCGTTTCGGTCGCCCTCCGCCCGCGCATTGATCATGTAGTATTGCTTCTTCGCCCAACCCGGTGTGAACCCAAACTGCATGAGCTGTACTTCCCCCGGGCTGTCGCCCGCAATCACGGGTGCGCGGTCGCCGTGGCTGACGTTGGTGTTGGGTGCCCATGGAGTGGGCGCTTTGACGTTGAAGCGCTGCTCAACGACTTGGATGGAGGAGACGGTAACGTAACGGCCGCACATGGGTCAGGGGATTGGAGGAAGGTAAAACGAAAGAGGGGAAGAGGCCCGCGTTTGGAATCGCGGCAGGGGGATTGGCGAGACGCGAAGGCTTGCGGGCCGGGGCTTGGCAGGTTGTCGCGGGCCGGTCATTGGTGGCGGTGGGCGAGGAGCGGAGGAGGGCCGCCGTCGAAGGGGTTGGATCGGCCGATGGTTCGGGCTTCGAGACCCGCAGCGCGCACCACACTTCGGTCGCCGTATTGCACGCGAATGCGGTCCAAAGCTTGGTAGAGTTTGACGCGCTCTTCGGTGTCGTCGAACAGGTTGATTTGGCATCCACCACCCACCAAGTGGCTGTACCGCACGCCGATGAGCCGGACGCGCACCCGCTTGTCGAGCAGCTGTTCGAGCAGGTCCTTGGCTGTGGGCACGAGGTGGTGGTCCGCAGCGGTGTAAGGGATGCGGCGCTGCATGCTTTTGGTCGAGAAATCGGCGTAGCGCACTTTCACGGTGACGCAGGCCGTGAGTTTGTCGCCTCGCCGCAGTTGAAAGGCCAGGTTTTCTGCCATGGCCAGCATGATCGCGTGCAGCTTGTCGCCGTCGGTGGTGTCCTTGGCGAAGGTGCGTTCGGTCGAAATCGACTTGCGTTCGCTGTAGGCGACAACTGGCGTGTCGTCGATGCCGTGCGCCTTCCGCCAAATCGCACCTCCGTTCTTACCCAGCACCTGTTCGATCAGCTCGACCGGCATGTCCTGCAATGTCCGAATGGTGGAGATGCCGAGGTTGCGCAAGGTGCGGTAGGTCTCCGCGCCGACCATGGGGATTTTCCGGACCGAGAGGGGGGCCAAAAA
>JAQCBJ010000119.1 GCA_027621555.1 Bacteroidota bacterium | reverse complement strand
ATGGGCCCGGTGTCCGTTCGCGTGGTGGATCCTTTGTCGGTTCCTGAAGCGGACTTTGAGCTTCGCGTCCTGGGTGAGGCGGGCAACTTGGGCGAGGGTGAGGACGTGGAATGGGTATTGACCAACCTCACGGCCCTCGACTCGGCCATGACGGCGTCGGATTCTTCCAAGGCCATTGTCACCAGCGACCGCACCATCGATGTTCTCAACGAGCAATTGATTTTGGAGTGGGGCTTGGGTGTGACCATTCACCAACAGGTCTATGCCTCGGACGCAGAGATTGCCACGCCGCTTGGCGCGAGCATCACCTTTGCCAACCCTCAGCAGCCATGGTTGCTGGGCATCCCCGATGGGGAGGGCTTCACCGATGACAACTGGATTCGTGCGGGCAGCCAAGCCGGTGATGACAGCTCTCCCTTTGAGCTTGTCTACAACGACTTGATGGACGAGGAGGAGGTCTACGAGAGCTTCCTCGGAGGCACCTGGGCGCCGTACTGCGTGGTGGCCTACACCGAGGCCGATGTGGAAGATCCCACCACCGGTGACATCTACGACTTTGAGCCCCTGTACGCTCCCACGCGTGGCGACTTGGTGCGCTTGCAGCAGTGGAACACCCCGGAGTCCACCACCAGCGTCGACGTGGTCTTCACCAGCGACCGCAGCAAGTGGACGCGTTGCCCGGTGTTGGAGATGCAGCCCAACTCGGATTTGGCCCAAAACCTCACCGGTGAAGGCGGCAACTTCGAGAAGATGAACCTTCGTCGCCACCCCTCCGTCGACAAGTACGGCAAAGCCGCAGGACAAGGAGGCAACGCCCAAGATGCCAACCTGACCAGCAACATCGGCATGGGATGGTTCCCCGGGTACGCCATCGACCTCACCACGGGTGAGCGCCTCAACATGGCCTTTGGCGAGGACTCTTGGCTCAGTGCCGACAACGGCAAGGACATGATTTGGAACCCCTCGACCAGCCGGCAATACCTCGGAGGGCAGCACTGGATTTACGTCTTCAAGAGTGGACAGGCCGCTTCCGGCCAAGTCAACAGGATGCCCGCTTACGACAAGGGAGCCTTCCTCATGGAGCAATTCCTCGACCCAAGCATCACCAACGAACGTCGCGCCTTCCGCGATTGTGCATGGGTGGGCTCGGCGCTGAGCAACCCCGATTTCCCCATGCTCTCCATCGAAGAAGGTTTGATTCCCAACGAGACCCGTGTGAGCTTGCGCGTGGCACGTCCGTACGACAAGTACAGCGCCACACTGCTCGACACCGACAACCTCGACGGGGCCAAGAACTTCTGGGATCCGCTCTACCAATTCTCCACCGCCGAAGTGGCCACACGCTTTGATGAGGTCACCGTCTTGGAGGATGTGCTCGACCAAATCAACGTCGTGCCCAACCCCTACTACGCCTACAGCCAGTATGAGACCGGAAAACTCGACAACCGAGTCAAGATTGTCAACCTGCCTGAAAAATGCACCGTCCGCATCTACAACCTCTCCGGAACCCTCATCCGTACCTACGACAAGGCTGACCCGCTCACCTACGTCGATTGGGACCTCAAGAACGAGGCCAACGTGCCCATCGCAGGTGGCGTCTACATCATCCACGTCGACGTCCCAGGGGTCGGACAGACCATCCGCAAATGGTTTGGCGTGATGAGACCCATTGACCTTGACAACTTCTGATGATGGTTCGGTTCATCCAAGGGTGGCTCGCGAAAGCCACTCTTGGATGAAGACGCTCGGATGGATGAAGACTCTCGGAAACGTTTTTGGTTTTTTTCGTTTCCAAAGCATGCAGGTGCTGTAGTTTTGCGGCTCCTTTGAACAACGTGGTGCCTGATGTGAACAACGTAGCATCGCGACATGCTTTATGTGAATGAAACAAACGATTTTGCGCGCCTTGGCGGGCTTGGTCATATTGACCGTGGGGGTGATGGTGATGAATGCCCTGATTGGCATGAAGGGCACGCCCCCTGTGAAGCCACGAGCGTCTAGTGCTCGGATGGTGAAGGCCATGAATGCGACGTCCGACACACTAGCGCCTGAGGTGCGCATTGAGGGACGCGTGCAAGCCTTGAACCGCATGACTGTCCTGAGCGAAGTCAACGGCATGCTTCCGGTGGGTGGAAAGGAATTCCGTGAAGGTGTGGCGTTCGCCGCAGGTGAGGCGATGCTTCGATTGGACGATGCGGAGCTGCGGGCTTCGCTCGTGGCCCAACGCAGCCAGTGGTTGCAATTGCTGGCTGGTTCATTGGCGGACTTGCAAGTGGATTTCCCGGATCGAGCTGGGGTGTGGATGGACTACGTCAAGTCACTTCGTGTGGAGTCGCGCTTGGCCGAGCTGCCAGAACCAGCCACGGACCGCGAACGTTTGTACTTGACGAGCCGCGGGATTGTGTCGGGGTACCACAACATTCGAGCGAACGAAGAGCGCCTCGACAAGTTCACTGTTCGGGCGCCGTTTGACGGGATCGTGGTCGGTGCCCAGGTACAGCCGGGCTCGATGGTTCGGGCAGGTCAGCCGCTGGGAACCTTGGTGGGGACGGGAACGTTTGAAGTGAAGTCGGCCGTGCATGCCCGTCACTTGGCACGCCTTTCAGAAGGCGACGCGGTGACTTTGCTTGACGAGTCCGAGGTGGTCGTAGCCCAAGGTCGCGTTGCCCGAATCTCAGGCAACGTCGACCCCACGACCCAAAGCGCGAGCGTGTTTTGTGAGGTGTCGGAAACGCCTGGACAGCCTTTGCGTGACGGTCGTTTCTTGAGCGGCGTGGTGTTCGGGGACAAGCTCGAAGGTGTGATGGCGCTCAACGAGGCGCTCCTCGAAGGCAACGGTTCACAGGTGTACGTGATTCGTGACGGCAAGCTCGACTTGGCGGATGTGGAGGTGGTGCACCGCGACGCAGACGTGGTGTTGGTGCGGGGTTTGGAGCCTGGCACGAAGGTTTTGGCGGAACCCATTTCGGGCGCGTACGTCGGGTTGCTTGTGGACCTCGTTCAGCGCTAAGCCATGGAAGGATTGATTCGGTTT
>JAQCBJ010000118.1 GCA_027621555.1 Bacteroidota bacterium | reverse complement strand
GGCGATGCGCCGCTACGGCAGCGACAAGCCCGACGTGCGCTTCGACATGGAGTTTGTGGACTTCGCGCCCGTGGCGCAAGGCAAGGGATTCGGTGTGTTCGATTCGGCGGAAGCGGTGCTCGGCATCGTAGCCCCCGGATGTGCCGAGTACACCCGAAAGCAACTCGACGCCTTGACCGACTGGGTCAAGCGTCCCCAAATCGGCGCCAAAGGCCTCGTCTACTGCAAGGTCAATGAAGACGGCACGTTTAAGTCGAGCGTCGACAAGTTCTTCAGCCCCGAGGACCAAGCAGCCTGGGCGTCGCACTGCGGCGCCAACGCGGGCGACTTGATTCTCATGCTCAGCGGCGACCTCGACAAGGTGCGCAAGCAGCTTTGCGAACTCCGCCTGCACATGGGCGCCGAGCTTGGCCTCCGCGACCCCAAGGTCTTCAAGCCTCTTTGGGTCGTCGACTTCCCGCTCCTCGAATGGGACGAAGACACCGAGCGTTACCACGCCATGCACCACCCGTTCACGTCGCCCAAGCCCGAGCAGATGGCCATCCTCGAATCGGACCCCGGTGCGGTCAAGGCCAACGCCTACGACATGGTCATCAACGGCGTCGAGATTGGAGGCGGGTCCATCCGGATCCACGACAAAGGCATCCAGGCGCGCATGTTTGACCTGCTCGGCTTCACGCCGGAGGAGGCGCAGGCGCAGTTTGGGTTCTTGATGGACGCGTTCCAATACGGCGCGCCGCCGCACGGCGGGTTGGCCCTTGGGTTCGACCGCTTGTGCAGCTTGTTTGGCGGCAGCGACAGCATCCGCGATTTCATCGCCTTCCCCAAGAACAACAGCGGCCGCGACGTCATGATCGACGCGCCTTCGCCCATCCACGACGAACAGTACGACGAGCTTTTCCTGCGCTCCACGGCGCCGGACGAGAACACCGACGCGTGACACCTGTTGACTGACAAACTCTGAAATTCCACAACGATGTACCCTCCTGAAATGGTAGCCCCCATGAAAACGGACCTCACCGAGGCCGGTTTCTCAGAATTGATCACCGAAGCGGACGTCGACACGGCCCTCGCGAAAGAAGGCACCACGCTCGTGGTCCTCAACAGCGTCTGCGGTTGTGCCGCAGGCTCGATGCGCCCCGGCGTGAAGCTCGCGGTTCAGCACAGCAAGGTGCCCACGAACTTGACTACGGCGTTTGCAGGCGTCGACCGTGAAGCCGTCGACCGCGCCCGCAAATTCATGCTCCCCTACCCTCCGTCTTCGCCTTGCGTGGCGTTGTTCAAGGACGGCCGTTTGGCGGCCATGGTGGAGCGTCACCACATCGAAGGCCGAACCGCCGAGATGATCGCCGATCACCTCAAGATGGCGTTCGACGAATTCTGCTGAGCGCAAGGCTCACTCTAGACACGAAAAAGCCCGGCCATTGCGGGGCTTTTTGCTGCCTTATCACCGGTATCGAGGCAATGGATTAAGGCTTACTCCCCTGTACCAAAGGCTGTTTGAACAACTTGACCTCCTTGAGAAGAGGTTGAGCCGATGAATGTTCTTTGCGCAGAACCAATCAAAACATCAACTGTGGCAACTCCTGGGTTGTACGTGTCTCGGATGAGAGCCTGGAGGGATTGTCCACCCAAAATAGCCGTACCAAAGCCCGCCTTGTTTTGATTCCCAAGCCCTCCATATGTAGTCCTTGCAACTTCACTGATGGAGCCGTCTTCAGAGGCAATCAAATGTTTGTTCTGTTCGCCACCATAAATGCCGTTAGCATACCCAGAAATCAATTCATTGTAGCGTCCTCCGGAAATCACCGAATGACTAACGTCTGTTTCTTGGTCAACAGCGCCAATCGAATTGACCTCGCCACCAAAAATTGCAGTGTGTGTGCCTCGTACGATGTTGTTCGAAACGCCACCGACAATCGCCGAATAGGACGATCCGGCAACTGGATTTCCAACGTGGTTGTTTTGACCGCCCAAGATTGCAGAATGCGTGCTGTAGTCGCTGATCGAGTTGCCATTTCCTCCCAAGACCAAGCAGTTGTCCGTGACCAGGCCAATGGAATTTTCTTGTCCACCCACAACCGTATTCCAGGTTGCTAGTGCAGAGTTCTGTTTCCCACCCATGACTACGGAATACGTCCCCTCGTTCACATTTGATTGTCCACCTAGCACCACATTCCAATTGCCGTCAGTGAAGTTTTGCGCTCCACCAATGACAACGTTGACAGCCCCATTGGCTTGGTTGTTGGAACCTCCAATCATCACGTTACGGATGCCTCCGAGGTCGTTTTGAGTGCCAAGTACGATTCCCCAAGTGCCACTGGCGAGATTGTCCTGGCCACCAATCAAGTTGCAGTTTCCCGTGTACCGCTGACCCTGACCAACGATGATGTTGTGTGAGCCGGTCCGCTCGAGCAATTCAGATTCGGCGGCAGGGGTGTTGTACCCGCCAATGATGTTCCCAAGACCGTTTTGGCCGAGGTCGGTTCCCAAACCGTTCACCACTTGCAAGTTGGCACCTGAAACCACCACTGTATGGGCCGAGTCGTCGATGCTCACGTAAGTTGCCAAACCTGGAACAGACGACGACTCAAGGGTGGCGACTTGCGCTTGGAGGGCGGTGATTTGGGCTTGCATCATTTGGATGACGGAGAGCAAATCCACGCTATCTATCAGCACGGGAGCCGGCTGGAACTCTTGTCCAAATTGGGCAAGAAAGCCGGTCAAATCCGACGTGGCGATGTACTCATCGTTGTCCACATCGGGGTTGTAGGGATACTGTATCGTCTCCTGAGCATGGAGAACAAGGCTCCAAACCAGAAGAACAGGCAAGAAAATGAATGGTTTCATATTTGATTGTTTTATGTAAAATTACGAAAAGCCGTGCGACCTGTCGTTCCCTTGGCATTCTCAGCCAAATTCCCAAGCTCACCGCTTCCGGTGCGCTCTTCCTTCTGCTCTCCTGAAGTGTGCTCGAGGATGGCGTACTTTTGCAGGCATGGCACGCGTCCTGACAGGCATCCAAAGCACCGGCACCCCGCACCTC
>JAQCBJ010000117.1 GCA_027621555.1 Bacteroidota bacterium | reverse complement strand
CGCGCTGGGACAGGAGCAGGATGGCGGCGGTGACGCACAACATCGCGCCGACAAAGCGCGGCGTGGCGAGCGATTCGATGGCGTCCTTAAAGCCGAGCCCGACGGCCGCCGCCGGGACCGCGCTGAGCAAGATCAGCCCGGTGTAGGACCGCGCTTGGGTTCCGGCGTCGCCCGACGCGAACACGTCGCGGACGAGCCCCAAGATGTCCTCCCGAAACACCACCACGGTGCTCAGGGCCGTGGCCGCGTGAACGAGGACGGTGAAGGTCAAGTCCTCTTCGGCGAGGCCGAGCAGGGCTTGCCCGAGGGTCAGGTGGCCCGAGCTCGAGACGGGAAGAAATTCAGTGAGGCCTTGAACCAGGCCGAGGATGAGGTAGGAGAGGGCCTCCAACTCAGCTCTTCTTGAGGATGGCGTAGAAGATGACGCCGTAGCCGGCCAGCACCACGGTGGGCGCGAGGGTGATGCGACGGAAGCTGAAAATGCTTTCGTCAAACACGTTGGGGTCGTCCGATCCGCCTCCGCTCATGAGCAGGTATCCCACCGCCAAGACAGCAATGCCTATGCCGAGCCACATGTAGTTGCTGCGGCCAAACGCGAAGTTCGTGGGGGTGTCTGGGGTGCTTTCCATGGGTCGAAAATACGGCGCGACGCTCTTTCGCAGGTCGTGAAGCGGGGTCAGTGAAGTTGGGACAGGTCCGCGCGCAGGTACCGGTTGACGGCGACGCTGCTGAAGCCGGCGCCGAGGAGGCTTCCCGTCACGACGAAGACTCCGGCCAGGGCGCCCATCCAGGGGAGGGTCAGGGTTCCGAGCTGGCCCTGGAACCAGGTCAGGAGGGCGAGCGTGCCGGCAAAGGCGAGGAGCCCGGACGTGGCGCCGAGCATCAAGCCCTGCGCGACGAACGGCCGCCGCACCAAGCGGGGTCGCGCGCCGACCAGTTGCATGTTCCGAATGAGGAAGCGTCGGGCAAAGACAGTCAGGCGGATTGTGTTGTTGAGCAGGGCCAGCGCGACGAGCAAGCAGAGCGCGGCGGCCCCCACCAGGACCGGCATCAGGCGGTCGAGGCCGTCCTGCATGGCCCGGAGCAGGTCGCTGTGCCACGCGACGTCCGCCACGCCTTGGGTGGCTTCGAAGCGCTTCGTGGCTTCCGACAGGGCTTCCGGCGTGGCGTGGTCAGGCCGAACCACCACGTCCACGACGGGCGGCAGCGGCACGTAGCCGAGGAACGAGACGAAAGACTCGCCCAACTCCGCTTCGAGCTCGGCGGCCGCCTCTTCCGGATCGAGGTAGGTGGCGGCGGCCACGCTGGGGTCGGCTGCGAGGGCGAGGCGGGTGGCGTCGATTTGGGCTTGGGACATGTCCCGATGCAAGTAGACTTGAACGTGCACCTGCGTGCGCAGCTGCATCGTGGCCCAACGGCCCAGAAGCCCCGCCAATCCGAGCATTCCGAGGAGGAAAAGCGTCAACGACATCCCCACCACCGTGGTGAATTGGGTGGTGAGTTGGGCTCGAGAGCGACGGGGTTTGGACGTGCGGGCGCCGGACATGCCCCAAAGATGCGACGCAGTCGGCGGAATCGGGGCCACAAGCTTATTTGGAATGAATCCAAACAACGTACCTTTGCCTCCCCCAAAAGGGGTATTTTTGCGGCAGTTTTTCCACACTCCATGATCAAAGTGAACGACAACGCTCGCCAGCAGGTCCAACGCCTGCTTGCGGAAGAAGGGCGACCCGAGGGAAGCTTTGTGCGCGTGGGCGTCAAAGGCGGCGGGTGCAGTGGGCTGATGTACCAGCTCGACTTCGACCACGTCATGAACGACGACGACCAAGCGTTTGAAGACAACGGCGTCAAAGTCGTGGTGGACAAGAAGAGCTTCCTGTACCTCGTCGGCACCGAGCTCCGCTACAGCGGCGGCTTGAACGGCAAGGGCTTTGAGTTTCACAACCCCAACGCCAACCGAACCTGCGGCTGCGGAGAGAGTTTTTCACTCTGACAGAACACATTCATGGCGTACGACGGAGAAGATAAAATTCTAGAAGAGGTCACAGGGAAGGCCTACGAGTTTGGGTTCACGACGGACATCGACTCGGACAAGGCTCCTGCGGGACTCAACGAGGACATCATTCGGTTGATCAGCGCGAAGAAGAACGAACCTGAATGGCTCCTGGAGTGGCGCCTCAAGGCGTTCGAAACGTGGAAAGCGATGGTGGAGCCCGAGTGGCCTCACCTTCAGTACACGAAGCCGGATTTCCAGGCCATCAGCTACTACGCTGCCCCCAAGCAGAAGAAGGAGCTCGCCTCTCTCGACGAGGTGGATCCGGAGTTGCGCAAGACGATGGACAAGCTGGGCATCTCGCTTGAGGAGCAGAAGCGACTCAGCGGCGTGGCGGTGGACTTCGTGATGGACAGCGTGAGTGTGGCCACCTCCTTCAAAGACAAACTCGCGGAACTCGGCATCATCTTTTGCAGCATGAGCGAGGCCGTTCAGGAGCACCCTGAATTGGTCCAGAAGTACCTCGGGTCGGTTGTGCCGGTCCGCGACAACTTTTACGCGGCGCTGAATTCGGCCGTCTTCACCGACGGGTCGTTTTGCTACATCCCCAAGGGCGTCAAGTGTCCGATGGAATTGAGCACGTACTTCCGAATCAACGAAAGCGGCACAGGTCAGTTTGAGCGGACGCTTGTCATCGCCGACCAGAGCAGCTACGTCAGCTACCTCGAAGGATGCACGGCTCCCCAGCGCGACGAAAACCAACTTCACGCGGCCGTGGTCGAGCTCATCGCTTTGGACGACGCGGAGATCAAGTACAGCACCGTCCAAAATTGGTACCCCGGCGACGAGCAAGGAAAGGGTGGGGTCTTCAACTTCGTGACCAAGCGCGGCATTTGCCACACCCGCTCGAAAATCAGCTGGACCCAGGTGGAGACCGGCAGCGCGGTGACGTGGAAGTACCCCAGCTGCGTCCTCAAAGGCGACGACAGCGTGGGCGAATTCTACAGCGTGGCCGTCACCAACAACATGCAGCAGGCGGACACGGGCACCAAGATGATTCATTTGGGCAAGCGCACGCGTTCGACCATCATTTCGAAGGGCATCTCGGCGGGCAAGTCCCAAAACAGCTAC
>JAQCBJ010000116.1 GCA_027621555.1 Bacteroidota bacterium | reverse complement strand
GGCGCGAGTTGAAAGGCGATTTCGCCCAAAAACAAGCCACCCTCCGCGCCCTCACGCGCCACTTCCGCGACAAAGCATCCT
The DNA here is from genome assembly GCA_027621555.1 of Bacteroidota bacterium. Taxonomy (GTDB): domain Bacteria; phylum Bacteroidota; class Bacteroidia; order Flavobacteriales_D; family Sanyastnellaceae; genus UBA11663. The sequence goes on along the minus strand of JAQCBJ010000116.1, from coordinate 3,066 downwards.
GACCCTCAGAACGGTTTGGGAACCGCGGGGGCCTCGCTGGCGAAGTTCATGCGGACCTCCAGGCGTTCCACCGGCCAATCGCTCGCGTCCCGCGGCGTGGCGGCCAAGCGGTCCACCACGTCCATCCCCTCCACGACGCGCCCAAACACCGTGTGCTCCCCGTCTAAGTGCGGCGCCCCGCCCTGCGTGGCGTAGGCCTGTGCTTGGGCCGCCTTGTAGGTTCGGCCTGCGTCGCGCTGGATGCGTCCGAGCTCCTCGGCGCCGATCTTTCGTCCCGTGACGATGTAGAAATCGTATCCGGACGAACGCTTGTCGGGGTTGTCGTTGTAGCTCCGCGACATCGCCAGCGCCCCACGCACGTGAACGCGGTCGTCGCGAAATTCAGACGGAAGCGTGTGCTGCCCGATCAAGAAGCGCAGCTGCTGGGGACGCTCCTCCTCGCTGTTGCCTCCCTGCACCACAAAGTCCGGCACCACGCGCGTGAACTCGGCAGGATCGAAGTAGCGACGGTACACTTTGTACAGGAAGTTGGCGCGGTGCACCGGCACGTCCTCAAACAGCTCCACCACGATCCGGCCGTGCTTGGTGTCGAGGACCACGCGGTTCTCGGCTTGGGTCGCGCCCCACTCGGTGAGAAAGCTCGCGGCGTTGGTGTCGTCCAGCGTCGGGAAATCGGACGCCACGAGACGGCGGATGCGCTCGTCCACTTCCACTTCCTTTTCAGGCTGAGCCGCAGACTTGGCGGGTTGGGCTTGGGGTACCTCTCCAGCCGAATCCCCTCCGCAGGCCACCAGCATCGAAGCCAATGACGCTGCCACAACCGTGCCCCAAATCCTCTTCATGGCACAAACATACCCCCCACGTACATTCCTTACGGACCCTCCGTCTCATCTTCGCATCGTGAAGTACGCCATCGTCGACATCGAAACCACAGGTGGCTCCGCCAAGTCGCGGGGCATCACCGAAATCGGCATCGTGGTCACCGACGGCACCCAGGAACTCGACCGCTGGTCTTCCCTGATCAACCCCTTCGAACGCATTCCGCCCCGCATTGAAGCGCTCACCGGCATCTCCAACGAGATGGTCGAGGATGCTCCGGGTTTTGAGGAGGTCGCCAACAAGGTGGCGGAGATGCTGGCGGATTGTGTCTTTGTCGCGCACAACGTGGGCTTCGACTACACGTTCCTCCGCGGGCATTTTGAGGCCTTGGGCACGTCGTGGAGCCGGCCCAAACTCTGCACCGTCCGCCTCGCCCGCAAGGCCTTCCCTGGGCTTCCGAGGTACGGGCTGGGGCCGCTGTGCGACGCCTTGGACATCAAACACGTCAACCGACACCGCGCCATGGGCGACGTCGAAGCAACCGTTGAGCTGTTCCACCGCATCGCAGCGTCGGAGCGCGGCGAAGCGGCCATCGCCGACGCGCTGAAGCGCGGCACGCGCGAAAACTGGATGCCACAGCACGTCCCGGCCGCAGAATTTGACGCCCTCCCAGACGAACCTGGCGTGTACTGGTTTCTCGACGCGTCCGGAAAGCCCCTGTACATCGGGATGAGCATCCGGCTGCAGCAGCGCGTGCGCAGCCATTTCTCGGGGACGACGGCCTCCACCAAGCGGCAAGTGCTGCTTCGGGACATGCGCGCCCTGAAGCACGAATTGGCCGGGAGCGAATGGATGGCGGCCGTGATGGAGGACGTGCGGATCCGCGCGCATTGGCCTCCCCTCAACCGCGCCCAAAAACAACCCAAGGCCTACCGCACCGTGGTGCATTACGTCGACCGTCAGGGGCGCCACCGACTCGCGATTCGGACGCAAGGGAGCGCGCGCGATGCGGTTCGGACCTTTCATTCCGAAGCGAGCGCGCGCGCGTGGCTGCACGAACAAACGCTCGCGCACGCCTTGAATTCCGAATGGATGGGACTGGGCTCGTGGAGCTCCGCCGAACCGGTCGGCGAAAAGGTGCACAACGCACGCTTTGAAAAAGCGATGCTGGATTGGAAGAATGTGGCTTCGGGCTGGTTCGTCGAGGCCGGACGCACCCCGGACGAGCGTGGCCTCATCGCGGTGGTTGAAGGCCACGTGCGGGGGTACGGGTTTGTAGAGGCCGAGGACCTTGCGGTTGACCCCCACTCGGCCCAAGGGCAAGACCGCCTGAACGACTTGACACCGGGACTGCATCCCGTCGCGCCGTCGTCCACCTTGGACGGAAGGCTTCGAGAAGAAGTCCAGCGCAACCCTACGTGGGTTGCGCTCAACGTGTGATGCGTCAGTTTTGGGTCACACCTACCTCGCCAAGCGACGTGGTGACTGTCTTGTACGATTGGGAAAACCGCAGGATGTTGGAGATGCTTGAAGGGCGGGGCTGAGCCCACGCGTCAAAAGTGCCCTCCGCTTCGTGAGCGGAACAATCGTTGCAAGAAAAAAGAGCGTCGGAGAAGAGTGAATTCATGAACGGGGGTTTGACTGTTCCCCCCTACAACGAAGAAGGGCGCACCGTATTGTGTGCGCCCTTGGCCAAATCATGAAACAGGCGATCCTCACCTTGGGGTGAGCACCAGGTTTTGGTCTTCCACCATCCGGCGGAGGTTGATCAACGCGTAACGCATCCGGCCCAGCGCCGTGTTGATGCTCACGTCCGTCTCCTCTGCAATTTCCTTGAAGCTCAAGTTGTGCTCGAGTCGCATCTGAACGACTTGCTGCTGCTCCTCGGGCAAGGCGGGCAACAACTGGCGCAACTCATCCATGATCTCTCCTTCCACCAGGCGTTCCTCGATGCTGGGCGCGTCGTGAGAAAGCGTTTCGAAGATGTCGAACTCGTCTGTGGGACGAACCATTCGGCGCTTGCGGTTGCGGCGGAAGTGGTCAATGGCGGCGTTGTGCGCAATGCGCATCACCCACGGCCCAAACTTCCCTTCCTCCACGTACCGGCCGGACTTGAGGATTTGGACGACCTTGATCCACACATCCTGGAACAGGTCGTTGGCGATTTCTTCGTCGCGCACCACAAAGTGAATCTTGGTGAAGACTCCCTGCTGGTAGCGGTTCAACAACGTTTCGAAGGAGCGCTCG
>JAQCBJ010000003.1 GCA_027621555.1 Bacteroidota bacterium | reverse complement strand
GAATACGCCAAGTCGTTCAAAGACGCCATGGGAGGCAAAGCGCAGCGCGTGGACATGGCTTCCATTCCAAAGAGCCCATACCCCGATGGGGAATGAGGTGTTGGCTGCAAGCAAAAAAAAGAGCGCTGAGAGGCGCTCTTTTTTTCTTCGTCTGAATTGCGATCACCCAAGGAAGGGGTAGCGGTAGTCTGTGGGGGACACCAAGGCTTCCTTGATGGTGCGTGGGCTGACCCAGCGCAGCAAGTTCAAGTAAGAACCAGCTTTGTCGTTGGTTCCAGAGCCGCGAGCGCCACCAAACGGTTGCTGCCCGACCACTGCGCCGGTGGGCTTGTCGTTCAGGTAGAAGTTGCCTGCGGCATTCTCCAGCTTTTTGGAGGCGAGATCCAACGCATAGCGGTCTTGAGAGAAGATCGCCCCGGTCAACGCGTATTCTGACGTGCTGTCCACGAGATCCAACACCGCCTCGAAGGAACCTTCGGCGCTGTCGTCGTAGACGTACACGGTCAACACTGGGCCAAAGATTTCCTCGACCATGCTCTTGAAATGCGGGTTGCTCGTTTCGATCACCGTGGGCTCAACGAAGTACCCGACGCTGTCGTCGCTGCCTCCACCTGAGATGATTTCAGCGTCCGAGGCATTCTTGGCATAGTCGATGTACCCTTTGATTTTGTCAAACGAACGGCGGTCGATGACGGCGTTGATGAAGTTCCCAAAGTCCTCCGGCGACCCCATCTTGAGCGTGGCGAGTTCGGACACCATCTCGGCCTTGATCGCAGGCCAAAGGGAAGCCGGCATGTACGCGCGGGAGGCGGCACTGCATTTTTGGCCTTGGAACTCAAACGCTCCACGAATCAGACCCGTCACCACGGCACTGACGTCGGCAGAGGGGTGGGCCACGACGAAGTCCTTTCCGCCGGTCTCACCCACAATGCGCGGGTAGCTCCGGTACAGCTCAAGGTTCTCGCCAATGGTCTTCCACAAGTGGCGGAACACGCCCGTAGAGCCCGTGAAGTGCAATCCGGCAAAGTCGCGGTGTTTGAAGACCACGTCACCTGCCACGGGGCCGTCGCAGGTCACCATGTTGATGACGCCGTCGGGGAGCCCTGCCTCCTGGAAAATCTCCATGATCACTTGCGCGCTGTACACCTGCGTGTCGGAAGGTTTCCACACCACGACGTTGCCCATCAGAGCCGCCACGGCGGGCAGGTTGCCTGAAATGGCGGTGAAATTGAATGGCGTAATGGCGAACACAAATCCTTCGAGCGGTCGGTATTCCAACCGGTTCCAAATGCCGTCGGCACTTTCAGGCTGTTGCGCGTGAATCTCTTGGGCGTAGTAGGCGTTGAATCGCAGGAAATCCGCGAACTCGCAGGCCGCATCGATTTCTGCTTGGAAGCAGTTCTTGCCCTGAGAGAGCATGGTGGCGGCGTTGATTCTCGCACGGTATGGTCCTGCAATCAAATCCGCAGCTTTCAAGAACACCGCGGCGCGATGTTCCCAGCCCAAGCTCGACCAGGCGGGACGTGCCGCCAAGGCCGCATCAATGGCTTGCGTCACGTGCTCTGCGGTGCCGTAGCTGAAGTGGCCAAGCACCTTGCCGTGCTCGTGGGGAGGCGTCATGGGACGCTTGTCTTGCGTCGTCACGCGTTCTGCCCCGAGGTACATCGGCACCTCGATGGGCGCTTGGTTGTACATCGTGCGGTAGGCGGATTGCAAGGCTTCGCGCTCGGGCGAACCAGGAGCATAGCTGAGCACAGGCTCGTTGATCGGGTAGGGTACGTTGAAAGTTCCGTGGGCCATTGTGAATGAATTGAGGCCCAAAACTACGGCGTCTCGCTTCCTCCGTGCGTCCTTCGTGTTGCACAACCCGTCCTCCTGACATGCTTTACTCCGTTTTGTCGTTCGTTCTTCATGCCCTTCTGCGTAGGCCTCGTCGCGCAGCGGGTGCGGTGTTTTTCTTGCTTGTCCTTGGCCATATGGTCTCGGCCCAAACGGACTTGTCCCCGGAAGCGTTGAAGGCCGAGGCGTTGGCAGCCTTCGAAGAGGAGAACTGGGAGTTGGCGCACCGTCGGTTCGCAGAGCTGCTCAGTTTGGACGGCACCAACAAACAGCTTCAAGTGAAGTATGCGGCGACCTTGTTGCACGATGCGAGGTTGCGGGAAGAGGGCATCCAGCGTCTTGCGTCGTTGGCCCACGAAGGCGATTTGGACGGAGAAGGATGGTATTGGTGGGGAAGGGCGTTGATGTTGCAAGGCGAGGGCGCGGACGCCTCGTCCGCATTGAACCGCGCATTGGGTTTGGCCTCTAAAAAAGCTCCTTGGCGCGGTGCCTGTGAATTGGCCCTCCGTCAAAGTCGATCGCTTCCTGCCCGTTTTGAAACCCGTCAAGGGCTGAAGAAACTCGATGCTGTCGACGTTCCGCTACTGTCCTTCCACCGCTACATTCAATGGGGTCGAGAAGGTGTTCGAATCATGCTTGTTCCTCAAGAGTTGCAAAGCAAGCTGGACCTCAAGCGCAACGTCGTGGCGCCCGTCACCTTTTGGCGTGGAAGCCGAGAAGTGTTTTACCACAGCTTGGGGAGCAAAGGTGAGACAGGGACGGACCTTTGGGTGGGAACGCTGGATGGAGAAGGAGAATTCTCAGAAGCTCAACGCCTGCCAGATTGGGTGAACAGTTCGGAGGATGAAGTCAATCCCGTGTGGGACCCTGCCTCGCAGTGTTTGTATTTCGCCTCAAATCGGCCGGGAACCGTTGGTGGGATGGACGTGTGGCGCTCGTGTCGAGAAGAAGGGAAGTGGGGGCGCGCCGAATCCCTCGGTCCCTTGTACAATTCGGTGCACGACGAGTGGGCCTATTATCCCGCGGATTCAGCAGTCTCCGGCTGGCTGTTGACAGGGAGAGAGGCCGCTTACGGGGGGACGGAGGTTTGGGAAGTTGTCCCCAATGGCCCGCCGTCCGCGCCGGTCCGGCTGACCACCAATTGGGAAGTGCAGGGCGACGTCGTTCCGGGAACGTTGACCTTGTCGGATGCGCAGTCCGATGTGGTCCTCGCTGAAGTCAACCTCGTCGAACCCTCCGGCACCTGGGATCTTGTGGTGGCTTCAGGCCAAGTCGTTCGGTATTCGTTTGTGACGTCCACAGGGGAGGTTGTCGAAGGAACTTACGCGTTGCCCGAGGTGGAATCCCCTTCTTCTGTGGAGCAGCGCATGGTGATGACGATGCTGGATGGCAAGCCGTTTCTTGACGCTCGTCCTCTGAGCAGAGCGTTTGCTCCGAATCCTGACTTGACGTGGGGGTGGAATTTGGTGACGGATGAAGTGGCCGAACCTGAAGTCAAGCCGTTGATCGTTCCGGAACGTGAAGCGGTGGAAGAGCCTGTTGTTCAAAGTGCGACCCGCCCCGTCAAGCAATTCCAGTCCTATCCTTGGTGGACGGAGGTCCAACGCGAGGAAAGGGCGTTGGCGGCCAACGTGCTCTCGACGTACGCTCCTTGTCGTGAGGTCACCTCGATTGCAGCTTCGGAATTCTCGACGGTGGAGGAATACGAAGCACGGCTGAACGAACGTGAGGTTGAAACCGTTGCCAAAGCCGTTGATGCAGTCTTGTCCCTCGCATCTTCCGATGTCCTTCGGAACGAAACGCCGTGGGAAGAGGCCTTGAACGATGCGTTGAGTCGCGCAAGCTCGTTGTGGCCCGTGGGCACCTTGAATGTCGAAGAGGTTGCACGCAAGGCCAAGCGCCGTTGGGCCCAGTCAGGGTCGCTTTACGATCAAGGTTTGCTGCCCGAAGTCCGAGACAAGGACGGTCTCGTTGGGGATGGCGAATGGGTGGAATTGCCATGGAAACGAGGCGATGTTGCTGCGTTGGCAGCAAAAAGAATGGAGGTCATGGCGCCGCGTGCCGAGGCGGTTCGCCTTGTTTGGGCGTTGACTCATCAGCCTGACGCCACGGAAGACTGGGGGGAGATGTGGCATGTGCCTGGAATGTGGAACCTCCGTGCTGTGACCACAGACATTCAGGATTGGGTGTCACAAGGTGGGAACGGTGGGTTGGAAACGTTGGAAACTTCGTCGGAAGAGGAGCAACGTGCAGCGGCCATGCGCACGACCCTTTCGGAAATCCGGACCCGGATGAGCATGCTCGATTCCATGGAGCCCACGACCGGATGGACGGAAGACATGCGTGCCGACGAGCTAAGGCAATGGGCTGCGCTGGCCTTGACGTTGTCAGAAGCCCTCAACCAAGACAGCGAAGGGTTCGCGTCGATGGAGGTTCAGGAAGATGAGGGCTCCTCCACGCCGAAGGAAGAAGCGGTTGATTCGGTGTCGCCGTCCACTCATGCGTCGCAGGCGGAGGAGGCTCTGCAGGCCGAGTGGATTGCGGTTTGGGAAGAGTGGAAGCAGGAAATGGCGCAGGAGTTGCCTGATGATGAGACCTCCCATTCTCAATCCACGGGAGGCCAAGCTTCATCGAATTGGTTCCGTGAATTTGCGACTTGGTTGCCAGCCGAACACGAGGGAAGTTGGAAACCCCAAGACTTGGTGGACAAAGCTGTGGAGCGTTGGACTGTGCGCGAGGAAGATCAAGCCAAACAATCGGAAGACGAAGAGTTGAAAGCGGAAGCGGGTTGGCCTTTGAGTTCTGAAGTTGAAGGTGCAAAGCGTGAGCTGACCGAACAACTCAGGCGCCAAGCTGGACCAGGGTTGGAAGAAGATGAAGCGCGAGACCTTGTGTTGTCTTCGTGGCTCATCGCCAAGTGGCGCTTTGACCCGTCGTGGGTTTCGCGGTCGCCCGAGGAGATGTTGGCCATGACAACGTCGTGGCACCCTTTGGCTCAAGAAGAATTGAAAGCCATCAGCGTTCGATGGGCAAAATTCCAACAATCGCAAGCGCCGTTGTCTGTCCACGAACTCCCATCGGTGAAGGCTGAGGATTCATATCCGACGGAGGAGCGGCCGAATGAGCCCTTGACTGAGGGCGGCGCCCCTGCGTTGATGCGCGGTACACAAGGCGTCCACCTTGGGTGGTTTCGAAAGCAGCCCACCCTTGGGGCGTTGCCTCAGGGAACTCGGCTTGACTCTCAAGCAGGGAGCCAGGGATTGATGCGCTGGGTGCTCGTTCTCCCTCAAGATGAGGTTGGTACGGATTGGGAGGCCCTTCAAAGTTGGTTGGCCCAAACCGGCGTCACCGACGCCCACGAGGTTCATTGGCACGGGGATGCGTGGAAAAAAGAGCCCGTTCCGAAGGCCGTTGTCGGCTCCTCCGAAGCTGCCGAAGAGGGCGTTTTGCAAACTGGCGCCTCCAATTCGTCAGAAGAGACAGGAGAAGGGGGCAGGTCTGTCGAGGACGTTGGCCCGACCATGGGCCAAAATGCGAATTCGGATTCCAACCCAGACACAGCCTCGGAATCAGAATTGCACTCCGACTCGGAGTTCGACTCCGATTCCAACGATTTGCAGGGATCTAGTTCTCCTGAAAATCCGACGAATCAAGGAGAGCCAAACGAAGCCCAATGGGGTGAAGACGAGCTGTGGGAGCATGGTGCGCCCGTGGAACTCGGCAACTTGATGGGCACGTGGTATGCTGTCCAGGTTGGAGCGTTCCGTGGGGCACCCCAAAAGGATTGGATCGAACAAGCCGGAGAGCGCCTGGTCTACGAGCCCTTTCCAGACGGGTTGGCCAGATGGTACGCCGGTGTTCGTCAGGATTACGCTTCTGCCAAAGCGCGCTGGGAGGAATTGCGCCAATTTGGTCCTTTTGCCGATGCCTTCGTGGTGCGATTGCGAAACGGAGAGCGTGAGGTCATCCGTCCTGGGGAAGATCCGGAAGCGACGGCAGAAGTCGTTCTGGTCGATGGCGCCGCGCCGGATGACCATGCACCTTCAGCAACAGAGGAGGATGGAGCAAGGGGAGAAGAGGGTGTTCGAAGCGAGGCCAACGCGTCGTCGGGACAATCCGACGTCAACGTGATGCAACCGGCTGAGGCCGTGCCGTCTGCGGAGGTCGGTGCCTCGTTGGCCCTCCCGTCACGAGGCCTGGCCTCTGCATGGCACATTGACATCTCTCGGTACTATGGAACGGTGCCGTCTCGCGACGTGGCTGCCTTGCTATTCAAGGCCGCAGACTGGGGAGTGCGGAGCGTCGAGTTGTTTGGGCAAACCACGTATTCCTCTCGCAGCTACACCGATCTCGCTGAAGCGGAACGCGTCTTGGCTGACGTGAAGCGTGAAGGATTCGTCAATGCCAAGCTCGTCAAGGAAGAGTAGGCCGTAATTTTGACCGATGAACGAAACGAAAGCGATTGTGCGGTGGGCTAACGCCCTCAAGTGTTGCGTGATGGTCGTGCTCTGTGGTTGTGCGCAGGGTCAAGCCGTTGCCCAAACACTCGTCTTGAACGAGTTGATGGCGTCCAACAACTTGGCCGTGTTCGACGATTTCTTCGAGGCCGACGATTGGGTGGAGATCTACAACCCTGGAGGCTTGGTCCAAATGGCGGGCTACCACATCTCCGATGATCCCAACAACCTGACCAAGTACACGTTTCCGGACACGGACCCCGGCTCCACTTTTCTGACGCCTGGCGGCCACATGTTGGTGTGGCTGGACAAAGACAGCATCCAGGGGGTGTTGCACGCCAACTTCAAACTCAGTGCAGACAACGAGGGCGTGTGGCTCACCGCGCCCGACGGAGTGACGGTTCTGGATTTCATCGAATACCCCTCGCAGCAAACGGACATCAGCTACGGCCGTTCTTGCGACGGTTGCGACACGTGGGAGTATTTCAATGTGCCGACCCCGGAGGAGACCAACCAACAACAAGATCTCCCAGCCGCTACTCTTTACATCAACGAAGTGCTTCTCGACAACACGAGCAACCTCGTTGATGAGCAATTCGAAGCTGAACCGTGGTTGGAGGTTTTCAACCCCAATGCCAACCAAGTCAACCTTTCGGGATACACCTTGGTGTCGTCGTCAGGAGACTCTTACACGATCCCCAACAGCGACCCCGTGGCCACAACTGTTCCAGGCGACGGTTTCCTGCTTCTGTGGTTGGATGCGGAGCCGGAAGAAGGGGGTCACCACTTGGGTTTTGAGCCGACGGCGCAACTCCAAACCTTCACGCTCGTTGCCCCCGACATGACGGTTGTCGATGAATACGACGCCGAAGTGTCGTTCGCCAACATTTCCTGGGGGCGCATTTCGGATGGTGCGACCGCTTCGGACTGGTTTGACATCCCTACGCCGCGCGTGACGAACACCCTGTTGATTGTGCCTGCAGAGGCCGTGGTCATCAACGAATGCCAAACGTCCAACGCGGGTTTCATCCTCGACGAGTACAATGGCGCGGACGACTGGCTGGAAATCCACAACCTGAGCAACGTTCCTGTCAACCTTGCGGGGTATTACCTCACCGACCGTTTGAACAACCCCACGAAGTGGCGATTCCCCCTCGATGCGGGTGACTCTACCGTCGTGGCTCCCAACGGATACGTTGTGGTTTGGGCGGACGAGGAGGGAAGTCAAGGGTGGAATCACACCAACTTCCGATTGAACAACAACGGAGAAGCGCTGGTGCTTAGGTCTCCTGACGGGTTCACCATCGCGGACAGCGTGCATTTTGGAGCCAGCACGCCCGGAGATTCCTACGCACGACTCCCCAATGGCACAGGACCTTTCTCGTGGATCAGTGAGCCCAGTCCCGGAGAATGCAACGATTGCACCGAAGGCCTCACGGTGGGAGCAGAGGGCTTCGAGCCTTGGTTCGTTGGGAGCAATCCTGTTTCGGCGGGCAAGCTTGTTCGCCTTGACGACAACGCCACCTTGTGGAATGCGTCGGGACAAGTTGTGTCGGAATTCGGCGCCGGCACGTTTGCCTTTCCGAACGTCAAGGCAGGTGTCTATGTCCTTCAAAACCGAGAAGGCGAGACGGTGCGCTTGGTCGTGGGTTTGGACTGAGGAACGTGAACCTCAAACCCCTTGGTTTCCAAGAGGGAAATGTGTAGTTTTGCACCCCAATTATCTTTGGCAGGGCAAAGGAAGTACCACTCCGCGGCGCTCCCTGCAGCGAAGCACAACACACAGGTGACGCATGAACGACGCCACCCAACAGCCTGAAGACGCCAGCTTGGAGAACCAAGAGGCCAAGGCACCAGTAGCAGCTGAGCAAGCTGCAGAAGCTGCTGCAGAAGCAGCTCCCGAAACCCCTTCTGAACCCGCTGCTGAGGAAGCTCCTGCCGAGGAAGCACCTCAGGCAGAAGCTGCACCAGCTCCGGCGCCAGAACCCACCCCAACCGAGCCACGCGAATTGGCCAAGCCAACTGGTGAGTTCGACTGGGATGCGTTCGAAAGCGAGCAGGACGATTACGGCGCAGATGAGCGCAAACGCCTCGAAGATCTCTACGAGGAAAGCTTGACGTTGATCAAGGAAAAGGAAGTGGTGGAAGGAACCGTCATTTCCATCGGTAAAAAGGAAGTGGTGGTCAACATTGGCTACAAATCAGAAGGCGTCATCGGCGCTTCTGAATTCCGTTACAACCCCGAGCTGAAGGCCGGCGACAAGGTTCCTGTTTTCATTGAAAAGCAAGAAGACGCCAACGGCCAGCTCGTCGTGAGCCACAAGACGGCTCGCATCTACCACGCTTGGGACAAGGTGAACCAAGCCAAGGACGAAGACATGATCATCCAGGGCACGGTCAAGTGCCGCACCAAGGGTGGCTTGATTGTCGACGTGTTTGGACTCGAGGCGTTCTTGCCTGGTTCTCAAGTGGACGTGAAGCCCATTCGCGACTTCGACGAGTACGTCGGAAAGCAGATGGAATTCAAAGTCGTCAAGATCAACCAAGAGTTCAAGAACGTGGTGGTGTCGCACAAGGCGCTCATCGAAGCCGAACTCGAAGAACAAAAGCGCCTCATCATCCAAGGCCTCGAAGTGGGTCAGGTGCTCGAAGGCACGGTCAAGAACATCACCTCTTACGGGGTGTTTGTGGACTTGGGCGGCGTCGACGGTTTGGTGCACATCACCGACATGAGCTACGGCCGTGTGGGTCACCCCGAAGAGATGGTCGAGGTCGACCAGAAAATCAACGTGGTGATTTTGAACTTCGACGACGACAAGAAGCGCATCGCTCTCGGCATGAAGCAACTCACGCCACATCCATGGGATGCGTTGTCTGAGGACCTCGTCGAAGGTGCGAAGATCAAGGGGCGCGTTGTGGTCATGGCCGATTACGGTGCCTTTGTGGAAATTGCTCCAGGCGTCGAAGGCCTCTTGCACGTGAGTGAGATTTCTTGGTCGCAGCACTTGCGCAGCGCTCAAGACTTCCTCAAGGTCAACGATGAAATCGAATGCGTGGTTCTCGGCATCGATCGCGAAGAGCGCAAGATGTCTTTGGGCCTCAAGCAACTCACGCAAGATCCTTGGGCGGACATTGAAGCTCGTTACCCCGTGGAATCCAAGCAGAAGGGTACGGTGCGCAACTTCACCAACTTCGGCTTGTTTGTCGAGTTGGAGGAAGGCATCGACGGATTGGTTCACATCTCCGACCTCAGCTGGTCGAAGAAAATCAAGCACCCTTCCGAGTTCTGCAACGTAGGCGACGAGATCGAAGTGGTTGTCCTCGAATTGGACAAGGAAAACCGCCGCATGAGCCTCGGCCACAAGCAGCTCGAGGAAAACCCATGGGAGGTGTTCGAAAGCGTTTTTGCCGTGGGCAGCAAGCACCAAGCTACTGTGGTGAAGGTGGAGGGCGGTCACGCCACCATTGCACTCCCTTACGGTTTGGAAGGCACGTGCCACTCCAAGCACTTGGTGAAGCAAGACGGCAGCACGCTCGGCGTGGACAGCCAAGATGACTTCGTCGTGTTGGAATTCAACCGCAACGCCAAGCGCATCACGGTGAGCCACTTGCGCACCTACGAAGAAGGACCAGCCAAGTCTGAAGCACCCAAGAAGCCTCGCACTTCTGGTGGCGGCGGCGGAGGTGGATCCACGCGCATGATGGACGAAGTCAACGCAAGCGTTGAGAAGAGCACTTTCGGTGACCTCGGCGTGTTGACCGCGTTGAAGGAGCAAATGGACGGCGGTTCGGAAGAAGAAGCCAAGGAGGCCAAGAAGCCTGCGAAGAAGGCTGCTACGAAGAAGGCTTCTCCCAAGAAGAAGGCTGCTGAAAAGAAGGAAGAGGCACCTGCAGCGCAGGAAGCTCCTGCGGCGGAAGACGCGCCTGCTGACGACGCACCGGCAGCTGAAGAGACAAAGGACGACAAGGAATAAATTGTCGTTTTCGGTCGTTGAGAAAAGGAGACCTGCGGGTCTCCTTTTTTTGCTCGTATCTTTACGCCCGAGCTATGCAGAACCAAGTTCTGATTCCACCCGCGCAGTTCGCGCTGATTCTCGATCGACTGGCTCACCAGTTGATCGAACACCATGATTTTTCAGAAACGGACTTGGTGGGGCTCCAGCCTCGTGGGTCCCGGTTGGCGGAAAGGTTGAAGGCGCGACTTGAAGAGTTGCTCCCTCATGCAGACGTTCAATGCGGCAAATTGGATGTCACGTTTTTCCGAGACGACATTCGAACCCACGAAAAGCCCCTCTCGCCCAACGTCAACGAAATGGGATTCACCGTGGAAAATCGCCACGTGGTGTTGGTGGACGACGTTTTGTTTTCGGGCCGTACCATCCGAGCAGGGTTGGATGCGTTGCTCGCTCATGGAAGACCTAGGTCCGTTTCGTTGGCCGTGCTCATCGATCGACGTTTCTCGCGCGAGCTTCCCATTGAACCGAATTACATTGGGAAACACGTGGACAGCATTGGGGCGCAGCACGTTTCTGTGGAGTGGGCAGAAGAGCATGAGGCGGACCGTGTCATCTTATTGAATTCCAAACCGCAATGAGTGAGTCGAGCACGTTGTCGCAAAGAAGCCTCCTGGGCATCCGTGGGTTGACCCGAGCCGATGTCGATTTGATTCACGCGACTGCGAGGGAGTTTAAAGATGTCCTGAACCGCCCCATAAAAAAGGTGCCGTCGCTCCGTGACTTCACCGTGGCCAATTTGTTTTTCGAGAACAGCACCCGCACTCGACTTTCCTTTGAATTGGCTGAAAAGCGTTTGTCGGCAGATGTTGTGAATTTTTCTGCGGCGGGTTCCTCAGTGAAAAAATGGGAGACGCTTGTGGATACAGTGAACAACATCCTGGCGATGAAAGTCGACATGGTGGTGATGAGGCACCCTCACCCTGGGGCGCACCATTTTCTTGCATCCAAAGTGGAAGTTCCCATTGTGAACGCGGGCGACGGGACCCACGAACACCCCACCCAAGCACTGCTCGACACGTTCAGTTTGCGTCAAAGCCTTAGCGAGGATCTTGCTGGCAAAAACATCGCCATCGTCGGCGACATCCAACATTCCCGCGTGGCGCTGTCGAACATTTGGGCGCTGAAGCTCTTGGGAGCCAACGTGCGCGTATGCGGCCCCCAAACGCTGATTCCCAAGCACCTCAAAGAGTTGGGCGTGGAAGTCAGCCACGATTTGGACGACACGATCCGTTGGGCGGATGCGCTGAACATGCTTAGGATCCAGTTGGAGCGTCAAGGCTCGGAAGAATCCGTGCGGTTTTTCCCAACGCTGAGGGAGTACACCATGCGATTTGGGTTGACGTTGGAGAGGTTAAACCAATCTTCAAAGCCTTTGACCATCATGCATCCTGGCCCCATCAACCGGGGTGTCGAAATCAGCAGCGAGGTGGCCGATAGCGAACATTCCATCATTCTGGACCAGGTTGAGAACGGCGTGGCTGTGCGGATGGCCGTTCTTTATTTGCTTGCCCAAAAGAGAGGGTGACCATTGCATGCGCGTCCGTCCTATATTTGACCGAACGATTCATCATGAAGTTTACCATTGAACACCGCGACCGAGTCGCCATTGTGACAAGCACCGTTGAAAAACTCGACGCGCTGCATGCCCCGGATTTGAAGGCTGAATTGGTTCAGCTGGCGAAGTCAGGCCACCTGAACATTGTGTTGGACTTGACCGAGTCGCGCTACTGCGATTCGAGCGGTCTCAGCGCTGTTTTGGTGGGAAATCGTCTCTGCAGAGATGAGAACGGGATTTTTGTGCTTTGCGGCCTTCAACCGACGGTTGAAAAGCTGGTCCAAATCTCACAACTCGATCGAGTTCTGAACATCACACCTACTGTGGATGAGGCGGTGGATTTCGTGTACATGGAAGCCACCGAGCGAGAACTCGGAGATGCCGGCTCAGAATTGAACTCTTGATCACGAAACAACATCTGAAACGATGATGAGGAATACATTCACATGGTGCGCTCTGTTTACGTTCTTGGCCGCGAGTCCAATGGCGCACGCGCAATGCGACATCGATTTTGATTTTGGGGAATTGGAGTACGGTGTTTCTCCCGATCCCGTTGCCGGTGAGACGTTCGAAACCGGCATGATTGACGAGGGGTATTTCGATGTCTTGCACATTCTCATTCCTACGAGCACCGAACCCATTGACCCCAATTTTACTGCCGCGTTGGACAGTGTGGCCGTCATGGGTGACTTCGTCGATGCGGAAGGAATGTATTTCGGCGTGGTGTTCACGGACACGATGACACAAGAACAGTTTTTCGCGGAAGACTTAGGGCTTGAAGTCACGTACAACAACAACGGTTCTTCGCCTACGCCAAACATGTTTTTGTCTGGCAACCAATACTGCGCTTCCATTCAAGGTATGCCCAATCGCGCAGGAATCTATCGAATCAAGTTGGATGTCCTGGCGTACCTCGAGTTCATTGATGGCGCTTTCCCTTTTTCGTTTGACAACTTCACACTCCGAGTCAATTGTCCTTTGCTGGCAGGAGTCGAAATTTCCAATGCAAACTCCCTAGAGGGCACCCAAGGGTCCCTGACAGCGACGTTGGCAGATGGCGTTGTCGCAACGGAAATCGCTTGGTTCAATGCGTCAGGCGTCCAAATTGGAACGGGCGAGAGCGTGACGGTGGACAACCCTGGCACGTTTGCGGTGATGGTTACGACGGAAGATTGCCAGAGTTTGTTCGGCGGATTTGTGGTCATTGACGCGGGACTTGATTGCACGATGTCCGCTTATGTGGATGTCGTCAATGCGGAAGAAGGTGAAGACAACGGTTCGGCAACCGTGATCGTCGACGGTTCGTCGGGACCGTGGACGGCAACGTGGTATTCGGCGTCCGGCCTGCTGCTTGGCTCAGGTCCAAGCATTGATAATTTGGCTGAAGGTCAGTACAGCGTGTTGGTGGTTGACAGCATTGGGTGCTCTGTGGAAGTGGAGAGCTTTGATGTTCTCACTGGCTTGGAAGAATTCCAGGTAGGGGCATGGACGGCATTCCCCAACCCAGCGAGCCACACGCTCACGCTTGCGGGCCTCCCACGGGGAAGCTCATGGGCGATGCTCACACTCGACGGACGTGTTGTGCAATCCGGGATGGCACGCGTTCAAGACGTGATCCGCCTTTCTGGAATGCAGGGCGGCATTTACCTCATTCGGGTGGCGAGCTCAGAAGGCGTTTCAACCCAAAGGGTGCTGGTGCAGCACTGAGTTTCGCGCCCTATACCATGACATTCGACGTGGTGTTTCTCGGTACAGGAGCTGCGGTTCCTGTGCCCTCGAGAGGCACCACGTCGCAGTTTTTGGACATTCACAGCCACACCTACCTGATTGATGCTGGCGAAGGGGTGCAATTGGCGCTCAGGAAAAACGACCGGAGATTCCAAAAACTCCGCGGCGTGTTCATCAGCCACATGCACGGGGACCACGTCCTTGGCTTGCCTGGCTTGTTAAGCACCATGTCCTTGCTTGGGCGCAAGGAGACTCTTGATGTTTGGGGTCCACCAGAGCTTGAAGCTTGGATGAGCGCTACGTGGAAGGCGATTGAGGCCCACAAGACCTTCGACATTCGATTCAAAACTTGGTCGGATTCTGAGCCCCTCATTCTTCTGGAAACCGAGAAATATCGATTGGTCAGCATCCCGGTGAAGCACCGGATTCCATGCTGTGGATTGAAGGTGGAGGAGCACAGCCTCCCTTGGAAGCTGGAGGGCAAAAAGGCTGGCGAGGCCAGGCTGCCCTATCACGTGAGGCAATCGTTGAAGCGCGGAGAATCGGTTGAATTTGAAGGTCAAATCCTCGACCCTGCCAAATGGTGTGCGCCGCCTCCGGCTGCTCGGAGCTATGTGTATTCCGCTGACACCCGTCCTTGCGCCAGTCTGCTCAAGGCAGCCCAGGGTGCGTCGGTGCTTTACCACGATGCCACGTTCAACGCGGAGGATCATCAACGAGCGAAGTCAACTTTCCACAGCACGACCGTGGAAGCGGCCCGGTTGGCCAGACAGGCAGGAGTGGGGACCTTGTTGCTGGGCCACATCAGCTTGCGGTACCGCGATCTCGAAGTCCTGAGAAATGAGGCGTTGCAGGAGCACACACGTGTCGAGGTTGCTCGAGACGGCATGGTTTGGCGGGTGATGTCGTCTTAAGTATCGGGACGTCTGCGTACCTTTGTCTAGAACGATTCTAAAGAACGTGCCCTTCACTTCAGACATCACCACTCTTGCCATTGCGGACAGCAGCGCCCTGTTTCGACTTGGAGTGCGCAACATGGTGAAACAGGTCGACGGCATTGAGGTCATTGGTGAAGCCTCGTCAGGCGATGACCTGGTGGGGTTGGTGCGGTCATTCGCGCCCGACGTCGTGGTGCTGGATTTCCTCTCCGAAGGGTTTGACATCGATGTGGTGCGTCGAGTGAAGGTGGAGCGGCCAACGACGCGCGTCCTCGCCATCACCCACCAGCAAAGTGGTCACACGTTGGTCAATGCGTTGCGGGCGGGAGTCGACAGCTACATCAAAAAGGATTGCGACCTGGGTGAGGTGGAGGACGCCATTCGCGAGACGGCCCAAGGAGGTACGTTTTTCTGCGGCAAGATTTTGGATCGCATTCGCCAAGAATCCATTGATGTCGAAGACCTTGAAGCCCTGCCGTTGACGTGTGATCCCATTCACTTGAGCGCCCGTGAAACGGAAGTGCTTCAATTGATTGCCGAGGGCATGACCAACACTCAAGTTGCTGACAAGCTGTTCTTGAGCGCACACACGGTCACCACACACCGAAAAAACATCCTGTCCAAATTGGGCGTGAACAACACGGCAGCCATGGTGATGTACGCGGTCAAGACAGGGCTGGTGAGCCCCAACAAATTTCTCTTCCAGAAGGAGGGGGTGTCGAGTTGAACAACACTTGTTGGCAGAGGTCACATTTGCTTTCAGGGCCTGAATTGTCGACTTTTGCACCACCTAAATGAAAGGTTATGCTGATGGAGGACTACACGACTTTGGGCTTTGACATTTCTCCGGTTCACACGAGCCGATTGAACGATGTGGACTTTGACAACCTTGCGTTTGGCAAGGTGTTCTCCGACCACATGTTTGTGATGGACTTTGCAGACGGGAAGTGGCAACGAGGGGAAGTGTCCGCCTTTGGCCCCATGACCTTTTCGCCGGCGATGATGTCGTTGCACTACGGCCAAGCCATTTTCGAAGGAATGAAGGCGTTCCGTCAGCCTGATGGCAGTGTGTCGTTGTTCCGTCCTGGAGCCAACATCAAACGTTTTAATTTTTCGGCGCGGCGCATGAGCATGCCGGAAGTCCCTGAGGACGTTTTCATGCAGGCGTTGGTGGAGATGTTGAAGCTCGATCAAGGGTGGGTGCCCTCCAAGGCAGACAGTGCCTTGTACATCCGACCTTTCATGTTCGCGACTGAAGCGCACGTGGGGGTTCGGCCAAGCCAGAGATACCGCTTCTGCATCTTCACGTGTCCCGTTGGCGCATATTACACCAAAGCCGTGCGGGTGAAGGTGGAGCAGCATTTCACGCGAGCAGCTCATGGAGGGACAGGTGCCGCCAAAGCCGCAGGCAATTATGCGGGGTCCTTGTACCCCACGGAATTGGCCAAATCCGAAGGGTACGATCAAATCCTGTGGACCGATGCCTCCACGCACACCGCGGTGGAAGAATGCGGCACGATGAATGTCGCCTTCGTCATCGATGGCAAAATGGTGGTCCCGAAGACAAGCGATACGGTGCTGTCAGGTGTGACTCGAGCAAGCGCCATTCACCTCATGCAACACGAGGGAATCGATGTGGAGGAACGTCGTGTGACCGTGCAAGAACTTGTGGATGCTGCAGAGGCAGGATCGTTGACGGAAGCTTTTGGCTTGGGCACCGCGGCAACAGTTTCACCGATTTGCACTTTGGGTTTGCCTGGCAAGGATTGGGATTTGCCTGATTTCGCGACTTGGACGGTGGCTCCAACCGTGAAAAAATCCCTCGATGGGGTGCGCTACGGCACGGGTGAAGACCCGTTTGGTTGGAACATTCCCGTTTAATTTCCGTACTTGGGGGCATGACCCAGAGGATTTTCTTGACGCTTGTTTGGGCTAGTCTGGCACACACCGATGTCCTTGCCCAATTGAATCGCACGCACATTCAGGGAGCCGCAAGCCCTTATGTGCTCAGTTCTGATTACCGAGCGCTCGGCTACAATCCCGCCTTGTTAACTCATGCGGGCTGGGCTGGAGAATACCAAAAAGTGACGGGCGGGATTGAAGGAGGCTTTTCTCTTCGCTCCAACCTGCTCGACAAATCCTCCATGTGGGATCAAGTCTTGGGACGTGGTGGAGACAGTGAGGAAGACACTTGGACCGCGGATGAATGGCTGAACGCGTTGACGGACGAAGAGCTCGCGTTCAACATGTCGTTTTTGACTGCGGCGTATGCCAGGCGAATTGGGAAGTGGGGGATTGCCTACGCCAACCGACGCGGTGTGTCGGCCCACATCACGTTGAGCTCCAAGACCGCCAAATTGTTTACGGACGGCGGGTTGGACTTGTTTTCTGAGGTTCAACTCGTCCAAACAGGAGATACTGTCTCCGTGAGCGATTACGACTTTTCGATGGGAGATTTGTGGGAAGGTGTCACCGTAGCTGGGGATGCGACGCTGGCGAATTTGCTAGAAGGGACTTCGCTTCGCTACCAAGCCATGCGGACCCACGAGGTGGGCTTGTCACGTGCGTGGGGTGACGTCGTTGATGGTTGGGCACTTCACACGGGCCTCGGTGGGCGAGTCCTGCTTGGCACCTCTTACTTTGACGTCCACACCGAGGACGGAAGTGTGGTGGCGTTTGGAGCACGGTCCGACGGTTTCTCCATCCGCAATCTCCAGAGTTTGGATTCGTTGTTTGGAAGCTCACCATCCGCAGAATGGATTCGTGTGTTGAGTCCAACGGGCTACGGTTGGGGCTTGGATGCGGGCGCGGTCCTTTCGCGTGGAGATGGCCTCTGGTTGTCTGCTTCCCTCGTGGATTTGGGGAGAATGACTTGGGAAGGAGAGGAGTACAGGGTGAACGACATCGATTTGGAATTGTCGTCCTTCGGCTCTTCTGATGGGGCGATTGATCCTGAAAATTGGTTGTCAGGTGCGGTGGACGTTCTCGATGCTGAAACGTGGTTTCAGACCAGCGAACAGGTCACGCGAAGGGTGTCGAATCGCCCGATCTTGGCGCTCGGAGCAGGATTTCGCCCCGCCGCTCCAGTTGTCCTTGCGGGAAACCTCACTGTCCGCAGCCGTGAGGCCTTGACGAACGGGGGCTGGACTGGGGGAGTCAGTGGAGGACTCCGCATTACGAATGCTTGGATCGTCGAAACGGGCGTGCAACGCGGAACGTCCGATGTATGGCGGTTCCCCGCATCCACGCGAATCAGCTTCGAAAACGGTTGGGAAATCGGTTTTCGGACGGGTGACATTTCCGCACTGTGGGAAGGATCCCAGCCCGAACTTTCCATGCAGACGTGCTTCTTCCGTTACAGGGTGAATGCCCCGTGATTGGCCAAAGGAAGCCAACGTGACATCAACAAGCCACTCGAAGCGTTAACCTTGCTGCATGCTTCAACCTTTTTCAATGTGGTCTGTTTTGTGGTTGTGTTTTGCATCGGTCCTCGTTTCCCCCATTTCTCAGAATCACATGATTTCTTCCAACGTACAAACCGTCACACTCGGAGCGGGATGCTTTTGGTGCGTCGAGGCTGTTTTTGAGTCCATCCCTGGGGTGATTTCTGCAGTGTCAGGCTATTCAGGTGGAAACATTAAGAACCCGGGTTACCGTGAAGTGTGCACGGGACGAACCGGGCATGCTGAGGTGGTTCAAGTCACGTTTGACTCGGACATCGTGAAGTTGGAGGTCATCTTGGACGTGTTCTTTGCGACCCACGACCCCACGACCTTGAACCGCCAAGGTGCGGATGTTGGGACGCAGTACCGCAGCGCGATCTACTTTCACGAGGAAAGTCAAGAAGCCATTGTAGAGGCCGCACTTCGGCGTGCCCAAGCCGATTGGGACAAGCCAATTGTGACGGAAGTCACGGCGTTCGACGTTTTTTATCCCGCGGAAGATTATCACCAAGCGTATTACGAGCTCAACCGAGAAGCTCCGTATTGCCGAGCCGTCATCGCGCCGAAAATGGCCAAGTTCCGCAAGGAATTTGCGGCCAAGCTAAGTCTCGATTGAGGGCTCAGCTCATTCTTCAGCGTCAAGTCGTTCGATCTCTTTGTCCAGAACCATGACCATTTGGGCTCGGACCAACTCAGAAATCTTCGTGTCGTTTTTCGCCTTGTCCTTCAAGAACCGGAACATGGCTTTTTTCTTCACCTCGATCGCGACGTAAACCCGGTAGCTCTGGTCTTCCATCTGACGAGTTTCTTCGCCGAGCGAGCGGATGTCTCCAATGGTGGTGTTCGTGACTTCACGGGCAAGCGTTTCAAACCGTTGGATGGCTTCTGATGCTTGATTGCCTACCATTTCTTGTGCGTAATTGTCCGTGACCACCTTCAGGTTGGTTTGCACTTGCTGTGCGAGAGCCTTTTTGCTTTCGAGTTCGGCTTTGCTTTTGGCGATGTTGAGGTTGGCACTTTGCCCCATTCCCACCGCGCGGAAATGGCGCGCATCGGACATGTATTTCTTCCCAGAGAAGGGAGTCTTCACTTGTGTTCCGTTGGAATTGGAACAAGAATGGAGTCCAAGCACACCAAGGAAGAGGGTGCTCAGGAGAGCAGCGTGAAAGATGCGAATCGTCATGAGTGTTGTGGTTTGGTGGTGAATTTCTGCATGGAATGGCAGGAATCATGCCAAACCTGAAGCATTTTTCCGACGGTGTTGGAAACTTTGGGAGGTTTTGGGGGGATTGGAAGTGCGTCCAGGCCAAGCGCCCCTGTATTTTTGGGGGTCGTGACTTGGAAAGAACGCATATTCCGTTGGAAGTTGAATCGCATGCCTGCCTCAGAACGTGAGCGGAAGGGGTGTTCGCTGCAACATGCGTCGAGCGTAGGACTGGTCTATTTGGAACGGGACCATGCACATTTTCGAGAAATCAAGGAGTTGGCGAAGCGATTGAAGGACGAGTTTGGTGTGCGCCGTGTGGGCATGATGAGCTTCGTATCTGAGGAGATGAAGGACACGCCAACTTGGCTCGTAAAGAAGTTGGATTCAGGGTATTTCTGCAACAGCGACCTGAATTGGTTTGGGTGGCCAACCAAGGAATACGAAGCCTTTGTCGACACGCCTTTTGACATCCTCATTGACTTGGAATTGGAGCCTGTGTTGCCGCTCAAATTTGTGATGCGCGCCAGCGTGGCTTCCATGAAAGTCGGGGTGGATCACCCGGATTGGAATCGAGATCTCGACGTTCGCCTTGTCACAGAAGTTGTGGACGAGGACGAGGACGACATGGAAGAAGTGGATGTCATCCTTCAAGACCCCATGGAATCGTGGCGCGAGCACACCGCGCGAACCATCGCCTTTTTGAATCAAATTGATTTGCAATGAATCAGCTCGCATCGACACTCCGTGGCCTTGGTGTGGCCTTGGTGACCCCGTTTCACTCCGATGGGAAGGTGGATTTTCCGGCCTTGCAACGATTGGTGGAGCACCAAATCAAGGGGAGCACGGATTTCCTGGTGGTTCTTGGCACGACGGGAGAAACGCCTACGCTGACTGTGGAAGAGCAGCGTCGCATTGTCGATTTTGTGCTGGAAGTGAATGCCAACCGACTGCCCGTGGTGGTCGGTGTCACGGGCAATGCTACGGATGCGTTGTGCGAACGGATCGCCTCGTTTGACGCCACGGGGGTGGCTGCGTTTTTGGTGGCTTCTCCTGCGTACAACAAGCCCTCACAACAGGGCATCATTTGTCATTTTGAGCGCGTAGCTGACGCGGCTCCCCGTCCCGTGATGCTTTACAACGTTCCTGCCCGTACAGGAAGCAACATGACGGCAGAAACGACACTGGCTCTTTCGAAGCACAGCAACATTTGTGGGGTCAAAGAAGCCAGCGGTGACCTGACTCAGATTGGCCAAATCCTGGCGAATCGGCCGGAAGGGTTTGCGGTGTGGTCCGGTGACGACGCGTTGGCCATGTCCACCGTGGCGATGGGCGCGGAGGGTGTGATTTCCGTCGTTGGAAATGCCTTTCCGAGCGCCATGTCGTCCATGATTCAGCAAGCCGCTTTTGGCCAAATGCATGAAGCCCGAGCTACGCACACTTCGCTCACCAACCTTGTGAAGCTCGCCTTCGAGGAGGGGAACCCTGCCGGGATCAAGTGCGCTCTGAATCACCTCGGAATCTGCACACCCAAGGTGCGTCTCCCGTTGATGGAAGCGAGCAAAGCACTGACCGATCACATGTATGCCGCCATTGCGGCGATGGATGTGCCAGCCACCAAATGAAGAAAGTGTGACTTCAATTAAAAAAGGGCCCTCTCAGGGCCCTTTTTTGTGCTCTTCCTTTTGGAAGGCGATCGGACTTTTGGAAGGCGATCGAATCAGGAGGCGAGCAAGGCTTTGGTTTTGGCCACGATGGATTTGGCATCCAAACCGTATTTCTCCATCAATTGAGCAGGCGTTCCGCTTTCACCGAAGGAATCATCCACGGCGACAAAGGCCATGCGGGTGGGATGGTGAGTGGCAAGAACTTGAGCCACGCTTTCCCCCAATCCGCCTGCGCGTTGATGCTCCTCGGCGACCAACACAGCTCCGGTGCGCTTTGCTGATTCGATCAGGGTTGCCTCGTCCAGCGGCTTGATCGTGTGGACGTTGAGCACCTCGGCTTGGATGCCGTTTTTGGCGAGTTCCACCGAGGCTTGCACAGCTTCCCAAACCAAGTGGCCGCAAGCCACAAGCGTGACGTCTTTGCCCGAGACAATTCGCTGGATCTTCCCAAGTTCAAAGGGAGCTTCAGGTTGAATGAACACAGGCACTTTGGGGCGGCCAAACCTCAAGTAAACCGGACCGTGGTGCTTTGCAATGGCCAAGGTGGCCTGACGGGTCTGCTCGTAGTCTGCAGGAACGACGACCGTCATGTTCGGCAACATTTTCATCATGCCAATGTCCTCGAGGATTTGGTGAGTTGCACCGTCTTCACCCAGCGTGAGCCCAGCGTGAGAGGCGCAAATCTTCACGTTCTTCTCAGAGTAGGCGATGCTCTGACGAATCTGGTCGTAGACACGACCCGTTGAAAAGTTGGCGAAGGTTCCTGTGAACGGAATTTTTCCTCCAACCGTCATGCCCGCCGCGACGCCCATCATGTTGGCTTCGGCGATGCCGACTTGAAAAAACCGCTCTGGGAAGGCGTCTTGAAAAGCGTTCATCTTCAACGAGCCTGTCAAGTCTGCACAGAGGCCTACCACGTTGTTGTTGGCTTGACCTGCCTCGAGCAAGCCTTGCCCGAATCCAGACCGGGTGTCCTTTTTTTCCGACGGTTCGAGGGTGATGTGTTGCGTGTCAACCATGGATTTTGAGGTTGGTGGTGTTACCTGAGGTGATGCTGAAATGTTCCGTGATGCTGTAGAGGGTGCCTCGAGCATTTCGTGCACGAAATAAGAAGGTGTATTCTCCGGGTTGGAGGGTGTGTTTGCCGTTGGTTTGGCCCGGTTCAAATTGGAGAACTGAGGCCAATGTTTCACGGTCCAAGATCACGGCGTATCCCGCGGTGGCCACGGTCAGCACCAACGAACCTGGCGATGGAATTTCCACGAGGTCATGCTTGTTTTCTCGCACTTCCACGTTCCGCACCCACGTGGGAGGATGCGTTGGAAAGAACACGTCGTACGAACCAGTTCGAAGTCGTAACTCCTCGCCAACGGGACTCGTGAAAAAGGGAAGGCACTCGCCCGAGCGATGCCAGCTGACATCAAAGGAGCCGTAATCCGTCCGGATTCCTCGTGCAAATTGCGGTTGCACATGGCCTTGCCCCATGTCCGGCACTTGGATGGCGTTATGCATTCCAGGCTTCAATACGACGGAGTCTAGTGTGGCCGGAGGCAAGCTGTGCACCGTCAAACGGTACGTCGGAAGAGGATCGACATAAACGGTATCTGGGGCATTCCCCCAGCGCATGGTGTGGAACCATTGCGGGTCGTGGGTCTCCGTCCGCAAGTCCGTAAAGGTGTATGCCACGTTCGTCACTTTTGCTTCACCGGAAGAATCGAGCAAGTCGATGTGGACGGTGGTGTTGTGGAGGGCTTGTTCCAAAACCAATTGAAGAACATGTTCAAAGGCTTCGGGATCTGCAGCGTCGTAAAAATTGCCGATGCAGCGCAGGCTTTCTGCCATGGCGTCTTCGATGCCCATGCCGATGACAAAGGGCTTCACCACAATGCCTTTCGCCTGCAGTGCGCGACTGACGGCACAGGGGTCTTCGTCACAGGCTTCGATGCCGTCAGTGATCAACACGATCACGTTTCGGCCAGGCGTGTCTGGGAAATCGTAAGCCGCTTGCTCGAGTGAGCGAGCAATGGGGGTGGTCCCTTGGGCTCGGATGCGCCCCAACGTTTGCTTGATGATGAGGTTGTTGTACGTGCTGAACGGCACCACCAACTCCGTATCGTCACAATCTTGCTGGCCTTGAACATGCTTGGTCCCATGCCCATACACCCGCAACCCCAATTCCAATTGACCCCCTTGGTGAAGGCCACGGAGGGTCTCACTGAGGAGGTTAGAGGCGGTTTCGATCTTGCGACTGCCCCCCCAAAACGCATTCATGCTGTTCGACGCATCAAACACAAACAAGATGCGCGTCGGTTCTTCTTCACCCTCCGCGGACACTTGACCCCATCCCCCAAAAGCGAGCAAGATGAGGACAGGCAGCGCGAAGAGGCGACGCAAATCATAGGGCAGGTGAGGGAAAGATGTCATGGGACTCGGTTGGTGGATCAGTAATCCTCCAACGTCGATTCAAGCTGATTCAGTGCGTCTGCAAGTTGGTCGTCATTCGGCGCAATGCCGTGCCACTTGTGCGTGCCCTCCATGAAGTCCACGCCTTTGCCCATTTCGGTTTTCATCAACACGACCGTAGGTACGCCTGAGCCACGACGGCTTTGGGCTTGGCCAATCACACGGTCGAGGTCGTTGAAATCGTGGCCGTCGCATGTGAGCACGTGCCAGCCGAACGCGCGCCACTTCCCCTCGAGGTCTCCGAGGGACATGACGTCGTCTGTGCTTCCGTCAATCTGCTGCCCATTGCAATCGACAAAGGAGATGAGGTTGTCCACCTTATGGTGAGCGGCGTACATCGCAGCTTCCCAAATCTGTCCTTCTTGCAATTCGCCATCGCCGTGAAGCGAGTAGACCCACGTGGACTCGCCGTTGAGAATTTTGGTCTGTGCCGCACCGATCGCCACGCTCAGCCCTTGGCCCAACGATCCGGAGGCCACGCGAATGCCTGGCAAACCTTCCTCGGTCGCGGGGTGACCCTGCAATCGGCTGTTGAGCTTTCGGAAAGTGGCAAGCTCCGACACGGGGAAGAAACCTCGTCTCGCAAGAACGCTGTACCACACCGGGCTGATGTGCCCGTTTGAGAGGAAGAAGAGGTCTTCTTGCGTTCCGTCCATCTCGAATTTCTGAGGAGAAACCGTCATGGTGTCGAAATACAGTTTGACCAGAAGGTCCGTGCAGCCCAGGGAACCGCCAGGGTGACCGCTCTGCACGGCGTGCACCATGCGTACAATGTCTCGGCGCACTTGGGTCGCCATCGACGAAAGCTCGGAGGAATTCATGCCGCAAAATTACCTGAAGGAGGAAGGGACCCTGCTCCTTGTGCATAAACTTTGGAAAATCGATTGGGCAAAAAGGAGGGCGGGGAGACGCTACCTTTGGGCTTCTCATTTAGAACCCAAACCATGGCCTTGCAATGCGGCATCGTCGGCCTGCCCAACGTCGGCAAATCGACCCTCTTTAATTGTCTTTCCAACGCGAAGGCGCAAAGCGCAAATTTCCCGTTCTGCACCATCGAGCCAAACCTCGGCGTCATCACAGTGCCCGATCCACGCTTGAACAAGTTGACGGAGCTGGTACAACCTCAAAACGTGGTTCCGACGACGGTGGAAATCGTGGACATCGCGGGATTGGTGAAAGGCGCAAGCAAAGGGGAGGGACTCGGAAACAAATTCTTGGGAAACATCCGGACGACGGACGCCATTTTGCATGTTCTCCGTTGTTTTGAGGACGACAACATCGTCCATGTGGACGGAAGCATTGACCCCATTCGAGACAAAGAAGTCATCGACGCGGAACTGCAGTTGAAGGACCTCGAAACCGTCGAGGCACGCATGCAAAAGGTCAAGAAAGCGGCCCAAACCGGGGACAAGGACGCGGTGAAGCAGATGACGTTCTACAGCCGCTTGGTCGCGTATCTCGAGCAAGGCAAAAGTGCGCGTGGATTGGAGTTGGAAGAATTTGAAGAGCCGTTGATGCAGGAGATGCAATTGCTGACCTCCAAGCCCATCCTCTACGTGTGCAACGTGGACGAGGCATCTGTGGTCAGTGGCAACGCGCATGTGGACCGCGTGAAGGCCGTGGCGGAAGAGGAGGGTGCGGGCGTTTTGGTTCTCGGTGCCGCCATTGAGGCAGACATCGCGGAACTCGAAGATCCGGAAGAGCGAGAAATGTTTTTGGCGGATTTGGGGTTGGACGAACCCGGTGTCGCCAAGTTGATCCGCGCGGCGTACGCCTTGCTCGACCTTCAAACCTACTTCACAGCAGGGGTCAAGGAAGTTCGAGCCTGGACCATTCGTCGTGGCTACACAGCGCCTCAAGCGGCCGGGGTTATCCACACGGACTTTGAAAAGGGCTTCATCCGTGCAGAGGTGATCAAATACGAGGACTTCGTGTCTCTCGGCTCGGAATTGGCGGTCAAGGAATCCGGCAAGCTGAGCGTGGAAGGCAAGGAGTACGAAGTCCAGGATGGGGACATCATGCACTTCCGCTTCAATGTGTAAGACGCGTTTTTTGGCCGTCTTGGGTTCGTTCTTGGCAGTTGCCTCGACTTGCTTTAGCCAGTCGTCAGAACAGCCAGATGCCGTGTTTCACGTCGAGGGAATGCCTGTCGAGGTGGCCGAAGTCATGGCGCACCAACTCGAAGCATGGAATGCGGCAGACCTCGTGGGCTTCATGAAGGGCTATTGGGAAAGCGATTCGTTGAGGTTTGTGGGGGCGAGTGGAGCGACCCGTGGGCATCGTGCGACGCTCGAGCGCTACATCAAGGGATATCCCGATGCCCAGGCCATGGGGAAGCTTACATTTGTCAACCAGGAATGGATCTCACTTGGAGAAGAGGCTGGTTGGCTCTTGGGTTCCTGGCATTTGGACAAGGAGGGGTTGGAGGATGCCCAAGGCATGTACACGTTGCTATGGCGCAAGCTGAAGGGGCGTTGGGTGATCGTTGCCGACCACAGTTCGTGAGCCGATGAATGTGGTGACCCTCGTGGTGTTGGTGACGGTGCTCGTTTCGTGGCAAGTCATGGAGCGCCGAGATAAGGAAACGTGGATGCTGTCTCCCTACGCCGTCAAACACGGCCGTGAATCCTGGCGCATCTTGACCCACGCGTTCATCCACGCCGACTGGATGCACTTGGTCTTCAACATGTTCGTGCTTTATGAATTTGGCCAAACCGTTGGCCGCGACCTTGGTTTTCTTGGGTGGATGGGCTTTCCTGCGTTGTACCTCGCAGGAATTGTCGGTGGGGCGATCCCTGCCCTTCGAAAGCATGGGGACAACCCCAACTACCGAAGCTTGGGTGCTTCAGGCGCCGTGAGTGCCATTCTTCTTGCCTTCATCTGCCTTCACCCCACAAGAACCCTGCTCTTGTTCTTTGTGGTGCCCGTGCCTGCCGTGTTGGCCGGAGTGTTGTTTTTTTGGTATGAAAGCCGGATGCAACAACGTTCCACCACGCGCATTGCTCACGACGCGCACTTGGGTGGGGCCTTGGTAGGAGTGCTCTGGGTCTTTGCCTTGGTGCCCGGTTCGTGGCCGGCCTTCGTGGAAAGCCTTCAGGCGCTTCTTCAGTAAGGTTTAGTCAACGATTCGGTAGACCTCTTCGTTGGCCCTTCTCATGAAATAGCGTTCTCGAGCAAAGCGCTCGAGTGCCTGCGGATCGGAGAGAAGGGTGGCCTGCTTTTGTCGAAGGGCTTCGTTGCGAGCCTCCACGTCAGCGAGTTCCTGTTTGGCTTGGGACAAAGCGTACGACTCACGCACTACAAAGGGAAGTCCCAAATCGTGGATGAACGTGGCCCACACGAAGGCAAGCACAGTCACAGCGACGTACTTGTTTTGAAGCCCAGTCCGTAGCCATTCTGGGAGGTTCATTCTTCCTTGTTGTCGTCGGAAGTGTCAGGTTCTGACTTGGTCGAACCCTTTTTGCGCGTGTTCTTTTTGGTGGGTTTGTCCGATCCTTCTGTCGCTTCGGCTGTCTCGCCTGGTGTCAAGGCTTCCTCCGCGCCTTCGGGCATTTGCAGCAGGCCGCCTTTGATGACCTCGATGGTCAACTCTGTGGCATCCTGAGGAAGGTCCGCACGCAACAGGTCGCCTTCGGATACTTCGCTGTTGATGATTTCTTCTGCGAAAGGGTCTTCGAGGTACTTCTGGATGGCCCTCTTCAAAGGGCGCGCTCCGTATTTTTCATCGTATCCCTTGTCCGCAATGAAGTCGGAAGCGGCTGGGGTGATTTCAAGGTCGTATCCGAGATCCACCACACGCTTTTTCAACGCATCGAGTTCAATGTTGATGATGCTGTGAATGTGTTCGCGCTTCAAGCTCTGGAACAAAATGACGTCGTCGATTCGGTTGAGGAATTCGGGAGCGAATGCACGTTTGAGCGCAGTCTGAATGACGTTGTCCCGGTCCGAGGTCACGTTTGCCTGTTTCGCGGCAGTGCCAAATCCAACACCCGTTCCAAACTCGGCCAATTGACGAGCGCCGATGTTTGAGGTCATGATGATGATCGTGTTCCGGAAGTCCACCTTGCGACCGAGGCTGTCGGTCAATTGCCCGTCATCCAGGGCTTGGAGCAACAGGTTGAATACGTCGGGGTGAGCTTTTTCGATTTCGTCGAGCAGGACAATGGAGTAGGGGCGACGACGCACCTTTTCCGTCAATTGCCCCCCTTCTTCGTAGCCCACGTAACCCGGAGGTGCCCCGATCAAACGCGTGACAGCAAACTTTTCCATGTACTCGGACATGTCAATTCGAATGAGCGATTCCTCCGAGTCAAACATGAACTTGGACAAGACCTTGGCAAGTTGCGTCTTTCCGACGCCCGTAGGGCCAAGGAAGATGAAGGAACCAATGGGCTTGTTGGGATCCTTGAGTCCCGCGCGGTTGCGCTTGATGGCCTTGACCACTTTTTGGATGGCATCGTCTTGCCCAATCACCTTGCCTTCGAGGTCGGTGTTCATTCGAGCGAGCTTGCCGCTCTCTTTCTCTGCAATGCGCTGAACAGGGATGCCCGTCATCATCGCCACGACGTCACCGACGTGGTCCACGGTGACCGTCACACGGTGGTTTTTGGATTCCTCTTCCCAAGCACGCTTCGCCTTTTCGAGCTTGTCGTTCAAGATGCGTTCCTGATCGCGCAACCGAGCTGCCTCTTCGTAGCGCTGGGAGCGCACAACGCGGCTTTTCTCGTCCTTGACCTGCTCGATTTCTTCCTCGATCTTGACGATTTCTTCGGGGACGTTGATGTTGGTCAGGTGAACACGGCTTCCCACCTCGTCCAAGGCGTCGATGGCTTTGTCGGGCAAGTGGCGGTCGGTGATGTAACGACTCGTCAAGTTCACGCAAGCTTTGATGGCTTCTTCGGTGTACCGAACGCTGTGGTGCTCCTCATACTTGTCTTTGATGTTGTTCAGGATTTGCACCGTCTCTTCAACCGAGGTGGGCTCGACAAGGACTTTTTGGAAACGACGTTCCAACGCCCCGTCCTTCTCAATGTACTGCCGGTACTCGTCCAACGTTGTGGCACCGATGCACTGAATCTCGCCTCGTGCCAGGGCGGGTTTGAACATGTTGGAAGCGTCCAGCGATCCGCTCGCGCCTCCGGCACCCACAATGGTGTGGATTTCGTCAATGAACAAGATGACGTCGGGCGACTTTTCCAACTCATTCATCACGGCCTTCATGCGTTCTTCGAATTGGCCGCGGTATTTGGTTCCTGCAACCAAAGAGGCCACATCCAACGTCACGATTCGCTTGTTGAACAGGACGCGGCTCACCTTCTTCTCCACGATGCGCAAGGCCAAACCCTCCGCGATCGCGCTTTTTCCTACTCCAGGCTCACCCATGAGGATGGGGTTGTTCTTTTTCCGGCGACTCAGGATTTGGCTGACGCGTTCAATTTCCTTGGCGCGACCCACGATGGGATCGAGGCGACCTTCCTCTGCCATTCGAGTGAGGTCCCGCCCAAAATTGTCCAGCACAGGCGTCTTCGACTTGGGGTCGCCTTTCCGACTTGCAGGGCCTCCAGACCCAGAGGATCCTCCGTAATCGCCACCTCCTTCCGCAGGGGAGTCGTCGTCGGACAAGCTGTGATCTGCCCGAGGGGCCTTGTTGCCTCCGCTCTCGGACAGGAGGTTTTCAAATTCTTCTTTCGCCACGTCGTAATCGATGTTGAATGCGTGAATGCTCTTGGTTGCTACGTTGTCTTCGTCTTTCAAAATGCTCAGCAACAGGTGCTCTGTCCCGATAACACCGCTCTTGAAGATTTTAGCCTCGAGGTAGGTGATCTTCAAAATCTTCTCGGCTTGCTTCACCAGGGGAATGTTCCCAGAAGAACCGCCAGGCTTTGCAGTGCTGGGACGAACCGACCCCTCGACCAACTTGCGCAATTTCTGCAGGTCGCAGTTCAGCCCCTCCAGGATCCGGACAGCCGTGCCTTCGCCTTCTTTGATGATGCCCAACAAAAGGTGTTCAACTCCGATGTAGTTGTGTCCCAATCGAAGAGCTTCCTCTCGGCTAAGCGAGATGACTTCGCGTACACGGGGTGAGAATTTTGCGTCCATAGTCAGTTTTCGTCAAGATTGGCGCTGGGCCAAACGGGTGTTTGTCAGGAAGGTAGGCGTTTTCGAATGCAATGAGAAGCCCAAACCATCCTGTGTCACCAAAGCTACAGGTCACCTCCAAGGGGTGCCTGAGCGGGGGGCAATGTTTTCCACATGGGTTTGGCATCAATTGTGAGTAAGTGAATCGGCCCCAAACATCAGCAACGACGCGGCACGAAGTATTTTTGAGTGTTCGTCGAGACGCAGCATTTCCCCACGAAAATCAACGGGGGAGACGCAAGGTCAAGAGAGAGTGAAATGCACCCGTGAGGGCGCGCCAATGGATCCCATGGCTGAAGGAGAAAAAATCATACAGATCAACATCTCAGATGAGATGAAGTCCGCGTACATCGATTACTCGATGTCCGTGATTGTGAGCCGGGCATTGCCCGATGTGAGAGATGGCTTAAAGCCGGTGCACCGCCGTGTGCTTTACGGCATGCTGGACCTCGGGGTCCTTTCCAACCGCCCGTACAAGAAGTCGGCGAGGATTGTTGGGGAGGTGCTGGGTAAATACCACCCTCACGGTGACAGCTCGGTGTACGACACCATGGTCCGTATGGCCCAGCATTGGTCGCTCCGTTACCCTATGGTGGACGGGCAAGGGAACTTTGGCTCCATCGACGGAGACAACCCTGCAGCCATGCGTTACACGGAGGCGCGTCTGCGGAAAGTGGCCGAGGACATGTTGGCCGATTTGGACAAGGAAACCGTGGAATTCCGGCCCAACTTCGACGAGAGCCTGAAGGAACCTACGGTTCTCCCTGCCAAAATCCCTAACCTCTTGGTCAATGGCGCTGCGGGCATCGCCGTAGGTATGGCGACCAACATGCCACCTCACAACCTCAGCGAGGTGGTGGACGGCATGGTGCACTTGGTGGACAACCCGGACTGCACGGTGGATGACCTCATGGAATACGTGAAGGCGCCAGATTTCCCCACGGGTGGGGTGATTCACGGCATCGAAGGCGTCCGCGATGCCTTCCACACCGGCCGGGGCCGTATTGTCATGCGTGGCCGCGCTCGTTTCGAAGAGACGAAGACGGGGCGCGAAATGATCATCGTAGAAGAAATCCCGTACCAGGTCAACAAAGCGGACATGGTCCGCAAGACTGCTGAACTCGTCAACGAAAAGAGGATCGAGGGCATTTCTGAAATCCGGGACGAGAGTGACCGGAACGGCATGCGCATCGTGTATGAATTGAAGCGCGACGCCATCCCCAACGTGGTGCTTAACAAGCTGTACAAGTACACGCAGCTACAGACCTCATTCTCAGTCAACAACATTGCCTTGGTGAAGGGGCGTCCTGAGCTCCTCAACCTCAAGCAAATGATGGCGCACTACGTCGAGCACCGCCATGAGGTGGTCGTTCGCAGGACCCAATACGATTTGGGCAAGGCAGAGGAGCGCGCGCATATCCTTCAAGGTCTCATCATTGCGCTCGACAACATCGATGCTGTCATTGCCTTGATTCGGGCGAGCAAAACGCCTGAAGAAGCCCGCAATGGCTTGATGGACAAGTTCGAATTGAGCGAAATCCAAGCTCGTGCCATCTTGGACATGCGTCTTCAAAAGCTCACGGGGCTCGAACGCGACAAGTTGCGCGCGGAGTACGACGAGTTGATGGCCGTGATTGCCGACTTGAAAGACATCCTCGACCGCGTGGAGCGTCGGATGGAAATCATCAAGACGGAACTTCTTGAAGTCAGGGAAAGCTTTGGCGACGACCGTCGCTCCACCATTGAGTACAGCAGCGCCGACCTCAGCATTGAGGACATGATTCCTGACGAGCAGGTGGTGGTCACCATCAGCCACGCGGGGTACATCAAGCGCACGCGCCTCGCGGAATACCGCGCCCAAGGCCGTGGTGGAGTGGGATCGAAGGGAAGCACCACGAGAGACGAGGACTTCCTCGAAAGCATCTTTACAGCCACCAACCACAACTGGTTGCTCATCTTCACAGCCAAAGGCAGGTGCTTCTGGATGCGCATTTTCGAAGTGCCTGAAGGAAGCAAGCAAAGCAAGGGCCGGGCCATTGTCAACCTCATCAACCTCGAAGGGGACGACAAGGTGTTGGCCTACATCCCCGTCAAAGACTTGAAAGACGAGGAGTACGTCAATGGCAACTACGTCATTCTGTGCACCAAAAAAGGACTCATCAAAAAGACGAGCCTTGAAGCGTACAGCCGCCCGCGTTCCAACGGCATCAATGCCGTGACGATTCGCGAAGGCGACGAGTTGTTGTCCGCTCGCTTGACCACCGGCGATTCTGAAATCATCATGGGTCTCCGTTCAGGGAAAGCCATCCGCTTTCACGAATCCACGGCCCGTGCTGTGGGACGTACGGCCATGGGGGTGAAGGGGGTGACTCTCGGCGGACCGAAAGACGAAGTCATTGGAATGGTGTGCATCAACGACGCCAGCAGCGACATTCTTGTGGTTTCCGAAAACGGCTACGGAAAACGTTCTGCTGTGGACGACTACCGGATCACGAATCGCGGGGGAAAGGGTGTGAAGACGCTCCAAGTCACGGACAAAACGGGCGAACTGATCTCCATCCTCAACGTCACGGACGAGAACGACCTGATGATCATCAACAAGTCAGGCATCGCCATTCGCATGGCGGTGGAGGAACTTCGAGTGATGGGTCGGGCGACGCAAGGCGTTCGACTGATCAGCCTGC
Organism: Bacteroidota bacterium; assembly: GCA_027621555.1. Taxonomy (GTDB): domain Bacteria; phylum Bacteroidota; class Bacteroidia; order Flavobacteriales_D; family Sanyastnellaceae; genus UBA11663. The sequence continues at coordinate 47,569 of JAQCBJ010000003.1, read as the reverse complement.
GTGGCAAGGATGCCATCGCTGCGGTGTGCAAGGTGCCCAAGTCAGACGAAGAGGACGAATTGGCAGAAGGCCTAGAAAACGGAATGGAAGGCGGCTCGACGGAAGCCCCTGAAGCCGATGGTTCAAAGCCAGAAGGTGAAGGAGAAGATTCGTGACGACGAGGTTGGCACGACGTTTGAAAACGCCTGAATGTACTTTTGTCCCTGATTCACACACCTGAAGGAAACGAAACACGAAATCATGCACAAAACAGCAACTCTGCTTGCCTTGGCCATTTGCGTTCAAGGTTTTGGCCAAAAAGAAGTGGTGTCCGCGTACAACGCCAACAAAGAAGGCGACTTCGCGTCGGCGGCGACCTACATCGAGCAGGCCATTGAAAATCCCAAGGCCAATGTCAAGAACAAGACCTGGCGCTACCGCGGGGAGATATATTTGAACATCAGCCGAGACAGTGCGCTGTTCGCCGCCTTTCCCGATGCCTTGGTTCGCTCCAAGGACAGCTACATGAAGGCTCAAGAGCTCGACACCAAAGGTTCGTATGCTCAAGAAATCCAAATTGGTCTCGGTCAAGTTCAAATGGCGGCAAGCAATGCTGGAATTGGCCACTACAACACCGGCGAGTTTGGAAGTGCAGGGTCTTTCTTCGACTTGAGTGCAGAGATCGCGAAAGCATTCGATGCCGTCGACACGATGGCCATCTACAATTCGGCCTTGTGCTATGAGAAAGCAGGGGAGGTGGACCTCGCAGTGGCTCGATACCGTGCTTGTGCGGAGATCGAATATCAAGTGCCCAACGTGTTCTTGTTCATCAGCAACCTTTACCGTGAGAACGGCCGAGAAGCCGAGGCGTTGCAGACGTTGGCCGAAGCCCGCGGACTCTATCCGCGCGAGCAGAGCTTGATCATTGAGGAGCTCAACATTTACCTCAGCAACGAAGAATTTGACAAGGCGAAGGAGAATTTGTCGCTGGCCGCAGAACAAGATCCCACGAACGAAATCCTCTGGTTTAGCCTGGGCAGCGTCTTGGACAATTTGGGCAATGCGGATGAAGCAATTGAGGCCTACAAGAAGGCGCTTGAAGTCAAGGCTGATTATTTCGACGCCAACTACAACCTTGGCGCGCTGTACTTCAACCAGGCGGTTCAGGGCATCAACGCGGCCAACGACATGTGGAAGCCTCGCATGACCAAAGCGGAATCAGCTGAACAAAAGCGATTGGAAAATGAGGCGAAGGCTTTGTTCGAAACGGCCAAGCCGTACTTGGAGGCTGCCCATGTTTCGGACGCGAACGATTTGGAAACCATGCGTTCGTTGCGTGACATCTACGCACGCACTGGGGAAGACGACAAACTCTTGGATATGAATGCCAAGATCAAGGCGCTTTCCAACTGATTGAGTGAAGAGGGACGTGTCGTCCCTTTTCCTTTTTCAATATGACTTGACATAATGTATATTATCATTCAATAGGGTCGAATTGCTGATTCTGTGTGATTTGTGAGAAATGACCGGATTGTCGTGCAGTTTGAAACGGTTGCGCTAAATTTGCACCTCTGGAGGTTTGGCAGAGTTGGTCGATTGCACCGGTCTTGAAAACCGGCGTACCGCAAGGTACCGGGGGTTCGAATCCCTCAGCCTCCGCGAAAAGAACCGGCACGTGTGTCGGTTTTTTTGTGCGTTGCACTGAACACAACATCTGCGCGCTAATTTGTGACTTGAATGAAACGAGCTTCTCATTTTTCGATGAATTCCCCGTGGGTCGATGTTGAATGCTCTGCGCGATTCTCAGAGCGTCTCATGTTGGCACCCAAGTTGGTTGGTCTCTTGTTTTTTGTTTTGAGCGCATGGACATGCCCTGAAATGAATGCCCAAACGGATTGGCGTGCCAAGGCGTTGGTCCAAAGGCTGCCAGACGGTCAAGCGTATTTGGAGGTTCAGACGTCCTGGATCTCCACGAGCACGACATCCCAAGAACCTTTGACCGTCACGGTTTTGGCCTTGCAGGATGGCGACGTGTTGTCCTTCGAAAAGGATGACATTCTCGCCCGCCCAGCTGTTGAAGACACGGTTGATTTGCAGCACGTCCACGTTCGTCGGTTGCCCGTGCCTTCAGGAAACGTCGTTGTGGAGTGGCGAGTTGAACAATTTGACCAACCCATTTGGTTACATAATGAAGGGGTGCGTGTGCCAATTGCTGGGCTTCCAGAATTCACAGACCCCATTCTCGTCCAAACCCATGCCCCGGCCACTGCAATGAGTCAGCCTGAAATGGTGCACAGTGGCTTGGATTTGATTCCTTCGGTTGCCAGGCGCATTCCCATGGACGTGTCAAGTGCTCTTTTTTACACCGAATTGCATGGCATGGCGGACGTTGTGGGCCAAGATTCGTTGTTTTTGTTGGTCCAGGGATGGGCACGGGGTGATGGCTCGTGGGATCCTGCTTCCACAAAATATGCACGACTTAAAGCGGCGACGGTGATTCCTGTTTTTGAATCCCTCCCCTGTTCCCCGAGCTCTCCGAACGTAGAGAACGCGGTGTTGAAATTGGAAGCGAGAACACGCGATGGTCACGTTGTGGTGTCGCGAGATGTGTCGTTGGGGACTCGGAGGATCGCCCAAGAGGATGGCTTGGACCACCGAGACGTGTCCTCGCCCCTGCCTTCATTGGCGTCCATTCGTGATCGAGATGCGTTGGCACGCCATCTTGAGGATCACCTGCCCGTGGCCACGACGAACGAGCAAAGCACCATCCAAAACACGTTGATCCCCCAAGGTACGGTGATGGAAATGCAGCAGTATTTGACGGGGTTTTGGTTGGACCGCAGCTCGTTTTCAGTGCCTGAGGCTGAAGCCCGGCACAAACAATATGCGGAACGCATTGCATACGTTGACGAGACGTTTGGCGATTGCAAACGAGGTCAAGGGAGCCTGACCGAGATGGGCAACATTTACCTGCGGTTTGGGAAGCCGAATACAGTGGTGCAACGCCACCATGAAACCGAGTACTATCCCTACGAAATCTGGCATTACCACAAAGCGGGGCGATTCAACAACAAGCGCTTTCTGTTCTATGCGCCACACGTGGTGGGCGAGTGTTTCGAATTGCTTCACTCCGACATGCTTGGTGAACGCCAAAACGAGGATTGGCTTTCCCAATTGCGTTCAAGAGAAAACCGATTGCGCGTCACTGAGTCCATGGAAAATCGTCTGAATCCCCGGGATTCCTTTTCCCGAGAGGAGCCAGAAGATCTCTTTTTTAATCCGCGCTGATGCTTGACAAGACCTCGCCCTCCGTCGCTGTGGTGGTCCTCAATTGGAACGGATTGGACCACTTGAAGACGTATTTGCCCAGCGTGTTGTCAAACACGCCTGCTTGGGCAGAGGTGTGGGTGGCCGACAACGGAAGCACGGATGGCAGCTTGGAATGGGTCAGTGGCACGCATGGCCAGCGCATTCGCACCTTGGCGTTGGGTGAGAATTGGGGGTTTGCCGAAGGATACAACCGGGCCTTGAACCAGGTAAAAGCGGACGTCTTTGTCCTGCTCAATTCGGATGTACGCATAGACGGTCCCTGGTTGGAGCCAATGTTGGCCGTCATGGATCGTGAAGGATGGGATGTGGCAAGTCCGCGGGTGGTTCAGGATGTGAATCCATCGTTCTGCGAGCACGCAGGGGCAGCTGGGGGCTGGATGGACGTGGACGGCTACCCCTTCTGCCTCGGTCGTCTTTTCGAATCGGTCGAGGAGGTGGACGACTGGCACCGCCAAGATCGGGAAGTGTTTTGGGCATCCGGCGCGTGTTTTTTCATCCGTCGTGAGGCTTGGGCTGCAGCTGGAGGATTTGACGGCTCCTTGTTTGCTCACATGGAAGAAATCGACTTGTGTTGGCGGTTGAAAAACGCGGGGAAGCGGGTCGGCTGTGCAGGCACAGTTGAGGTTCGGCATCTTGGGGGAGGCACCCTCCAAACCACGAGTCCATTCAAGACGTATCTGAATTTCAGAAACAACCTTGTCGTCATGCTCAAGAACCGTCCGGGCTTTTGGCCTGGCTTCATGTTCCGTCGCATGGCACTCGACGGCATCGCAGCATGGAAGATGTTGCTTTCAGGAAACGTTCGCCAATTCTGGGCTGTGGGGCAGGCACATGGGGCATTCTACCTCCGGTTGCGTTCCACCTTGCGGGTGCGTCGTGAATTGTCAAACATGCGAACTGCCCAGAATGATCTTGTGGGTTGGTGGAATCACAGCGTGGTTTGGGCCTATTTCGTCCAACGACGTCGAAGGGCTCGAGATTTGGGACTCCCAGGGCATTGAGTCTTCTCGTCAACGAACGACAGACACCGATGAATTTTCACGAAGGCGAGGGTTGATTTCCCCGAGCCTTGCGATGTGAATTGGCCTGTAGCACTCGGTGTTGGCATGTGGAGCTGTGTTCTGATGGACGGCAACGCTTTGCTTTTGTGGTGGTTGCTCGGCGGGCTGATGCTCTGCCTGACTTTGGGAGAGTGGGAAAAGGCGGTGCGCTGGGTCCTTTTAGGTTGGGTTGCTTCGACAGGTTTGCTCTGGGCTGACCAAAGGGCTTCTCGTCCACCCATGGCTCGAGCTCCTGCGTGGAGTCAGGTTGTCGTAAGTCCTCAATTCGTTGGCAGCACTGAAGCAGAACGAGGCTCCAACATGCGTGGCATCTGGGAAGCGATGGATGATCGAGGTTGTCGTTTTCGCATTTGGATGGAAGCGGAGTCGCCTTCCAAGGCATGCTTTCCCCAAAGGGCGTTCGTGGTCCTCCACCCCATTCCCCATTCCGATTTGGCGGATGCCTTCTCGTTTGAGTCGTATCTGAAATCGAGCCGGGTGTACAGCCGTGCTGAATTCTTGTCGTGGGAAGAGTCGGAAGAACACAGTCGCCAATCGTTGGACGTTCAGGTTCGCGAAATGGCATGGCGCTGGAGGACCTGGTTGGCCTCACGGTTTTCTGGCCGAGGTCAAGGACTCATTCTCGGCATGTTTGCAGGAGATCGCAAGGCGGTGCCGAGGGAGATCCGTGAGGCATTCGAACACCTGGGATTGGCCCATCTCTTAGCCGTCAGTGGGTATCACGTAGGGTTGGTGGCCGGTCCGTTTTTGTTGCTGCTACGAACCCAGAACCGTTGGTTGAGGCGACTGAGTGCACTGGGCATCGCGCTCTGCTCGGCATTTGTCATGGCCTGTGGTGCACCAGTCTCCGGAATTCGAGCCGGGGTGATGGTTGTGTTGACGTGGTGGTTGGTGGTTCGTGGAAGGCGGTCGGATGTGTGGAGTGCTTGGGGAGCGGCGGCTTGCTTCGCCGTGTTTCGTGACGTCCATGTGCCGAATGGCTTGGGAGCTCAGTTGAGTTTTCTCGCCACAGGCAGTCTCTTGGCATTGGGGCATCGAAGTTCCTGGTGGCGTGTGCCGCTGCGAGCACAGATGTCCACGGCATTCCTCACCGTGCCGACGTTCCAAATTTTGCCCTGGGCATTTTACCCGGCAAACCTGTTGGCCGGTCCGTTGATGCTGCTATTTGGGGCCACGGTCGCCTTGGGCCTGCTCGGCCCACCGAGCGGGATAGACATCCCGATTCAGATGTCACAGTGGATTGGGGATCTTGCCGTTGGGGTGGATGGACGGTGGAAGCTTTGGAGCGATGGCCGGCGGTGGTCAGGGGGATCTGGGCGGCTGTTGCTTCTGCCGCTGGGTGCGTTTTGGATCATCCGCTTGATTCCCGGGCAACGTCGACGGTCGTTGTTGCGCTTAGCGCTGTGCGGATCATGCATCTCGTGCGTGATGTTGTCGGCTTGGAAGCATGTCGAGACGCGTGACGATTCCCTGCCGCTTCGGCTGTGGTCGTTGAAGTCGAGAAAACCGTGTGCCTTGGTGACCGACGGTTACGGAGGCGTGGCGTGGTGTGCCGAAGGAATGCAACACCAAGCTCTCCATGCCGCCACTTCGCTTGGCTTGGAAGGGCCCGTGAGGGTGATGCCTTGGCATGAGGCGGATAGCCTTCAAAAAAAATGGATCCAACCGCCTTTGCAAGCGTGGATCCATCAGAATGTGTCCAAGATGACGAGTGAACCCGTTCCCCTGGAGTAAGTCAGTTCAATTTCAAGAGGTTGGTCAGCACTTGATCGACGTAACCTTCCCATTCAGGAATGTCGGCGATGGGCAAAATGGCGTTGACGCGGTTGTTGCGACGCGAGTAGATGGCCTCAACGAAAAAGCCATTGACTTCGAAAATGCAGAGGATGTAGCGATTTTCGATGATTCGTTGGGCCAGGCACACGCCGTGGTCCCACATGTAGCTTGTCTTTTGGTCTAAAGGGAGCCGATTGAAAGTGTCGAGTTTCATGGACTGAGAGGATGTGGTGGTTCAATGTCTTTCTTCTCTACGGCGTCGGTTCACATAAGGTTTCAATTCGTCGCATGTCGTGTATTTTTCAGTCATGAATGCCCCAAGGCGACTGCATCTGGTCGAATGCCCCAGAGATGCGATACAAGGATGGCCCCACCCCATTTCCACGGAAGACAAACTGGCCTATTACCGCGTGCTGTTGCGCGTGGGATTTGACACGTTGGATTTGGGAAGTTTTGTCTCCCCCAAAGCCATCCCAGCCATGGCCGATACGGGAAAGGTGTTGGACCAGTTGGAGGCCGAAGGCATTTGGGATCAGGTGCCCACCCGAGCCTTGGTGATTGTGGCCAACGAACGTGGAGCACGGGATGCCGTCGAATACGATTCGGTCTCTGCAGTGGGATTCCCACTGAGCCTCTCTCCCACCTTCCAAGAACGGAACACCAAAGCCAGTGTCGAGGAAGCTTGGAAAAGACTGGATGTTGTTGCGAACCATTGCGCGAAACGAAACAAGGATCTCGTGGTGTATTTGAGCATGGGTTTTGGCAATCCATATGGCGATGCCTGGTCCGAAGAAATGCCGACGACTTGGGCCAAGAACTTGGTGGATCGCCTCTCCCCGTCTGTCGTTTCTTTGGCCGATACGGTTGGAGCCGCCACGCCTCAGCTCGTGGAGCGCGTTTTTGCAGTCGCCGCCGAGGAATTGGGGTCGGATCTCTTGGGTGCGCACCTTCATTTGCATCCATTGGAAGGACTGGAAAAAATCAAAGCAGCTCACCGAGGTGGCTGCTTTCGCTTTGATGGGGCGTTGCGCGGCGTTGGAGGTTGCCCGATGGCCCAAGATGATTTGGTGGGAAATGCTCCCACCGAGAGGCTGGTGGAGTGGGCGGAATCAGAGGGGTTGTGGAGCGTTGGAAACGTCGTCTCTTTGGATCAAGCCCAAAGTTTGGCCGCCGACCTGTTTGCCTAAGTCTACGCTGAACTCAGTTCAGTCCGTAAGACATCAATTTGAAACAAAACGTGGACGTCGCCAATTCAATGGTTTCGACTTTGGAGGTGCTGATGTGAATGCGGTAGTGTCTCATGTCGGAGGTGAGTACGTCCCGACAGGAGAAAGGTTGCGTTTGTCGAGTTTTCTTTGAAATTCGACGACAGCGAGTTCACAAGAAAGCCAGAAGGCTCACCCCCACCCCTACGCACGTCGCGACGAATTTTTTGCGGTTGAATGCATGGCCGTCTCCGGCCTCGAAGAGCACAGTTGTGCCAATGTGCAAGAGGATGCCGACCACAAGGGCCTGCATCCAAGCAGGAAAGACCAAGGCTACATCGTGCGGAAGGTTGTGAAACAATCCCTCAAACGCCAGCATGCCCACGAGTGGTGAGAGGCCAAAAGCGATGAGGACGATCCAAGCTGTTCGTCTAGGCACGTGTTGCTCAATCATCATGGCCATCAACACCATGGCCACGGGGACTTTGTGGAGCACAAGTCCAACAACAAGTCCCCAATCGATCATGTTCAATGCCAATGGGCCGTGCACGTGCCCCTCGTGGTGAACGTGATGGCTGTGATCCATGACCGGCATGCTTTCGAGAGCGGCATGGAGGGCCAAACTGGCCAAGGCTGCCCAAGGCAAGCGATTCCATTGGAAACCACTGTCGCAATGTTCATCGTGTTCGTGTGCGTGAAAATGCCCATGCTCTATGCCCTTGCTCAAGTATTCAAGCAGCCCTTGAACGAGAAAGCCCGCGAGCACCCAAACCCCGGCAAACGCGCTTGCACTGAAAGATTCGGGCACCAAGTGCAGAAAACACATCCCGATGATGAAGGCCCCTCCAAAGGAGAGAATGACACTCAGATTGTCGAGCCCGCGTTGCCCAAGCAGGACGAACGCCCAGCCTCCAAGCAAGGTTGCGGCAAGAAAGATGACAGTGGTGAGAAGCATGGGGTCAGACTGAGGTTGTTTTTTGGGCCAAGAGCATGCAACGGGGGGAATCCCCACTCCAAGGGTCCAGCGCATAATTGCCCCAAGTGTACTTGACTTCCAATTGATGCTTGGACAACAAGTCGATGAAGTTGTCACGATGAAGGGCCTGAACGCGTTCCACGTGATGTTGCTCTTCCCCCTGCCACTGGTAGCGGATGGATTTCTCAATCCAACCATCGGCGATGCGACGATGAATGTCAAATTCAATCCCTCCTTTCAGAATCGTCTCCGAGGGAATCAAATGAGATTGAACGTGTTCGACATTGAGGTAATCGACGAACAACCAACCGCCTGGTCGAAGGGCCCGTGCAAATCCAGCCACCACTTGCTTTTGTTCTTCCTCTGCACTGAAATAACCCAGGCTCGTGAAGAAATTGGTCACGAGGTCAAAACGACCAAACCACTCTTCCACATCGAGGAGGTCTCTCAAATCAAGAACGCGGTACGAAGGACTGGGAGATTGCGAATGGCTTTTTGCAGCATCAATGCTTCCCTCGCTGAGGTCAAATGCCTCTACGTCCCAACCGGCCTTGGCGAAGGCTCGAGCATGGCGTCCTGCGCCGCATCCTGCGTCAAGAAGGCGGCCTGGCTCATTCAGTTCCTTCACGGAGATCAGCCTTTGGACCAAATCCGACGCCTCGTCTTCGCTACGGTGTCCATAAAGCACGTGGTAAGCCTCCGTGTTGAACCAAGGCCTAAACCACTCGGGGTCGGTTATCCACAGGTCCGATTTCAATTTTGACCGCATCGCCCGGCAAAATTGCGTCAGAACTTTCGTTCTTTGACAAGAGAGGCCCAGAACCATGGTTGACACGTCCTTCCACGAGAATTCACTTGAATTGAATCGCAAGCTGTGCGCAGGTGCATCGGTTCATTACAACGGGCCTTTGTCGGAGAAACAGAGCGAGGTGCTTCTTGGCTGGAGTGAGCAGGTGTTGGAAGCCAACCAATGGCCACTTCAGCAGCACAAACGCGCCATGCGTTGCATCATTGAATTGTTGCAGAATCTCTCGAAACACGCCAGCAACGGGTTTTACGAGTGCCGCTGGGATGACGAGGGTGCCTTCTTGATTCGGTCGATGAACGTGGTGTCTCGTTCTGAACAAAACACCATTGAATTGGCTTTGCAGCAGGCCAACGAGCCAAGCTTGGAAGCCTTGAGGGATTCTCGGTTGGACAAACTTGCTGATGGAGAACGAACCAAGCTCGGAGGAGCTGGATTGGGATTCATGGACCTGAGGGCGTGTTCCAACGACCAGGTCCACTCAGAATTTATACCTTGCGGCAACGAACAGTCTGATTTTGTACTCACCGTGAGAATTCACCCCTAGTCCACAGCCATGGAGGATTTGATCATCGAACGCACCGCAAAAACACCCCACGTTGAGTTCTTGGCACTGGACAAGAAGCTGACGCTGGCGGGGCGAAGCATCCCCGAGAATTCCATTCAATTCTACGATCAGCTTTTGGCTTGGACGAATGCCTTTTGTGCGAGCGATCCCGGACAGGTCGAAGTGCATGTCAAACTCGAATACTTCAACACGAGTTCGTCCAAATGCCTCATGGATCTTCTGAAGCGTCTCGAGCAATGCGATTGCAAGTCAGAAGTCTTTTGGTATTACGAGGAGGAAGATGAGGACATGCAAGAAGCAGGCGAAGATTACGCCGCGATCATTCAGCTTCCTTTCAAACTTGTGGAGATGACGTCTGACGACTGAGCCTGCTCCACCCCTTTTCCTTCAACCAAGGCGTGGCCAGCAACAGAAGCCACAGACACGCACTCATCGCGAGCAGTGCGAAAACATTGTACGCCAGAGTGGTCAGTGTAAGTGGGCCAAAGGTCTTGAAAGGCATGTACATCGTGGCATGGCGTCCCGATGTTCCATCGTTGTAGCGGTGGATGGGCCCGGATTTTTGGACCAAATCCCCACCAATCATCACGGCCCTGTCCTTGCGATCGTCCTGCAAGACCCATTCCCAAAGCTCATCGTTGTGCGATGTGTTTTTGAGCACCACCAAATCTTGCGAGCGGGCAACCTGCCCGCGCATTTGGTTTCTGGCGGCAAAGGCTTCGCCATAGTGGGTGTTGTAGCGCTGCTTCACTTTGTCCCAATCGACCTCGGATGCGTACTTCCACTCCCATTCGAACGGCTTTCCTTCCCATTCCGACAATTCCCGAGCAGTTGCCTCAAGTTCGCGTCTGACGGAGAGCGTATCGGAAGACCGACGCATTTCTGCCAACCAAAAATCACGTCGCCAAGCGGCGCGATAAATGCGGTCTTCCCAAGGACTAAAGTGGGTGTCGAAGGGGTTTTTTCGCGCCAAATCCACCGCTACCGCCTCAAAGCCCCACCTCGACGCCATCACGTTACCGAACCAAGGAACGGCATCGGGTTCCGAAAACAGGGCGTTGAATCGTTCGAATCGGATGATGGCCCCTCCGAAGATGATTTGCGGGATTACAAGCAGCGGAATGACAATGTAAATGACCTTGGCTGTCTTGAACCAGGCAGAAATGATCAACCCGAGGACGTTGCCGAAAAGCGCCACTACAAACAACACCAAGATGTGCGTCGGGAGGAAAGCAGGGATTTCCAAGATTGCATGAGAGACAAGGGCAAATCCCACGGCGTGCACCATGGAGACAGCGGCCACGACGGCCATCTTCGCGTGCACGTAGTGATGCCACTTGAGGTTCAAAAACCGCTCTCGCTTCAGCAAGCTCCGATCGCGTAAAATTTCTTCAGCGCTGACGCTCAGTCCAAGGAAGAGTGCAACGATGACCGAGATGAACAGGAACGGAGGAAGGTTTTCACTGGCTCGGAATGTGTACTCCGTTCCGGGCTCGGTGAACCTCATGAATCCGGCCAAGAGGAACGCAAGGGCCGGAGCCTCTAAAGCGTTGACGATGAGGTATTGCTTGTTCCGCAGTTTGGTCAGCACGTCCCTTGTGAGGTACGTTTTCCATTGGGCCCACGCTCCCGCAACTTGTGTTGCCCTCTTCCGAGGGCGAACTTCGATGTGCTCCGGTGGCAACGCGTTGCCAATCATGATGGTGTAGAAGTCGTTCCACTCCTTCGGTGAGGTTCGCCGCGTGGGCGTCTTTCGGCCGTATTCGTCCACCGTTTTGGCCTCGATGACGTCAAAGAGCTGTTCTGGATTGACGTTTCCACAAGAGCTGCACTCGCACTGGTCCGCGTGAACACGGCTGGCCAAAGAATTGAAGTGCCGGACTGAATCAAGGGGGTTCCCCCAATAGATGGGGTGCCCACCGTGATCCAAAAGGAACAACCGGTCCAACATTTTGAACAAATCAGAGGAGGGCTGATGGAGCACGGCAAAGACAAGCTGGCCGGCGTAGGTCAATTCCTTCAGGATGTCCATGATCTGTTCGCTGTCTCGGCTCGACAGCCCACTTGTCGGCTCATCGAGGAACAACACGGGGGGCTTCCGGAGCAATTCAAGTCCGATGTTGACGCGCTTTCGCTGGCCGCCAGAAATGACTTTGTCCAAGACTGACCCCACGCGAAGATCTTGCACTTCCCAAAGTCCCAATTGTTGGAGCACCTCGTCGATTCGATCAGCGCGATCGGAAGCAGGCAACTGACCAAGGCTCAATTCCGCGTTGAATTCGAGGTTTTCTCGGACGGTGAGTTCAGCAATCAAAACGTCTTCTTGAGGAACGTGTCCAATCCAGCCCACCACTTCTTTGGACTCGGCGTAAATGTCTTTGCCGTTCAGCGTCACCGCTCCAAACGTCGGTCTCGTGCTTCCGTTCAACACGCCGAGCAAAGTGGATTTGCCAGATCCACTCCCTCCCATGATTCCCACCAGTTGCCCACCTTCTGCGCGAAGGTTGAATTGGTGGAGCGCTTGCTCGTTGGGGAACTTGAAGTAGTGGCTGACGTCTTCTGCTCGAAGCACCAAGGGGTGGCGATGGGTCTTCGCTTTTTGCCGGTGGGCCACGAGTTCGCTGTGGAACAACGTCCCTCCCATGCTGTCGCGGAGCGTTCCCCCTGGGGCGAGAAGCGCCACCATCCCGGCTTGCATGTCCTGGTGATTGACACGCATCTCCCCTTGATCCGCAGAGCGGAGCAAAAAGAGGTTGCCCTCTTCGAGGTGCAAGCCAATCAATCGTCCACCGAAGCGTCGGCCAAGGAACTCGTCGTTCATCTCAAACAATCCGGCGACCTCCGACCGTGAATGTTCTACAGCATCCGAGACCATGCTCTGCATGGCTGAAAGCGTTTCTCCGTCAATGTTGAAGCTTTCGCTGACCGTTTTGAGAAAAAGGCGGCCGGTTTCCAGATCGGGGACTTGATGCAGGTATTCCATCAAGCGGACTACCACCACGTGTTTTTCGTGCCACTCCAGTCCCTTGTTGATTTGGCTGCATGTGCGTAGCAACTTGACACTCAATTTGGCAAGGCGCTTGGCATGCATGTCCTCGCCCCTTGCCGGCATGCGCTGGAATTGGTCCACCAACTCGTCAAATCGCTCCAAACTCTCGTCGGCCCATTTTTTAGGGAGCTGATTCCGCATGTACCTCGTGGCATGCGTACGCCCAAGTGCAATGCCCTCTTGTCCGCGTCCTGCGGCGAACAAGGCAAACAATTGGATGAGTGCTTCGAGAATGCTGGTCGTCATGGCCTACGTGTGCACGTTCCCCTACGACATTCGTCACCAAAAGGTTGCCCTCTCAGGGAATTCGCTCGTAGCACCCCTTGGTGGGTGCTTGGGTGTTCCGGGATTCCCCGGCCAAATCCACACTTACATCGAACACGTCAAAAGGAGGCGAAGAAGGAATCCCCGTCCAAAGGTCGGCCGTGCCCTCGATCCGGAAGTCTTCCAACACCGCGTTGACAAAAGGTGGCGCAGCGTTGACGGACGTGTTTCCGTCGTACACCGACTCCGGGAACTCCTCTTCTTGGTGATGGATGGCCGAAGACGTGAACATGGGGGCCGCGTAAAAGCTTGCATCCCAAAGGTCTACGATCACTTCGCTGAAGTCGTTCAAGGTGGCGTTGTTGCCGTAAGCGATGCAATTCCGGAATTCCGTGGTTTGTGAGAACGGCCGCCATTGCACAGAACCGTCACTGGCTTCATACCAATCGTTCACGTACAACGTGGGGAATTGGCGAAGTCCCCCTCCCGCTGTGCTGTAATTGGCGAATGTGCTGAGATGCATTTGGATGTTCCCGCCGAGCGCGAAATAGCCACAGGCCTGACCACAGTTGGAGATGAGGTTGTTGTATCCTACGATGTGTCCTCCTTGAGACAAAAGGCCAATGGACTCCGCGTTGGTGATGATGGAGTTTCGAAGTTGCAAGCTGTATTCCGCGCCAAAGCCTACGCTATCAACCCAAATCCCAACTGTAGCATCCGACAACACCACGTGATTGAATTCGCTTTCCACGGCCCGATACAACCAAATGCCTCCGCGAAAAGCAGTCGCGTTTACCAAATTGCCTGACAACGTGTCGGTCAGTTCGAACGCCAACCCCCATTGTCCCGGCGACCCGATGTAGTCGTCGTCCAGTCGATCTCCTCGGAAGACAATGGGCTCGTCCAGTGTGCCTTCTGCCACCAAGGATCCTTGGTACACGAGAATCCCTGAACCGTCGTGACCATAGACCGTTGTGCCTGGCTCCAAGGTCAAAGTGCAGGCGGAGTCCACGACGACTTGGCCGTAAATGACATGCGGAAGTTCCGAAGTCCAAGTTTCATCGCAGGCCAAGACAGACAACTCATTGGGACCGCCATGAAAGATGGCATTTTGGCCGCGCGCCATAAGCTTCACAACTTGTTCGTTGCCGTTTGTGAGGAACCGCAAATTTTCAATGACCCAAAACGGCACATTGCCTGCAGCGCTGTTGGGATCCACGGTCACTTCCACAAAGACATACATGCTGTCGCCGGCGTGAAGTGCCACGTCTCGAACAGGTTGGGTCAGATTGGTGACAGGTGAGCCGTTGACGTTCACTCGGTACTGGCTGACGATGCCCGATTCAAGTTCGATTTCATCAATCAGCAAGGTGCCGTCGAAGTCGTTGTACACTTTGAGAGGCAAGGTCACACTTCCCACGGTGGCAAACACAGTGTCAAAGAACAGCGTGTCAGCGGAGAAGCGCAGAGCATGATCGGGATTGGAATCCCACACCTCCCTTTGGCAACCTGACCAAACACCGCTGATCAGGCTCAAGCTCACCACCACACACGCCGTCCAGAAGGCCTTTTGAAACAACAACGATTGGGTCATGGTGCAAAGATGTCCAACTTACGGCCATGAATGAACGAATGGACCAGGAGTTTCGTGCCCACATGCAGCAGCACGACCTCGATTTCTTCAAGATGATGCAAGATCATCCGGTGTTGACTTTGCCAACACCGCGCCCTCCCTTCGAGGCTCTCGTCCGAATTGTGGCGGGACAGCAACTCAGCGTCAAGGCCGCAGCCACGGTTTTCCGCCGCGTCCAACACGCCCTTGGGGGTGAGGTTTCCGCTTCATCCCTTTCTCAAGCCTCTCCCGATCAACTTCGAGCCGCTGGCCTCAGTGGAGCCAAGTCTGCTACGGCATTTGCACTGGCAGAATTCGCAGGAAAGGACGAAGCTCGCCTGCTTCAATTTTTGGAACAGCCTTGGCCTGTCGCGCGAGAAGAGCTGCTCCAAATCCGTGGGATAGGCCCTTGGAGCGTCGACATGTACGCCATGTTTGGGCTGGGCAATCCGGACGTGTTCTCCTCAGGAGATCTCGGACTTCGGGTGGCTATGGAGCTTCATTTGGGAATGTTGCCCAAACAAAAACCCGCGGTCTACGACCAGCGGGCTTTGTGTTGGAGTCCTTATCGAACACTTGCGTCACTCCACCTGTGGCACAGCTTGAAGCCAGACCACGAGCGGTACGCTCGTTGAATCAACCGAGGTATCCTTTCAGGATGCGGCTACGGCTGGTGTGCTTGAGACGGCGGATGGCCTTCTCCTTGATCTGACGTACCCGTTCACGGGTGAGGTCAAACCGTTCTCCAATTTCCTCGAGGGTCATCGGGTGCTCACCATTCAAGCCGAAGTACAAGCGCACAACGTCCGCTTCCCTTGGCGTCAAGGTGCGCAACGAGCGCTCGATCTCCTTGCGAAGCGATTCGGTCATCAAGTCGGTGTCTGGGCTAGGGGTGTCCCCTGTCTGCAAGACATCGTACATGTTGCTTGAGCTCTCGTCTCCGTCCTTGAGGGGAGCATCCATGGACACGTGGCGCCCAGCATTTTTCATGCTCTGCTTCACCTCGTCCAAGGTCATGTCGAGCGTTTCCGCGAGCTCTGCGGCCGTTGGAGGTCGCTCGAACTCCTGCTCCAGTCGCGCAAAGGCCTTGTTGATTTTGTTGATGGAGCCAATCTTGTTCAACGGCAAACGCACGATGCGGCTTTGCTCGGCCAACGCTTGAAGGATGGATTGACGAATCCACCACACGGCGTAGGAGATGAACTTGAAACCTCGAGTCTCGTCAAAACGCTGTGCGGCCTTGATCAAACCGAGGTTGCCTTCGTTGATCAAGTCAGGAAGGGACAAGCCTTGGTTTTGATATTGCTTCGACACAGAAACCACGAAACGGAGGTTGGCCTTGGTGAGTTTTTCCAACGCCGCCTGGTCGCCCGCCTTGATTTTGCGCGCGAGTTCCACCTCCTCTTCAGCTGTGATGAGATCAACACGGCCAATTTCCTGAAGGTATTTGTCAAGCGAAGCGGTCTCACGGTTGGTGACCTGCTTGGTGATTTTTAGCTGCCTCATAGGTGCAATTCAAAGGGTTCAACAGGATGGTAACGAAGGAAAAGGTGAAAAGGTTTGTCCTAACACCTTCTTTAACCTTCCTCAGTCGTTGGCTTCTGGTCGTGGACCACGGTCACGACGTGGACCGCGATCTCCGCGATCGCCTCGGTCACGACGTGGACCACGGTCTCCGCGATCGCCGCGAGGTGGACGCTCGACGTAGCCCTCTGGCTTGGGAAGAAGGACTTTGCGGCTGAGTTTGATCTTTCCGGTTTTGGGGTCGCGACCAACCACCTTGAACTTGACCAACTCACCCTCCTTCAACACATCTTCCACGTTCTCAACACGCTTCCAGTCAAGTTCGCTCACGTGCAACAATCCGTCAATGCCAGGCAACACTTCCACAAAGGCCCCGTAAGGCATGATGGTCTTGACCTTTCCTTCATATTCCTCTCCAATTTCAACGGTTGGTGGGAATGCGATTTGCTTGATGCGCGTCAAAGCTGCTTCAATGGCGGCTTTGTCAGAGGCAGCGATCTCCACCATTCCTTTGCCGTCGACATCTTCAATGCTGATGGTGGTGTTGGTGTCGGCTTGGATTTCCTGGATGATTTTACCACCTGGGCCGATGATCGCGCCAATGCTGTCGCCTGGAACCTCCAGACCCACGATGCGTGGCGCGTGATCCTTGTAGTCATCACGTGGCTCTGCAATTTCAGTAAGCATTGCTTTGCGGATGTGATGACGTCCTTCGCAGGCTTGCTCCAATGCTTCGCGAAGCTGATCGAAGCTGAGGCCCTTGATTTTGATGTCCATCTGGCATGCCGTGATGCCTTCGGCCGTTCCTGTGACTTTGAAGTCCATGTCACCGAGGTGGTCTTCATCACCAAGGATGTCGGAAAGGATGGCGTACTTGCCGCTTTCCTGGTCGGTGATCAAGCCCATGGCGATGCCAGAAACGGGCGCCTTGATTTTTACTCCGCCATCCATCAATGCGAGGGTGCCTGCGCAAACGGTTGCCATGGAAGACGAACCGTTCGATTCGAGGATTTCAGAAACCAAACGAATCGTGTAGGGGCATTCCTCAACGGGAGGAAGGACAGGCTTCAACGCACGAAGGGCGAGGTTCCCGTGACCCACTTCGCGTCGGCTTGTGCCACGCAACGGGCGCTCCTCCCCCGTGCTGAATGGCGGGAAGTTGTAGTGAAGCAAGAACTTCTCCGTCTTCCGAACGAGTGCGCCGTCAATCAATTGCTCATCGAGCTTCGTGCCCAACGTCAAGGTGGTCAAGCTTTGTGTTTCACCACGTGTGAAGATGGACGAGCCGTGGCAACCAGGGAGGTAATCCACTTCTGTCCAAATGGGGCGAATTTCCGTGGTCTTCCGTCCGTCGAGGCGGAGACCTTCGTTGAGGATCAAGTCGCGAACGGCTTTCTTTTGGGCTGACTTGATGTAGTCGCTGGCCAACCCGCCCTTTTCTTCCTTTTCTTCGTCGCTCATGGTTCCCATGAACGCTTCCTTCAATTCTGCAAAGCGAGTCTTGCGCTCTTCTTTCGTGGCACCGGTTTTGCCGGCCTCGTAGAATTTGGGGTACATCTCGTTTGAGATGCGAGTGCGAAGTTCTTCGTCGTGCGTTTCGTGGCTGTACTCGCGCTTGTTGCCGAACGCACCCACCTTTTTGGCCAATTCATTCTGGGCCTCGCATTGCGCCTTGATGGCTTCGTGCGCCTTCTCAATGGCATCCACCATCTCGCCTTCGCTGACTTCCTTCATTTCCCCTTCCACCATGACAATGCTGTCCAGGGTTCCAGCCACCATGATGTCCATGTCGGCCTCTTCAAGTTCAGAGCGAAGTGGGTTGATGATGAATTCGCCTCCCACACGTGCAACGCGAACCTCTGAGATGGGGCCGTCAAATGGAACGTCAGAAACGGCGATGGCGGCGCTTGCAGCGAATCCTGCAAGGCTGTCTGGAAGAACTTCGGCGTCCGCGCTCATGAGTTGAATCATGACCTGGGTTCCCGCGTGGTAGTCGCTCGGGAACATGGGGCGGAGCGCTCGGTCGACGAGACGCATCACCAACACTTCGGTGTCGGATGGGCGAGCTTCGCGCTTGAAGAAACCGCCTGGGAATCGACCTGCAGCAGCGTACTTCTCACGGTAGTCGACCGTCAAGGGAAGGAAGTCCACGTCCATCGGCTCGTAGCTTGAGACGATGGTTGCGAGGAGCATGGTGTCGCCCGAACGGACGACGACAGAACCGTGTGCTTGCTTGGCGAGCTTGCCGGTTTCGATGGTGATCTCGCGCCCATTGCCGAGATCGATGGTTTGGTTGTGAATGTTCATTTTGCCTCTTCTTCTACGTGTGTACGGGCCGGCAAGCCCCAATATGCCAAAGGCGGTTGACCTTCAACCGCCTTCAGAGAATCTTCAAATGGAATCAGCGACGCAGGCCAAGTTCCTTGACAATCGCACGGTAGCGCGTGATGTCTTTGTCCGCGAGGTAATTCAACAGCTTACGACGCTTGCCTACCAAGTTGATCAGAGCGCGCTGCGTGTTGTAGTCTTTGCGGTTCTGCTTCAAGTGCTCAGTGAGGTGAGCAATTCGGAAGGAGAACATGGCAATTTGGCCCTCAGGTGAGCCCGTGTCAGAAGCACTTTTTCCGTGCTTGGTGAAGAATTCCTTCTTCTTTTCTGCGTCGAGATACATGTGCGAAATCGTTTAGATGTTCGTGATGCGAATAAAATTGAGGTGTAAAGATACGACAGAAGCCGCCCCGTCCACCACTTCACTCCTGCGTGTGCAGCATCTTCAATGCGAAGGACAACTGCTCCTTGAGTTCAGAACGCGATACAATGGCGTCGAGAAAGCCGTGCTCGAGGACAAACTCAGCGCGCTGAAATCCCTCTGGCAGGTCTTTGCCAATCGTTTCCTTCACCACCCGAGGACCGGCAAATCCGATGAGCGCATTGGGTTCGCTGATGTTCAAATCTCCGAGCATGGCAAACGAAGCGGTCACCCCTCCTGTCGTGGGGTCGGTGAGAACGCTAATGAATGGCAATCCCTCTTTGGCGAGCAAAGAGAGCTTGGCGCTGGTTTTGGCCATTTGCATCAAGCTCAAGCCTGCTTCCATCATCCTCGCCCCTCCAGATTTGCTGATGCAGATGAAGGGAACCCCTTTCTTAATGGCGTGGTCAATCCCTCTCGCAATCTTCTCTCCCACCACAGAACCCATGCTTCCGCCGATGAATGAAAAATCCATGCAAGCGACCACGACGCCATGCGAATTCATTTCGCCTGAAGCAACGCGGATCGCATCCGTTAGTCCTGTCTTCTTCTGCGCGGCCACCAGTCGATCAGTGTACGCTTTGGTGTCCACAAATTCGAGTGGGTCAGCCGCGTGAAGCTTAGGGGCCACTTCGCGGTACTTACCTTCATCAAAGAGCAAATCAAAATACTCCTCACTTCCAATGCGTTCGTGGTGATCGCATATGGCACATACCCAAAGGGTGTTGGCGTGCTCTTGGTTGGAGACCACCGTTTTGCAGTTGGGGCACTTGTACCACGCGCCTTCAGGTATCTCCTTCTTCTCTGCGCTTGAGGTGGTGATTCCCTCGGCGTTTCTTTTGAACCATCCCATGCCGCAAATCTACGCCGCGCAAGGACCTTGGCAATCAGATGAAAGTGCAGTTCTTCACGTTGTATCCACGCGTTTCGTGAATAGCCCAAAGGCCGACTGGGGAATTCAGAATGGGACGCCAAGCCCCAAGTGCAGTGCCCCTTTGATCCCGTTGCTGCCGACCCACCTCTCCGAGGGTGCTGCGGCGGGGTCGTGCAATCGCAAGGCCGCGTCAAGGCGAAGAAGGAAAAATTCCAAATCGTACCTCACTCCTGCACCAAGGCTCCAAGCCAAGCTTTCCCATTTCCCCCATTGAAACGCAGCGATTTCTGGGGCTTCGTCCCCGTGGAGCCAAACGTTTCCGGCATCCGTAAATGCCGCCAGACTCCACGTTTTATTAAGAGCCCGCCGCCATTCCAATTGCACGTCCAGGCGGACGTCGCCGACGCCCAAGATGGCCACGGAAGAATCGAGTGAGCTCACGTTTCCGGGGCCCAGAGTCCGCAACCGCCACCCGCGGACGCCGTTCGCTCCACCTGTGAAAAAGGCCTGCTCGAGCGGAAGCGAGGGCGTGTTGGCCCCTGCGTTGGCCCATCCCAACAAGATGTGCCCAGCCCAGACGGAACGAATGTCGCGCCTGGATTCTCGCCGTGCGCTCCAACTCGTCATGATTCGCTGGTGTTGGACCAACGGGACGTTTTCCGCCACCAGCCAGGCACCGGTTTCAGGGTCCAATTGGTTGTCAGGGGCGACAGCCTCTGCGATTTTTTGGGCCAACATGCCCGCCCAACTGGCCTGAATCTGAACTCGCCCAGAAGCCTCATTTCTGGCCCACCCTGTTTCCCAAGCCGCGGAAGAACCTAACGTCAAGTGGTTGTTGAATCGCGCCTGGATCAGGGGGTTGTTTTGGTTCTCCAGCCAAGAGACAAACGTGCTGTCTCGGTTGGACAAATTGACAAAGGAGACATTGAAAGGGCTCCATCTCACCGTGGACCCACGCTCTGGATTTTCCGTAAATCCGACGTCGTGTTGAAAGTGGAACTGCGAACGCGTGAATTCAGGCCAAACCTCGCGGTCCCACCCCACATCCATGGACGTAAATGGCGAAGCCGACGGCTTGAAGCGATTCAGTTTCAAGGGAGCGATGCCGAGTTGGGACGTCTTCCAACGGACCGTCCATTCTCCGCTGTTCAGGATGGTTTGGCGGTTGAGAGAAGAAAAAGGAGAAACGGCCACGTACCCAAACGCGACCTCCCAAGCGTTTTCTGCACCCCAGCCTCGCGGGTTGCGATGATGAAGCGTCGTGCTGACTTTGGGGCCATAGCGAGCGTCGTTTCGCACCATGTCGAGTCCCAGCCCCAAGTCGTGCGATGGCTTGGGGTTCACGGCAAAATCGACATCCATCAGCGCCCGACCAGGCAGGCCCACCTCGACTTCATTCGCGGTGCTGTCCCACCTCATGGCTTCGCTCAAGTCCACCTGGTTGACGGCTCGAAGCCGGGACAGGTCAGCGTAGGTGTTTGAGAGGTTTTGGGGTTTGTAGACTTGACCAGGCTGAACCCGAACAAGGTGTTGCCAGACCTCCTCCCGCAACCCACCAGGCCTCGCCACTTCACCTGGCTCCTGACCGTTCCAAGTGACCGACCCAATCCGCACCATGGGGTGAGGAAGGGTGGTGCCAGGGACCAGTCCTGCCGCAGCGCTCCAGCCGGCCGTTGTAGGATTCCAAGGCTGGCAAGTCACGGTCAACACCACAGAGTGCGTGGCACTTCGGCCAAGCGTGTCTGCATCCAATTGAATGTGCCCCGAGTGAAAGGTGGAGTGCCCCAGGGAACGGGCGTAAGAGGCGATTCTGTCTTGAGCATCCTGAAGCCTCGACAGTTCGAAAGGGTCTCCCGGAAGAATGCCTCCAACTTCTTCGATACGCTGCTGGGGCAATCCAGAGCCTGTGGCCACCCAAACCACCGAATCGAGATGCCACCGAGGCCCGGGCAGGATGAGCAAGTGGAGTTCGCTGCTGCGCTTCTTGTTGGACCAAGAAGCCTGCACTTCGCCCCCGAGCCACCCCGCTCGCCGAAGCCGGTTTTCAAGTGCCCGAGCGTTGCGAAGCCCCTCTTCTTGGTTCGGAGCCTTTTTGTGGATGGAGCGTTCCTCCAACGATGTAGACCACGGCAAACGCACCCCTCGTTTTGCAGGGGCATGGGGAAGCAACC
Source organism: Bacteroidota bacterium (assembly GCA_027621555.1). GTDB lineage: Bacteria > Bacteroidota > Bacteroidia > Flavobacteriales_D > Sanyastnellaceae > UBA11663. The sequence goes on along the minus strand of JAQCBJ010000003.1, from coordinate 25,626 downwards.
CTATCCACTCGTCCTTCAAGGCTCGGGTTGGCGCTTCCTCAACGGACGTGGCCAAAAAGACGCGGGTCTTTCGCCAAACCAATTCCCGATTTTCCTCTTGGCCCCACAGCGTGCCGACGTAACTTGCAACCACCATGACCATGCCTAAAAGCCTTCGGCAAGAAGTCCGCCAATTGAAGCGAAGAAGCGCGCGGTGGGAAACGCGCAAAGCCATGGTTGAGGGAGAAAAGTGCATTCGTGAATTGTGCGAAAGTACTTGGGAGGTGGAACGAATCTACTTCACGCCACCCTGGAAAGACTCGAATTTTTGGGAATCCTCTGAGAGCGTGGCGTCCACTCCACGGTTGGAGGTTTCCGCCAAGGACATGGAAATGATGTCGGCATTCAAGTCGCCCCCAGGCCTGTTGGCGGTGGCTCATGTTCCGGATCATTTCAACCAGTTGCCTGAAAAGAACGGCATGCTGCTCTACCTCGACAACCTCTCTGACCCAGGCAACGTTGGCACCTTGATCAGGGTTGCCGATTGGTTTGGGTTGTCTGGAATCGTTGTAAGTGCACTATCCGCAGACCCGTTGTCACCCAAGACGATACAGAGCGCCATGGGCTCGGTGTTTCACGTGCCCATTTGCGTGTGTGAGTGGGACGAGGTCCCGACCGATTTGAAGGGCAACGTGGTCGGCTTGGATGCCGGAGGGGAGAACTTGTTTCAACCTGGAAACATCACCGCCCCCACCCTGCTCGTGGTCGGATCCGAATCGCACGGGTTGTCTGATGAGGTCCGGAAGTCTTGCAACGCCATCGCGTCCATCCCCGGCGCCGGTCGTGCCGAATCTCTGAATGCGTCAGTGGCTGGCGCCGTGGCTGTGGCCAGCTTGATCCAACAGCGCGTGGCGTTGGGTTAAGGGAGCCGACAAGATTTGGCACCACTTTTCAGTGGCTTCTTCTTTCGACCAACCAAGCCCCTCCAATTGGGAGGAGACGTGATTCATGCGCTGTTGAAACGCTTCTTTCTCGTCATCCGTCGGGACGTCAGCCAAGGCCACAATGCTTGCATCCAAGCCCAAGTGACTCGCTGCCAAACCCTGGTTGGGCCAAGGCTTCATTCCGCTCATGAGGTGCCGGTCAAACGTGGTTGCCATGTCACGCTCCGCCTTTTTTGCGCCCTCGTTCTCTTCCCATTCGAGGATTTTCCCGAATTCAAGGTGAACCCTTCCCTTTTGGCCGACCAAACCCGTCCACATGCTCCGTTCGTCCTCGCCTGGGGCTTTATGGTATTGCCCCGTTTTCTCGGTGTGAAGCAATTCATTCACCTTGAGGACGTCGCACGGGTCCCACTCGTAACTGATGGAGACAGGAACCGCATTCAAGTTGTTCCAAACCTCAGGTTGGCAACCGTCTGAAAGGGTGCGCATCAATGCTGGTGCCGTCGCATCCATGCCATCCTTGGCCCGGCCTTCTCGATGCGCCAACCAAACTGGCACGTCTTGTCGGACGACGTGACGGATGTACCGGGCGGTTCGCTGGCTGTGCTCGTAACGCTCGCGCGCTGACCCCGATCGTTCGACGACAAAACAACGGTTGAGCCTCACCAGGTCACTGACCCATGGAGATCCGAGCAAATTCGAACCAATGCCAATCTCGGTGGACCCACGTCCGTGGTCCAACAACGCCACATTGACCAGAGAAGGGTCGAGCACAATGTCTCGGTGGTTGCTCAGAAACAACATGCCGCGGTCCATCGAGTTCGGAGCGGCGTTCCAGGAGACTCCCTGTGTGGTTTGGGCCATAAGGCTCTCCAAGAAAGGCTTCACCACGTTCGACTGAAAACCGATGGTGTCAGAAACTTGAGCCCAACGCTCCATCAAGCGACGGGCATCTTCTTCTGGGATCATTCGACTCAAATCGCCCTCCCAATTGCGCGACACCCTCAATCGTTCCAGCGCGGCCTTCGCCTCTGAGCCCTTGAGCGGCGCCATGTCTGCAAATTCAGACAAGCTGACTTCCCGTTCAATCATGCCGCAAGATAGGTTGCCCCCTACCTTTGGCCAATGCAGTTCGAGGAGCTCAAGTTGAAACGGCAATTTTTGAATGCTTTTGAGGATTTGGGGTTTCGAATACCGACCCCAATTCAGGTTCAAGCCATTCCTAAAATTTTGGCGGGTCAAGATGTCATTGGCGTGGCCCAAACAGGCACAGGCAAGACGGCAGCCTACGTCGTGCCCCTCCTGCAAAAGATGAAAGGACGTCAAGACGGAGCTCCAAGGATCGCCATCCTTGTTCCCACCAAGGAACTGGCGTTGCAAGTGCACAGCGCAGTCTTGGATTTTGCCGTCCACACAGACATTCGTTCGCTGGCCTTGGTAGGCGGCGTTGGTCCCAAGACCCAGATTGCCGCGCTTGATGACGGCGTGGACGTGGTGGTGGCCACCCCCGGGCGCTTTCTGGAGCTGTACCTGCGCGGCGCGTTGGTCACCAAAAAGATCCATTCCATGGTGCTGGACGAGGCCGACCGGATGATGGACATGGGGTTCATGCCCCAGCTTCGGGACATCCTCGAAGTGATTCCTCGAAAACGACAAAACCTTCTTTTCAGCGCGACATTCCCCACTCGCGTGGAGAAATTGGCCGACGAATTTTTGCTTTGGCCCACGCGCATTGAAGTCACGCCGGAAGGAACCCCCGTGGCCACAGTCAAACAACATGTCCTCCGGGCTCCCAACGTGCAGACCAAGATCAATGTGGTGCTGCATTGGCTGACCCAAAGCCATCCAGCTTCTAGGGCCCTCTTGTTTGTCAGGACCAAAGACGACGCAAAGCGAGTCCGACAGGCCTTGGAGGAAGCGTTGCCTGGTGAGGTGGCAGAGATTCACTCCAACAAGGCCCAACACACTCGCCTTGCCGCGATGGGTAAGTTTCGATCGGGTGATGCACGTGTCCTGGTCAGCACCGACGTGAGCGCACGAGGCATTGACGTTCCTGAAACTGAACTCGTCATCAATTTCACGGTGCCGCGCATGTCGGACGATTACGTGCATCGCATTGGCCGAACAGGCCGAGCCGATCGCGAAGGGACCGCCTACACGTTGGTTGACCCCACAGACGAAGTGAGTTGGTCCAAAGTGTTGAAGCACCTTGCCGGAGACAACCGGCCAGAAGACCTCGCCATCCCATCTGACGTGGAGATTCCAGAAACCCCACCGTGGGAAGCCAAAGCCATGGCGAGAACGATCGACTTTCAAAAGCGAAAGGCGGATCCAACCTACAAGGGGGCCTTTCACGAGAAAAAGCGAAAAGGAAACTCATCTTCCAAGCCAACCAACCGACCCAAACGCCGGCGCTGAATCACGGTTGCTGTTGAACAGGCACTACCCCTCCAGCTTCAAGCACGTAGCCTTCATCAAAACACATGACCGCCAACTTCCCTTCTTCGGTGGTGGCGACATGCGTGTGGTAATCAAAGTCAAACCCCCTTCGAGCGAGCCATTCGTTGGCCTCCTCCGCCGCTTGCAAAGTCTCCAAACGCAGCGCTTTCAGCAAGGCGCGGTTCCTGTCCAGCGTTCGTTTGACCTTCCATGTCGTTCCCTTCCAGGCAAAGACCGAGTTCTTCTGTGTTTTCATGAAATGGAATGTCGCGGCAGTTTACTTGGGTCAAGCCCCTGAATTTGCCAGTGCCATCGTTCGGTGCATCGCCGTCGTTCGCCACTACCTTCGCAACATGAAGAAGTGGCAAAGAGTAGGCATTGTTGGTGCAGGCACCATGGGCAGCGGCATTGCTCAAGTAGCGGCCCAAGCAGGCCGAGAGGTGGTTCTCGTTGACGCCTCTGAGGAGGCCTTGGAGCGGAGTGAACGCGCCTTGTCCAAAGTCCTTGCTCGTCTCGTAGAGAAAGGTCGAATGACCGAAGAGGCCTCCCAATCTATAGCCCAACGTATCCAGCGCGTTGCCAACCTCGATGCGTTGTCCAACTGCGACGTGGTCATCGAAGCGATCGTGGAAGACCTCGATGTGAAATCCACCTTGTTTCGACAACTTGAGGACCTTGTGACCACGGAAACCGTGTTGGCGACCAACACCTCCTCCCTTTCGGTCACAGCGTTGGCTCGCGCCTGCCGACATCCCGAGCGCGTTTTGGGGCTGCACTTCTTCAATCCTGCGCCTTTAATGGCTCTTGTGGAAGTGGTTCCAGCGTTGCAAACCCCGACCGAGCTTGCTCAACACGGCGTCGAGGAAATGGCGGCTTGGGGCAAGTCGCCCGCCTCGGCGAAAGACACGCCAGGGTTCATTGTGAATCGCGTGGCACGCCCGTTTTACAGCGAGGGCATTCGGCTTCTGGAGGAAGGCGTGGCTTCCGTTGCGGACATCGACGCTTCCATGCGGGCACAGGGGTTCAGAATGGGCCCGTTTGAATTGATGGACCTCATTGGCCACGACGTCAATTACGCGGTCACGTCCACGGTCCACCAGGCTTTTTACGGCGACTCACGCTACCGGCCCAGCCACACCCAGCGCCAACTGGTCGCAGCAAATTGGCTGGGACGAAAAACGGGGCGCGGGTTTTACCAGCACAACCACGCAATTGGAGCGGCGACAGAAGGTCAGGTTGTTGAGGGAGTTGCCGAGCGCATTCTCTCCATGTTGATGAATGAAGCGGCTGATGCGGTGTTTTGGCAAGTGGCCTCCGTCGAAGACATTGACCTCGCCATGCAAAAAGGGGTCAACTACCCCAAGGGGCTTCTGGCATGGGCCGACGAATGGGGCATTCAAGAGCTCACCAACATCTTGGACTCCTTTCACCAGCGCTACGGAGAAGAGCGCTATCGCGTGTCTCCGCTCCTGCGAGACATGGCAAGGTTGGGCAAGACCTTTTATTGAGGTTGGCCGTCCAAACGGCGCCAACGCTTTACGCCCGCAAGCCGGTGACTGACTACGCCGTCTTCATGTCGCCGCAAATCCTGGCCGTCGAGCACATCCACTCGAACTTCGCCTGACGCGTGGATGACTTTTCCCGACCCGTCGCAAAGGCCGACGTGGGTGATTCGGCCCTCTTCGTTTTGGAAAAAAGCGACGTCGTCGCGTTGGATTTCCTTCAAGTCCACGTCGATTCCAACCTTGAATTGTTGGGACGCGTCGCGTGGCACTTGGATGCCGACGAGGGCCGCCGCAAGCGAAACCAGCCCGCTGCAATCGAAGCCCCACCCTGTACGGCCACCCCAATGGTAGGGAACCCCCAACATGGTGAGTGCCCAATCCGCCATTCCGCCGTCAAACGGTGAAGGCACCTTGCTCGTGGGGCGAATTTCATCTTCCCCCAAAAACCATGTCGAACCCGATTGCCGAACGCAAGCTCCTGCAGGAAGCCACCCTCCGGCCACATTATCCCAAGCGGAGCTCAGTTCTGCCAATCGCAGGGGCTGCCCCACCCACATCGTGGTGACCGGACGAAGCTGACGGCGGTCCATCCAACCTCTGTACCCGTCCGGCAACTCAACTTCAACCCAGTTTCCGGCACCCAACGCCAACTCCATGACGGTTTCGCCTGCCAACACTTCGTTCACGCATTCGGAACGGTCGTAAGCTTCTGCCCGCAAGGGCACGTGGCTGAGAAACGCCCACGCCTGTCCCAGAGGTCGTGCCATAGGAATCAGGCCAGCTCGATCACAATGGCCGATGCGCCTCCTCCTCCATTGCAGATGCCGGCTGCCCCTTTGGACAAGCCTCGGTCACGAAGGGCGTGAAGAAGCGTCACCACAATGCGTGAGCCGCTCGATCCGAGCGGGTGTCCCAACGCCACAGCTCCACCGTGCACATTGACGTTGGCCGGATCCAACCCCAATTCTCGGTTGTTGGCAATTCCAACCACGCTGAAGGCTTCGTTCAATTCCCACAAATCCACATCGCCCGTCGACATGCCCGCCTTGTTCAAGGCTTTAGGAATCGCGAGCGAAGGTGCCGTAGTGAACCACTCCGGTGCTTGGGCAGCGTCGGCGGTGGCCAAGATTTTAGCCAAGGGCTTCAGTCCGTGCTTGGCGACGGCCTCCTCGGAAGCCAAAACCAAGGCAGAAGCCCCGTCATTCAGCGTGGACGCATTGGCGGCTGTGACCGTTCCGTCTTTGTCAAAGGCGGGGCGCAACGAGGGAATCTTGTCCAGACGGACGTTCGTGTATTCTTCATCGCGGTCCACCACGACGTCGTCACCACGTCGCTGTGGCACATTCACCGGAACCACTTCGGCATTGAATTTGCCGGCGTCCCATGCTTCGGTCGCGCGTCGGTAACTCTCCACAGCGAACGCGTCTTGCTCCTCACGCGTCACGTTCTTCTCACGTGCGCACAACTCTGCGCAATTTCCCATGTGCGTCGCGTTGTAGACGTCAGTTAGGCCGTCGAGGAGCATGCCGTCCTGAACCTTGATGTTGCCAAACTTCACGCCTTTCCGGCCGTCGAGGTAATGCGGCACGGAGCTCATGTTTTCCATCCCACCAGCGATCACCACGTCGGCGTCGCCGAGCGCAATGGTTTGGGCTGCCAAAGCAATGGCCTTCATTCCGCTCGCACATACCTTGTTCACTGTGGTGCAAGGGACGTTGGGGCCCAAACCGGCGCCGAGCGCAGCCTGACGAGCAGGAGCCTGCCCCACTCCTGCCTGCAACACGTTCCCCATGTACACCTCCTCCACCGCGTCGGGTGCCACGCCTGCAGCTTTCAATGCCCCCGCGATGGCGGTGGCGCCGAGTTGAGGGGCGGGCACAGAAGACAAGGCTCCTTGAAAACTGCCCATGGGCGTTCGGACGGCAGAAACGATGTAGACGGGACGTGACATGGATGGAGTTTTTCGTTGAAATACCCCGCGAAATTAGGGCGTTTCAGACCGTTTCCGTGAAGCATTCTTCCGAGGTGTGAAACTTTCCATAACCAATCCCGTACCAAGACCATCCTGCAATCAAACAAACTATGGCACTCAACGGTATTCCTCTCCAGCATGAACCAGATCGCCTGAGAGAATTCCAAACCTTGATCCGCCACGTACACCAACAGCCCACGCAAATGCGGCGGGCACTCAGGTTGGCCTTCAAAGAATTGCCCGTCCAAGAAGCACAAACGCTTCGCGACTGGGTCGAGCGCCGGTTCTCTCTCTGAGAATCAGCGCTTTTTTTGTTCCCCACCCTGTTGTGCGGGTCGACCCTGACGCGGGCCCTGTGGGGATTTGCTGCGCGGAGCCGGCTTGGGTGAGGAACCGCCACGAACCAGCTTCAAGAACTCGTTCGGTACACGGGTTTTGACGTTGATGACCTCGCCCTGAGGTCCGGTAAGGGCCAAGGCAAAGAGGTGAATGCCGCCTCGCTTGATGGGGTCTGGTGCCGTTTTCCCCACGCCAATCAGCAAACAGTCTTCTTTCCTCAAGGCCGGGAGCATGTCCTTGATCACTTCGTACCCCGCCTTAAACTTGAGCAACGTAAAGAGGTTGGTGGCACGCATGGTGCGGTATTCCAACGCATAAGGCTCGGCGTTTTCAGGCCGCAAGTACAGATCGTCGTCGGCGGGCAAGTGTCCCTGGATCATCACGTACAAGCCCTTGGCAAAGGACGCCCAGTGCGTTTGGAGGTGCTGCCGCCACTCCATGGATTTGGTCACAACGAGGAGCCCACTCGCTTCGCGAGGGAGTTTGTTGACGAAATGAACATCCACGCGCTCCTGAGCCTTCGACTCCAAATAGGCCTTGACCGCAGAATAGGTGGTTTTCACCTTGGGGTTGGGTGAAGCACACACCCAACCGGCAGGCTTCTCGTAAATGAAGACGTTGTCGTCTTCGTAAACCACCGGGAAGGGAGCGCGAAGCAAGGCCGGAGATTTCACTGCTTCCTGACGTTTAGGGGACACCCCTCCGGTGCGCTCACGCTTCGCCATTTCCGCTTGGGAGAGCACCGAAACTTCCGCGCCGGGCTCGAGGATGTCGCTTCCGCGAGACACGACCTGGCCATTGACCAAAATCTCACCCCGTTTGAGCGCGTTCCGGGCTCGGGTTCTCGTGGCATACCCAACGTGGGTCATCAGGGCCTCGATCAACTCGACGGGATGGGAAGCAGTGAACTGTTGCATGGCGCGAAAGTACGCCCGACGGCCGTGCCATGACCCCCAAGCCCAACGCAAACAAAAAAAGAGGCCCCCGCCGTTGCAGAAGCCTCTCTAACTAACAACTAAACTTAACCGAACGCTGTCCAAACGGACTGATGCATCCAATCGAGTTCCAAGTTGAAACTTGAAAGAACATCAATCAAGGCATGGGCTCTTCACGCCGTTTCGTTTTATCCACAAACGGCGTGAACAACTGTGAGTTTAAGGTCATTCAGAAACCTCACATCCGGACCCGTAGACCGACAGCATGTTCATGAGGTCGTTGACACCCACGCTGCCATCCTGGTTGTTGTCTGCGAAGCAGGTCGTGCTGCACCCAAAGTCAGAGAGCAACGTAAGCAAGTCGTTCACCGACCGCATTCCGTCACCGTTGTAGTCGGCATAGCACCATGGGAGGCTGATGCAGAACTCCGTGCTCAATGAAGCCCCAAAATCCGTCCCTGCCTCCTCTTGCACGACATCTCCGAAGGGGCCGCGGAGCGAGAAGCCTCCTGCTTCCCCGCAATAGGAGCCGGAAAAACCGTCTTCCCCCTCGTCCTCCCAAAAGATTTCATAGCATCCCGCTGAAAGACACCACGTGCTTGATAACGTGTCTCCAGGCCAAGTTGGCGCACTCCTCAAAATCGTTTCTTCCGTTGCCGTCTGTCGCAATTCCCAACGAAGGTCCACGCTCTCACAATCTCCCCACCACTCGAGGGTCATTTGGTGCCCCAGTCCAGAAGCCCAAAGCTCTGTCTTGTACGTCGGCCCAATGGCAACTTGTCCCTGGCTCCACGCGTCGACACTGACCTCCCACCTTCCCGCCGTGGGAACGGAAATGTCGAAGGCTGGCAAGACTTCCCTGGCCTGTGGGGCGAGGGGCGTTGCAAACGTCGCGACCACGGTATCGACAACCACCCAGGCTCCTTGCGTGGCGGCAATTCTGTACGAGATGTGGGAAATGGGGTCTGTCCCCGTGTTTTGGACCTGAGGAGAGCCCGTCAGACTCACCATGCATTGTGTCGGAGGAGCCAAAAGGTGGATGATCGTCGCCTCCGTTTGTGGGGCCTCGGGCAACGACGCCGACCACACACCACGACCGTAGGTCGACACGAGCAGTCTATTCAACAACGCGTCTTCCACCAGGTCCACGACCGGCGACAAGGGCAATCCCGTGCCGTAGAGCTCCCAAACCAAATCGGCTTCGTTCCAACGATGCACGCCCATGTCCGACCCACACATCCACGTCCCGTCTTGCAATTGGATGACGCGGTGCACAGGAAGTTGCGGCAAGCCAGAACTGACGTTTTCCCACGTTTCGCCTTGGTCCGAGGAACGCCACATCTGGGCCAGAGGGTCGTAGCTGGCATACGCCACCCACCACGTGCAGGCGCTGTCTTGGGATAGCGCGACGTCGCCGACGTAATCGGAGGAAGGTCCTTCCACCTGCGTGAATTCCGATGCGCCTTCGTCTTTGAAGTGCAACTGAGCATTTTTCGCCACAAGCGCCACTTCAGAATGCACCGGCGAAAGCGCAAGAGCCGTGCTGCGAAGCGTACCCATGCCCCCTGCCGAATTCCACGTTTCGCCTCCATCTTCCGACCAGTGGAGCAATTTTTTCGCCGCCACGATGCGTCCAGAAACAGCCGGATGCATTTGAAAAGGCGTTTGCCAGGCTCCCAATTCGTTGGGCCCTGAACTCTGGTAGTAGTTTGCGATGTTCGTCATGGTTCGGCCACCGTCGTCGCTTCGGTAGAGCAATCCGTAATAAGCAGAAGCATAAAGGCGGTCAGACGTTGTCGTGTCGAAAAGGCTGTGGAAGCCGTCGCCATCCAAGATCCGAGCATCAAATGGCGGCGACACAAGGTTGGTGCCGTTGTCTTGCGTGCCCAACATCCACGTTGCGGCTTTCGCGGGGTGGCAACTCAAGGCGTATCCTTGGGCGATGTCCAAGCCGTCGGATTTGTCCTCCACGCCTTCGTTCGACCATTGGAAGACCCCTCCGTCGTTGGCCAAAAGCACATCCCCAGAAGGCAGGAACTGGATGTCGTGCTGGTCGGCGTGCGCATAATGCGCTTCCCCAGCTCCCTGCCAATGCACAACGCAATTCCAAGACACACCTCCATCTAGAGATTCCCAGAGGTTCACCCCACCAACGAGAAGCCTGTGCGCATTCTCCGGATCCACTTCCAGGCAAAGGTCCCAAAACGCTTGCCCTCCGTTGTCCGCTCCACTTACGGTGTAGCCCAGAAGGTTGGGGCCGGTCAATCGTGTGCTCTGAACAGACCATGTGAGGCCTGCGTCCGTGCTTCGCCAAACGGCCAAGAAATTTTGTTGGAAGTAATGTCCTGCGACGGCGTAAAGGGTGTCGCGCTCAAAGCTCACCCCCATGGATTCAGCCGCCAATTGAATCCGACCCACGCTGTTGGTGGACTCCGGAAGTTCAGCCACAACCCAAGTTTGTCCACCATCCGTGGATCGTCTCACGCCTTGGTTGTCAAAGGCGGCCACTGCCGTGGAATCATTCATCCACACCACGTCGCGGGCCGATCCCGATTGGACGAGTTCAAACGTCGTTCCGCCGTCCGTCGTGAAAAACAAGCCAAGGTCCGTGGCCACGAGCACCGTGTCCAATCCCGTGGGGTGATGCGCCATGGTTTGGATGCGGCGACCTTGATTCGCTTCAAAAGCCAACTCCAAGGGAAGCCAAGATTGGCCTCCGTCCCACGTTTCAAGAAGACCGATGCTGTAGGTATCTCCGCCATTTCCATCCCCGGTGGCCAGCCACAGATGCTGGTTGTCGGTGGGGTCCATCCACACGTCCGTGGCTCCAATGGGGCTCAGGGCGTCCACGCCAAGGACCTCCCATGTCAGCCCTGAGTCGAATGACTGCCACAGCCCGCCAGAGGGAGCGCATGCCAGCCAATGCTGCCAATCGTTGGGGTCCAACCTCACGCGATTGACGCGCCCGGCCCCGCCGTGAACGGGAATTTCGTCAGGCCCAACGTATTGCCAGGCGGGACCGTTGATCGGCATCGCCGACATGGTGGCGGAAGAAACGCGCCAACTCTCGGTGGCGGCCCACCAACTTTCAGGGCGTGGCGTTTTCGCGAGACCTCCTCGCTCCTGCATCCACCATGCCCAGCGTTCGAAGGGCTTGACTCCAACCGATCGTGGTTCTGTTCGGAGGACGCGCTGCGCGTCGAATTGCTGCCGTGCGGTGACCAAGTCGCAGCTGTCTCCGGCCATCCAACTCGACCAATGCTGCGCCCCCAACTCCGCCGTCAGACTGCACTGCAGGAAGGCAAACACGACCCATCCTTTGAGGATGGTCACGCTACCACGGAGGCGGGATTTGTGCGGATGGAGTGCGCGCATTCCTTGAATTTACGCAAGAAAGGCGGTTGGGTTTCACTTCGAGATGAAAACCACCCAATCCTGGGCATCACCAACTCAATCTGAGCGATTTAGCCGATGGCAGGCTCCATCGTGTGGAAGACGGCTTGCACGTCTTCATCCCCTTCCAGCCTTTCAATCAACCCCTCCACTTCTTCCACCTGTTCGGGGCTCAACGCCTTGGTGGTCGTGGGAACCCGTTCGAGGCCCGATTCCACGATTTCGTAGCCGTCCGATTCGAGTTTGGATTGCAAGCCCCCGAAGGACTCGAACGGCGCGGAAATGATGATTTGATTGGCTTCGTCGTCGCGCTCCACCTCTTCCGCCCCGACGTCAATCAACTCCAAGGTCAAGTCGTCCAAATCGAGGCCCGTGTCCACGATGTTGAAAAAGCACATCCGATTGAACATGAATTCGACTGACCCCGTGGTGCCCAACTGGCCTCCACTGCGGTTGAAGTGGGATCGCACGTTGGCGACGGTGCGGTTGTTGTTGTCCGTGGCCGTCTCGACGTATACGGCAATTCCATGAGGACCGTAACCCTCAAACGTGACCTCTTTGTAGTCCGAAGTATCCTTGTCCGTGGCCTTCTTGATGGCGCGCTCGACATTGTCTTTGGGCATGTTGGCTGCCTTGCAGTTTTGCAAAACAGCTCGAAGCCGAGCGTTCGTGTCAGGGTCAGAAATCCCCCCACCTTCCTTGATGGCAAGGATGATGTCTTTGTTCAGACGAGCGAAAATCTTGGACATGGCTGCCCAGCGTTTCATTTTACGCTCTTTCCGGAATTCAAATGCGCGTCCCATGCTTGTAGTTTCTCGCGAAGATATTTGTCGGAAGCCTCCCCGCGCAACTCGCGTTATGAAGGTTTCATGGAGGAAAACCAATGGTCATTCGCACGTGTTGCCAAAGAAGGTTAGGAACAGGATCAAATCCCCCGTTCCAATTTCTCCGTCGCCATTTTGGTCTGCCGTGCAAGAGGCAATGCATTGCGACACGTTGCTGTCCCAAACCGTTCCTTCACCACATGCGCAAGAGAAATCACACGAGCCGTTGTCCTCTTGGGCGGAATCGAGGTAATTGCACGCCAGCGGATACGTGCACCCCGAGGTGATGACGCCACCATCCCCCCCATTCTCCAGAAGGTGATGAATGACGTTGGCGGGGGGGCTGGCAAAGGACGTGTGGGTCCCGGAAGGCCAATCCACGGTCAAACTGTCCACCGTTGGAGAAGCGCCCAGCCCAAAATGGAGGCGCCGGCTGTTTTGATTGAGGTACTCCGATCCGCAGGTCACCGTGCGCATGTCCCCGACCCCATCCTTCCATGCTGTCACTACCGCGCCTATGGCATCCTTGTTTCCACTGCTTGACTCCAAGGTGACTTGAACCCAGTGATTGCCGTTGGGAACACCGTTTAAAAGTCGAGCGCGAGCCCCAATGCGATGGGACACGAAGTCCATCGCCCCGTCACGGTTGTGGTCAGCAAAAGCGGAGGAGAATGTCAACTCTTTGTCCGTGTACACGTTTTCTGGCGCTGCTTCCAAAGGAAAGGTGCCGCCGTTGTTCAAAAAGAACCCGTTCAAGTTGTCGTCATACACGTCTAGAATGGACGGGAAATCCGTGTAAAAGGACGTCCCTGTTCCGATGAAAAGGTCAAGCCAACCGTTGTTGTCGGCGTCGAAAAACAACGCTCCCCACGCCAAATTGTCGAGCAAAATGTTCGCTTCCGAAGCCACGTTGGCGTAGTTCAACGATGGAGTCTCGCCGGCGGAATCGAGGAACGGATGCCCCATGCACATCAAAAAGTTGTTTCCCTCACTCGCCCCGTTGGCCACCACGATGTCCCAATCGTGGTCTTTGTCGAAATCTGCAAACGTGGAGCTCATCGAATATTCCCCAATGCCAATGCCCCAGGTAGCGGCCATGTCCACAAACGTGCCATCACCCTGGTTGCGGTACATCGCATCAGGCCAGAATGTCCGGTCGTTGATCACGTGCAAGTCGAGCCAACCGTCCCGGTCGATGTCAATCCACGTGGCTTGAAACGATTGTTTGACCCCATTTCCGACCCCTGCCAGCGATGTCACCTCTTCGAATTGCATCGCCAAATCCATTCCGCCGATTGAACGAAAGAGATGGTTCTCTTCCGAATTGGTTTGCGGTGAATGATAGTTGCAGAGGTAAATGTCGAGACGGTCGTCCTTGTCGAAATCTGCCACGGCTGCACCAAACGTTCGCTCGAGATTTGTCCCCGCCACCCCGCCTGCGCTTGGGACCTCTTGGAGAGATCCACTTGGCATCCTGGCGTACAGCCGATTTTCTGCGAGTCTCTGGGTGATCAACAAGTCTTGGTCCCCGTCGTTGTCAAAATCGGCCCAAAGCACGCTTTTGGGCTCTCCGTTGGTGTTGCCAATGCCCAAGTCAATGGATTCAAATCCTCCTTCACCATCTCCTTGGTAAGCAAAAATTTCGCCCTCGAATTGGGCAAAACACAAATCGTCAAATCCGTCATTGTTGAAATCGGCGAAGCTCACGCCATGACCCAAAAATCCTCCCACATGCTGTGTGTACAAGACCCCATCTGGGTCGCCATCCGTAAAGGTTTGAGCTACCGTCAACGTCGCGAAGCGAAACATCAACAACATGGCGAGAGCCCTTCGAATGCTGTGCCTGGAGGGAGACATGATTGAGTAGGTGAAATCAGGATGGGGATGCGACGAATTGCGCAAACTTGTCTACAAAAAAGCATATTCCCTCGACAATACCAACTTTTCAAGGATGAATGTCTTAACTTGTCAGGTGAGTTTAACCTCAGCTAAAGCCTCAAATCACTGAACCATGAAGCGAACCCTTTCATTTTCAATGCCTAAAGCCGCGCTGTCACTTCTGCTTTCCTTCCTCGTTGTTTCGTCGGCCATAGCCCAAATCGGCCGAGGAGGACAGCCTCTGAACTGGGGGAATGAAGTGAATTACAACCTGATTTGGAACACGTTTGATGCCCTTGATGTCGAGGCGTTGGAAACCGAGGACGCCGTGACGGCGACCATGAAGGATGCGCCTTGGCGTTTTGGTGTCGAACACGAGGTCAATTGGACCATGGAAAATGCTGGAGCCTGGACCGAGGAGCAAGGGTTTCGGGTGTGGCGGCTTCCCGTTCGCGCTGTGGGAGCCACGAGCTTGAGTTTCTACCTCTCTCGATTTGTGGTGCCGAAAGGAGGCGAGTTGTTCGTGTGGACTGCCGAGCGGGATCACTTCATCGGCGGCTTTACGCATGACAACGTCAAAGAATGGGAAGGTCTGGCCCTGAGCTTGGTCGAAGGGGATCAGGTCGTGCTGGAATACCGTGAACCCCTTGGCATTCCAGCCACGGGCGAAATCGAAGTTTCTCAAGTCGTGCAGGGCTACCGGTCCTTGCTTCGTCGAGAAGCTGAATTGCAGGCCAATGCCTCGCAAGGTCCCTTCGGCAACAGCGGTGCTTGCAACATCAACGTGAATTGTCCTGAAGGTGCCGATTGGGTCGTGGAAAAACAAGCTGTGGCCTTGATTGTAAACGGCGGTTTCGCCACTTGCACGGGGTCCATGGTGAACAACACGGCCAACGACGGGACGCCGTATTTCTTGACGGCCAACCACTGTTTGGGCACGCCCAACACGTGGACCTACTACTTCAACCACGAGAGCAGCACTTGCTCGGGAAGCACTGGCCCGACGAACAACAGCATCTCAGGCGGAAGCCTCCTGGTGAACAACGGCGGGTCTGACGTCGCCTTGATTCAGCTCAGCTCTGCTCCTCCTGCAAGCTGGGGTGTGGAATACGCTGGATGGGACGCATCAAGCGCGGCGCACTCGAGCGCGGTAGGCATCCACCACCCTTCAGGGGACGTCAAGAAAATTTGTTTCGAAAACAACGCGCCGTACACCAGCACAGCGGGTGGCGCACAGGTTTGGTGGATCAGCCAATGGGAAGCCGGTGTCACGGAGCCCGGATCTTCCGGCTCACCCCTTTTCAACCAAGATCATCGAATCATTGGCCAACTCTACGGCGGTGCCGCCGCCTGTTCAGGCACGTCGAACAACGGACAATACGACTATTACGGCCGTTTCGACATCAGCTGGGGTCTTGGCGTGAGTCAATACTTGGATCCTACGGGATCAGGAACCCTCGTTCTCGATGGCTACCCCACAGGATTCAATCCCGACAACGGCTGCACGGACCCAACCGCATGCAACTACAGCCCTCAGGCCATTTTTGATGACGGCAGCTGCACGGTCAATGACGATTGTGGCGTGTGTGGTGGTGACAACAGCACGTGTGGTGGTTGCACCAACCCTGCGGCTTGCAACTACGACCCATCTGCGCTCGTGGACGACGGTTCCTGTGTCTTGAACGGCGTCAACATTTCGATGGCCTTGTTGACGGACAATTACCCCGGTGAAACGACGTGGAATGTGACGGATGACGCAGGAAACGTCATCCTGGAAGGAGGCCCCTATTCAGGAAGCCAAACCAACTACAACGCTACGGCATGCGTGGCGACTGGATGCTACACGTTGACGGTGAACGACAGCTATGGCGACGGCCTTCAATACGGGGGCGTGGTGGGGAACTACACGCTCACCGACGGTGACGGCAACGTGCTCGCTTCCATGGTTGCGGGCGGAAACTTTGGTTCGCAGGCCACCCACAATTTCTGTGTTGAAGCCACCGGGCCAGACACACCAGGATGCACAGATGGCACGGCATGCAACTACGACGCTGCGGCTACATCTGACGACGGTTCTTGCGTGTACGGCCAAGCGTACTATTTGGACGCAGACCAAGATGGTTACGGCGGAAGCCTTGGAGGAAACACCTGCTTGAGCGTGGCACCTGCGGGACACACTTTTGTGTCCGGCGATTGCAACGACGCCAACTCCACCATGTATCCCGGAGCATCAGGGACGGGCGTCGGCTTAGACAACAACTGCAACGGCACCCTGGACCTCGACGAAGAGACCCCAGCAACTTGCCCAGAAGATTTGAACCAAGATGGGTCCGTGACTGTGGCTGATGTCCTTGCCGTTTTGGCCGAGTTTGGCTGCGGCTCTGGATGCACGGCGGACGTGGATTCGGACGGCAACGTCAACGTCGCTGACGTGTTGGCGCTTCTTGCCGCATTTGGAGGAAATTGCTGAAACTGCTGAAACTGAATGAACATGAGTAACCTGACCAAACTTTCCATGGCCTTGCTCCTCGGAGCGGCTCAATCCTTGAGTGCCTGGGCGCAATGTTCTACTTGCACCCCTGACCTGTCTTGCGTGGCAGTCGACTTCCCTGTGCTTTGCCCTGAACAACTCCCAAATGGGACGCAAGGTGAGCCTTACGAAGCCACGGCAACGTTCAACCTCCCTCCCTCCGTGGTTGACCCCGGATCGGGATTGGAAGCCACGCTCCTGACTGTGACCATTTCCTCCGTCACGGGTTTGCCGTTTGGGTTGGAATTCACGCCAAACAACCCCGACGGGGTGTACCAACCCGGAAACGGAGAGTACTATGGATGTTCTATCGTCTGTGGCACGCCGCTCGTCAGTGGTTCCTTTTTTGTGGACATCAACGTGACGGTGTTGGTCTCGGCGTTTGGGTTTCAACAAACGGTCAACGAGAGTTTCAGCTTGCCCTTGGTCATTGAACCAGGTGCTGGAGGCGGGGACCCAACCAGCTTCAGCTTGAGCACCACTCAAGGTTGCGCGCCACTGACTGTGGAAGGAACCAACCTGATCACGGATGCGGGTGCGACGTACAGCTGGGATTTTGGGAATGGCCAAACTTCCAATGCGTTCAACCCTGTCTTCACGTACGATTCGCCCGGCACCTACACGGTGTCGGTGTTGACTGAAATCACGGAATTGTCGTTGACTCAAGTGAACATCACTTCGCTCGGTGGCGGCTGGGGCGGCGACATTGAGGACTTCTTTGGTCAGCCTGACCCCTACTTTGTGCTGAGTGGCCCGCAAGGTGGAATTTACACTTCAGGGTACGTGGACGGAAACCAAACGCCGACGTTTGGAGGGTTCAACATTCCCCTTGACGCAGGAACAACGTACAACATTGCGTTTTACGACAGCGATGGTGTGATCACGGCGGACGACTTCTTAGGGTCGAGTGACTTTACGCCAACCGGCGGCGGAGACATCACGGTCTCGAACAGCACCACAGCCATTTTGACCCTTACGGAAACGGTTGTGGCCAGTTTCAATGAAAGCACACAGGTGGTGGTCTTTGAAGGCCTGGACGTGTTTGCCGATTTGGATGGAGACGGATACGGCGATCCTGCCGTTCCAGTCAACGCTTGCGATCCGGCCAACGCAACCCCCTATGCCTTCAACGACCAAGATTGCGATGATGCGAACGCAGCAGTCTACTTTGGTGCTGCGGGAACGGGTGAGAACGTCGACAACAACTGCGATGGCGTGGTGGATGGCGCAGAGGTGCTTACGGTGCTTGGATGCACTGATTTGAATGCGTGCAACTTCGACCAAGCCGCAAACACGGATGACGGTTCCTGTGCCTACCCCGAGCCCAACCTCGATTGTGACGGGAACTGCATCGCCGGAGTGGATTGCGAAGGCACCTGCGGTGGCACGGCGACCACGGACCAATGTGGGGTATGTGGTGGCGATGGCTCGACGTGCACCGGATGCACAGACCCTGGAGCCACCAACTTCGATCCGACGGCGACGGTGGACGACGGAACCTGCGAATTCCCCATTTGCTTGGGTGATTTGAACTCCGATTTGCTCGTGTCTGTGGCCGACATTCTTGAAATTCTTGGCGAATACGGATGCCTTGGAGATTGCTTCGCCGATTTGACCGGAGACGGCAGCGTAAGTGTCGAAGACTTGCTCGCCTTGCTCGCCAACTTTGGACTTGAATGTCCTGAATGACCTTGAACCAAATGATTCTCAACACCATGAAAAAAGCATTTCTCTTTGCCGCTCTTGCCTTTGTGGGAGCCTTGAATTCCTTGGAGTCGAACGCTCAGTGCACCTCCGACTTTGATTTTGGCACCGAAACGTTGGGGGTTTCTCCCAATCCTGAGCTCGGGGAACAATTTGAACCCGGAGTTGTCGGCATGCCTTACGAGGATGTGCTGCACATTCTGCTTCCGCAATACGTGCTCGACATCGACTCGACCCTTCCCTTCTCCCCAACCACACCCCTAGACAGCGTTTCGCTTGCCACAATCACGTTGGTGGATTTGAGTGACACGTTGGTGACGACGACACTCGATGCCGTTGGTCTAGGCGTGACGTGCAACAACAATGGCGACTCTGGAAACCCATGCTCGTTCTTGGGGGGCAACCAATATTGCGCCGCCCTCACTGGCATTCCCACCGTGCAAGGTTCTTACCGTGTGGACATCAGCGTAAACGGATGGGTGACGGTGTTTGGTTTTCCATTCAGCCAGGAGCAGGTCTTTGGCTCCTTTGTGATTGACCTGGGTGAGGAAGGCTGCACAGATGCCACTGCTCTCAACTACAACCCCGCAGCGGTGGTGGACGACGGGAGCTGCATCTTGGACACATGCTTTGGAGACGTCAACGGCGACAACTCGGTCACCGTGGGCGATCTGCTTGAAATTCTTGCTGAATTTGGATGCACCGAAGGATGCACTACGGACATCAGCGGCGACGGCTTGACCACCGTTGCGGACTTGCTCGAGTTGTTGAGCGTCTTTGGTTCGAGTTGCGCTTAAATCGGGAAAGATTGAACGTACTCGACAAGGCCTGGCAACCAAGCCGGGCCTTGTTGCGTCCTTACCTTATCCAAGACAATCGTTGGGGTGTATCTTGCATCCTCAATCTCCGTGGGATGAAGCACATTACCCTATTTGCAACCTTCGCCGTGTTAATGAGTCAAGCACTTGCACAATGCAATGCTGAATTGGACATTGACGAATATGTCGCCGGAAATACCACGATATCCAACTCGTTTACCTTGTCTGGCAACCTGCAATTTGTCGATATTGATCTGGATTGGTCAGGAGGCTTCTCGAGTTGGCCTGAGGACTTGGCCATCGTCATTGAAGCTCCCAATGGCCAGTGCGTCGCCTGGTGGGGCTGGGCACCCACAGGTATTCCGCCGGGTTGCAACAATTTGGGTGACATTTGGCCTCCACCCTGGCAGATGACCACCGCCTGGGGCAATTACAGCTTCTTCATCAACACCTCAGGAAACCCCTCCCTTCCAGCCAACTTGAGTGGCTCAGGTGAATGGACCATTTCCTTCAGCAATACTTGGAGCCAATGGGCCAATTACGACATGGACATCACCTTGGGAGGGGTGTGTGCCGGTGATTGCTTCGACCCGCTGGCGTGCAACTACGTGCCCGATGCGACATACCCGTACAACGATTTGTGCGAATACGCCATCGATTGGTACCCAAGCGGCTTGTACGATTGCGACGGGAATTGCTACCTCGACTTCGACGGAGACGGCATTTGCAACGCGCTGGAGGTTCCTGGATGCCAGGAAGAATGGGCGTGCAACTACAACCCCAACGCCACGGACCCCCCTCTCGCAGGGCAACCGTGCGTTTACCCCGAAAACGACGACGTGGACTGCGACGGCAACAGCCTGTTGCCCCAGTTCTTGACGCAACCTCAGAACGCCACGGTTTCTTGCAGCAGCGTGCCTGTCGCCCCGGTCATCTCGGCCCAGCCGGCCCCTGCTGCGCTCCTTTATCACGGGCTGTTTCCCGTGGACTGTTACGACGACAACGACGGGGTGGATATCCAGTACTCCGAGACGGTTTTCGCAGGCAGCTGCCCGGGCAACTACACGATTGACCGGTTTTGGTTGATCACCGACTGCCACGGACACCAAAACTCCATGCTGCAGACCATCACGGTGGTGGACAACCTCCCTCCTGTGGTGTTGACCAACCTCGACGCCGACACGTTGGATTGCAACGACCCGGTGGTGTTCGAGCCCCTCATTGCCCAGGACGCGTGCGGCGGGACCGTGACGGTGGTGGGCGAGCCTTCGTTTGTGTCCCTGCCAGGATCCTGCGACGGGGAGTCCGTGGAAAAGAAATACACGACGATCAAGGACCAATGCGGCAACCAGACCACCGTGCAACAGGTGCTCGTGATCGAGGACAACGACGCGCCGTTTTGGTTGAATGAGCCCGACGAGCAAATCGTGACGAACAACCTCGACGGCGAGGTCTTTGACGTCCCTGTCGCCGACGACATCTGCTCGGACTTCGAGGTCAACATGACGTCGACGTACCAGGACGGCCTGTGCCCGCTTTCCGTGGTTCTCACGCGCACCTTTGTGGCCACCGACCAGTGTGGCAACACCTCGGCGCCGTTCATCCAGACCATCACAGAAGCCACCGACCTCACCGCCGACGTTGAATACACCGCGGTCAATTGCCACGACGGAAACGACGGCACGGCTGAGGTCACGTACGAAGGCGGCGTTGCCCCCTACACCGTCGACTGGGGCGGGTACAACCCGAGCGCCCTCCCCGCTGGACCGTACACGGTCGAAGTCAACGACGCCAACCTGTGCAGCGTGGAAATGGAGTTCCTCATCACCGAGCCCTCCCCCTTCACCTTGGACCTCGAGGCGACGGTGCCGGAGTGCAACGACCCGATGAGCGGGTCCATTGCCGCTGACATCAACGGAGGATCAGGCAACGTGAGCCTTGACTGGGGCGGCATCAACCCCAACAGCGTCGAAGCTGGAACCTACGCGGCGACGGCCACCGATGCCTTGGGATGTGAAGCCATGGCCACCGTGGTGGTCCCTCCTGCGGACATCCCAGAGTCGTTGGAGCTCACCGGCAACGACGAAGTGGTGCAAGGCGACAGCGCAGCCTACTACTACGAGTACACGTTGGGGAGCACCTACGAGTGGTGGTTTGAAGGAGCCATCGAGGAGCAGGTTTTGGCCACGTTTGCCATCTCTGTGCTTTGGGACACCACAGGCTATGTCTGCGTGCGGGAAACCAACCAAGACGGATGCGTGGGCGACTCCGTGTGCATGGACGTCATCGTCCTTGATGACGTGTGGAGCGTCGGCGAATCTCCTATGCTTCCTCGCATCGTGGCCTACCCCAACCCCGCCTCCGACATGGTGACCGTGAGTGTGGGCCCTGAACTGGTGGGGACTTCCTATGTGCTCGTCGATGGCCAAGGAGCTGCGGTGCTCCGTGGCAAAATCGAAACCCTCGAACAACGCTTGCCGCTTGACCACCTTCCCCAAGGGACATACACATTTGTTGTTGACACGCGGGTGATCCTGTCTTTGGTCGTGACCCGGTGACGGCTGCACTCGTGGCCTCCGCTCACGCGAAGGCCGCGGGAAGCGGCTCGCGCCGCTGTGATGTTCTCGACACGCTTTCACGTTCCCTCGAGCCTTGCTGCGCAAGGCCAAGATTGAAGAGTTCAACACTCGCTCGCTGCGCTCACTCGGCATCCCGAACGCAACGAACAGAAAAGCCGACTCGTCGATCGTTGATGTTGCGGTTGACATACTCGCTGCTGCTGCCCAGGTAATGGTCCCATGCGAGGAATCCATAGGGCGAGGAACTCCACCAGAAGCCGAGGTAACCAGCGCCGTTGAAGAGGCCACTGTCGTAGCGGTAGCCGCCCGGCAAACCTGAAAAGCCGCTCGAATTCGTGCCGTTGCCCCCGTTGTACCACCCGTAGTCCGTTTTCATCTGCGCTCCTTGGTCGGTGCCTCGCCAGCCCGTGCCGTTCGCCTCCGCCTCGCTCATCCCAAGGGCCATTTCCATCGTTATCCACTCCCCGTCCGTGGGAACGTGCCAACCGCTTGGGCAAAGGCCACGAGAATCGTCCACAGCATACCAATTGTACAGCCGGCCGTATTCGTTCAAGGATGGGGCGGGCTCGCAGGCATCGATGTCTGGTGAGTAGGTCTCGCAACCTAGGTCCTCTCCGTAGACCGCCAACGCGCCGGAAGTGGTGGACGACCACTCGCCGTCGCTCAGGTTCGCAGGGATCCCGTCGCCGTTCTCGTAGTATTCGTTGCGCAGGTTTTCCGCGAACCAACATTGATCGCCAATAAGCACCGTGGCGTAGTCGTAGCCTTGGTAGCTCACAGGATCACCGCAGGCGCCGAAGAACGGCGCGCAGGTGTAGCTGAAGGTTGTGTCAGCACCTACTTCAAACACAAACCACGTGTCAATCTGCGGAGCATACACGCTGTCGTAAAGAATGGTGATGCTTTCGATCACGATTTCCGTCGGGCCAGGCCCGTTGCAGACCCCGCACTCGTCGAGATCGCCGACGCACGTGTCCACGTCGTCGCAGACGCCGTCGCCGTCGCCGTCGCCTTCACAGCCCCCACCACAGATGCCCAGCACGTCGATGTAGGCGCAAGACTCCGTCGGGTCAGCCGCGTAGTTGCACGCACCGGTGTCGACGCACGCGTCCACGCTGTCCCAAATCCCGTCTTGGTCCGTGTCCGCATCGCCAAACAGGCCCAGAAGGTCCAACAAGTCGTTGATCGTCACCGCCCCGTCACCATTGCCGTCGTAAGGGTTGGGGCAAGAGGTTTGGGCGGAAAGAGCGCCCGCAAAGCAGACGAGCGTCGAAAGTAAGAAAAAGCGTGTCATCGCGTCAACTTGTTCCACTAAGATAATACCCTTCTTGCGACCACGAAAAAGGCCCCACCCTTGCGGGTGAGGCCTTAACGGGGTTTTGGTTAGAGTGGGTCGCTCCTAAGAGCGCTCCGTATAGAAGTCTTTAGTGCGCAATCACCAACTGCTTCACGGCACGACCATTCGCTTGGTCAAGGACCATGCGGTAGGTGCCATTCGCGAGGTGAGCCACATCGATCACGTTGCGGCCTGCCACGAGACGCTCGCTGATCACCACACGGCCGGCAGCATCCAACACCTGGAAGGCGTGAGCTTCAAATCCGTTGGTGTTCACGATGACCACGTCGTTGGCAGGGTTCGGGAAGGCCGTGAAGGCCACCGTTGCTTCGTCGATGTCAGAAGCCGTTCCAGACACAATCAAGCTTACGAGGTCACTTTCACAACCGTCGCTGTTGATTTCCTGAACCGCAATGACACCCTCTTCGAGCAGCCAAACCACACTTACTGCGCTCGTGCCCTGGCCGTCGACAATCACACCTCCTTCCACGGTCCAGTTGTATTCGGATCCCGCAGTGAACGCGTAGATGTAGTCGGTGGCTTCTTCAAGAACCACGTCCGTGGCACCCGTGAGCTCGTAACTGTACAAGAATGAGCACTCGTTCGCGTCGTGCAGCGTGGCGTCAGCGTTGAAGTTGCAAGCATTTTCGTTCATGCAGCCGTAGCAACCGAAGTCACAAGAACCGTTGTCAGTCGTCGCCTGGTAGTTGAAGTTGCAAGCGTAGATGTCCGTGCATCCTTCAGCGTCGTACGTGCACGTGCCGTTGTTGTCGGTCGCCGCTGGGTCGTAGTTGTTGGCGCCCATGTCGGTGCAGCCTCCCACTTCGTCCATGTCGCACACACCGTCACCGTCCACATCCATGATGCAGCTGCCGAAGCAATCGTATCCGGTCGTGGCTGACACGCAGCTGCCATCGTTGATGGTGGCGTCTGCGTCGTAGTTGCAAGCGCTTTCATCCGTGCAACCCAAACCTGCACAGCTCGTGAAGTCACAGCTGCCGTCGTTCAAGTTGGCGTTGGCGTCGAAGTTGCAGGCCAATGGGTTGGTGCAGCCTTCTACATCGTTGCTGTAGCACGTTGCGAAGTCGCAGCTTCCATTGTTCACAGTCACACTCGCATCATAGTTGCAAGCAGCTTCAACGTTGCAGCCAAACACTTGACACGTCGTGAATTCACATGACCCGTCGTTGTACACAGCGTCCACGTCGTAGTTGCAAGCAGCTTCCACCATGCATCCACCAGGCACACACGTGTTGCCTTCAGCATCGAAGAACACGCAAGGCTCGTCTTCTGCACCGAAGTTGCAAGCCATTTCATTGTTGCAATCACTTTCTCCCGTTCCGTACAAGCAGCTGAAGTCACAAGAACCTGGGAGGTAGTAATCCGCATCAGCATCGTAGTTGCAAGCAAATGGCAACACACAACCTCCAGTCAGAACAATGCAGTTGCCATTGTCGTCTGTTGCGTATGGGTTGAAGTTGACAGCGTCTGGGTTTGTGCAACCTGGAATTTCCTGTTCGTTGCACACCCCGTCACCGTCGTCGTCGTTGATGCAATTGCCATCGCAATCCAAGAACGGAACGGCTGGGTAGTCACACTGGCTGGCGCTGCCCAACGTCGCTTCTGGGTCGTAGTTGCAAGCATCTGCATCCGTACATCCCACACAGCTTGAGAAGTCACACAAGCTCACCACGATGTAATCTGCATCAGGGTTGTAGTTGCACGCGAAGGGCAACAAGCAACCTGCCACCAAGCAGCTGCCATCGTCTTCCGTTGCAGTTGGATCGTAAGCGGGGTTGTCCATATCAGTGCAACCCAACACTTCCAATTCGTCACACACGCCGTCACCATCCGCATCGTTCAAGCATGTGCCGTCACAAGCGTAGTACTCTTCTGCGTATTCACACGTACCGTTGTCGATGGTGGCATCCATGTCGTAGTTGCACGCCATGCTGTCCGTACATCCAGCACAAGATTCGAATTCGCAAGCGCCAGGGAGCTGGTAATCTGCATTCGCGTCGTAGTTGCACGCGTCAGCGATCAAACAGCCTCCCACGAGACAAGAACCGTCGTCGAACGTTGCGTTAGGATCGAACCCTGGGTTCATCGGATCCGTGCAGCCGCCAATCTCTTCAGAGTCACAAATGCCGTTGTCGTTGGTGTCTGCTTCGCAGTCACCGCCACACACGCCCAGGGCGTCGAGCTGGTTGCCGTCACAGTCGCAGTCGCCAGCAGGGATGTCAGAACAGCCGCACTCGTAGATCTCACCTGGTCCGTTGCAAACGCCGCAAGCGTCAAGAGCGCCCACGCAATCGTCGACGTCGTCGCAGATGCCATCGGCGTCAGCGTCAGCCGTGCAGTCACCGCCACACACGCCCAAAGCGTCGAGCTGGTTGCCGTCGCAGTCGCAGTCGCCAGCAGGGATGTCAGAACATCCGCACTCGTAGATCT
>JAQCBJ010000039.1 GCA_027621555.1 Bacteroidota bacterium | reverse complement strand
CCGCCAACTACCCGGTGTGGTGCGCGTACTACGACGACCTCGGTGCGGTGGGCATCCTCAACTGTGGAGCCACTGCCAACAACAACGTGAACATTGACGTGGTGGGCGACATGCCCACGGGATGTGGCTCGGACTACATGGTGGCCGTGACGGCGACCAACAGCAGCGACGTGCGGACCTTCTCGGGCTACGGCGCCACGACCATCGACCTCGGAGCACCGGGCGAAGCCGTGTTCTTGCCTTCCGGCTCGACAGGCTACGCGTCCACGTCGGGGACCTCGTTCGCCAGCCCTTGCGTGGCCGGCGGCATCGCCCTGGTGTACAGCGCGCCATGCGCTGACCTCGCGTCGAGCGCCTTGACGTCGCCTCAGGCGACGGCCAACGCCGTGCGCAGCTACATCCTCGACGGGGTGGATCCCGTGGCGAACTTGGTGGGCGAGACGGTGACGGGCGGACGATTGAACGTGCGGAATGCCTTGGATTTGGCCATTGGCGCGTGCAACCCCGACCTCGGGTGCACCGACCCGGCAGCCTGCAACTACAGCCCGCAAGCCATCACCGACAACGGCAGCTGCCTCTACAACGACGCGTGCGGCGTGTGTGGCGGCGACAACAGCACGTGCAGCGGATGCACGGACGCGGGAGCCTGCAACTTCGACCCATCTGCCATCGTCGACGACGGCTCATGTGTGATGCCGGATCCCGTGGCGGGATGCCCGGTGTGCGACTTTGACGTCAACGCCGCGGCGACCAACCTTGCGGGTTCAGCTGCGGGGACGCCGACCACCTTCTCGGCCTACGGTTCGCTTGAATCGGTCAACGTTTCGTTGGTCTGGACGAACAACGCCGCAGACGGCTCGTGGGCTGGGGACCTCCTCATGGAAATCGCCTCGCCAAGCGGCGCCTGCGTGGGCATCGGGAGTTACGATGTGGCAACGTCGTGCGGTTCGACCGGCGCGTGGCCAAGCGGCTGGAACACCAGCACGTCCGGAACGTACACAGCCACGGTCAACGTGGCGGGTGCGGGGTTGAGCGGCGACGGCGAGTGGGCCATCACCCTGATCAATGGATGGGCGACCAGCGGTGGAGCGTCGTACGACGCCACGGTCACGGTGGGAGGCTTGTGCGAGTCGGGAGGCGGTCCTGTGGACGTTCCTGGGTGCACCGAGGTCTTCTCGTGCAACTTCAACCCAGCCGCGACCGTGGACGACGGGTCGTGCATCGCACCTTATGACATCGTCTATGAAGACCTGGACGGCGACGGCATTGGTGGTTCTTCAGGCATCGCCGATCTCTGCGAGTTGGGACCGGGGCTCAGCCTGGTCACTGGCGACTGCGACGACGGCGATTCGAGCGTGTACCCCGGAGCTCCTGGAACGGGCGAGGGGCTGGACAACAACTGCGACGGCGTGGTGGACGGCGACGAGCTTGCCCCCAACCTGTGCCCTGAAGACGTGAACGGCGACGGGTTCATCTCTGTGGCGGACGTGCTTCAAGTCTTGGGTGAGTTTGGCTGTGCAGCAACGTGCACCAACGACGTGAACGGCGACGGCGCCGTGACCGTGGCGGACATCCTGGCCATCTTGAGCGCGTTTGGGGCGTCCTGCTAAGGACCTGCCAACGACTTGAAGGCGCTTACGGAAAACAAAAAAGGGCGAGGTCATCCTCGCCCTTTTTCATGCTGCAGATTCGTTCAGCAGACGTCGCCAAACACACTCAGCACCGCCAGCACGTCGTTGACGCCCACCGACCCGTTGCCGTCGAGGTCCGCCGTGCAGTTGGTCGCGCAGCCAAACTCGCCCAGCACCATCAGCACGTCGCCCACGCCAATGGCGCCGTCACCTGTGAGGTCGGCAGGGCAATCTTCGCCGGAAGGACCGGCGTTGGGCGCGTTGGGGGTGGGGGGCGTGGCTGTGCCTGCGACAAACGTCATCCAGGTGTCGGCGCCGTCGGTGGTTCGGCCGTAGCTCGTGTTGGCGACCTGGAACGTGTCCCACGCCACGTGGTCGACGCACCGCCACCCAAACGTGTCCCAGACCGACAAGATCAAATCGTCGGCCAACGCGTCCACGTTGAACGAGGTGTGAAGCGGTCCTTCTTCAGGGTCGTTGTCCAGCCAAATCACGCGATGATCCCCCGGATCGACCACAAACGCGGGGAAGGCGTACCGCTGCGGTTCGCTGCGGCGGTCTGTGAGGTGAAGTCCGGTCACGCTCGCCGGCGCCTCGCCGACGTGCACGATTTCAACCCAGTCGGCGTACCCGCCGGCTTCGTCGGCGATGAAGTTGCCGTTGAGCGCCATGACTTCATTCAGTCGGAAGGGCACGTCCTCCGCGTAGCTGATCCAAACGGGCTGGGGCACGCACGGGTCGGTGGGTTGGGCCCCGTCGCTGTACGTGGCGGACGCGTACCACGACACCTGGGTGGCGCCGGGGAAGTGGAGTTTCAGGCCGTGACGTCCGTCACCGGCCAACCCGTCGCCGCTCAGGCCGTCGTCGTTCATGGCCATCACTTGGAACGGAGCGCCGTCCACGCTGTAGTGCAGTTGGACGGACGTCGGGGTGCCTGCCGCCTCTGCTTTCACACGCAGCGTGTCGTCCACGACCGGGGTGTAGGCCCAGGCTTGGATGTCGCGGGGGAACTGGGCGTCGGCGGTTTGGGCAAAGGCCGAGGCGTCACGGCTGTTGACATAGGCGGCGATGCCTTGCGTCACATGGCCTCCTGCGCCCGATGTCATGCAGTTCAGGAAGTCCTCGTTGTTGAAGCCGTAGTCGTACGTTCGGTAGAGGTCCTCCAGGGCTGCGGAGGTGCACATCGTCACAAGCGAATTGCCTTGCTGAAGCCAGTTGGAGGCGTCAAACCCGTTCTCGAGAAGTTCACGGATGTACCAGCCCATGCGCGTGCGGTATTGTTCCACATCCATGATGCGGTCGAACAACGGTCGCGCTCCCCATTGGTTCCACGAATAGACGTTTTGGTTGGCCCAATTGCCGCCCCATTCAATGCCTAAGCTGTTGTCCACGTCGAAGCTGAACATCATCAGCCGGCCGTCGGTGGGCTTTTGGTAGAGGTAAAAGTTGTTCTGGTTTCCGATGTAGTTGTCCCAGTGGCCCACAAGGATTTCCATGGCAGCCAACTTCAAGAACCCGTCGACATCAAAGATGGCTTCAAGCGCACATTGGAAGTCTGCGTCGCTCGCGGTCCCCACGGTGTGGCAGAGGTCACGGATGGCGGAATAGTCGTCTTGCGCCAGGTTGGTCTTGAGTTCGTAGGCGCGCTGCTCAGAGTTCCAAGGGGGCGTGAACTTGTAAGCCTCAGGGTTGTCTCCGAGGTCGTCGAGGTTTGCAGGGTAGGTGCACTTCCACAAGTTCCCGTGGTCGTGCTTGAACCGCTTCTTGAGGAAGTTCTCGTCGACGTGTTCGACGTTGAGGTACAGACCTTTGTATTCGTCGTTGATGTAAAGCCGTACGTGGCTCACGCGGGGGGCGACGTAGCCCTGGGCCCGCATGAATTCCCAAACCATCCGCGCCCGCAGAATCGACGGGTCGTTGTGTTCTCCGTTGAGGTTCAGCTTTTCCAACGCGTTCCATTCTCCACCGGGAGTGAAGGTGTTGAAGCTCACTTTAAAGCTCTTCTTGGCCGAGGTTCGGGACGTGTTGCCGCGAAGGCGAATGCCCACGTTGCTCACGGTGTCGATGCCGGCGGAGCTCTCGTACACGAAGGTTCCGGGCCATTCGACGTTGCTGTAGGCGTTGTCCGGGTTCAAGATGAATTCCAAATCCGCCTGCGCCAGCGTCAACCGCACGGTCGCCACCTCATCGGGCAAGAACGCAGGCCCCAAGGCCGGCACGTAGTCCTGAGCCTCCGTGGTTGAGGCAGCGGCGACGAGGAATAGAGCCAAGCCAGTGAGGTGGCGCACAAGGCGTCGGTTGGGAAGGGAGAGGGTCATGTTCAAGGTCTTCACCCCAAGGTACGAAGGGGAGCGCGAAGGCCGTTGAGGAAGTCCTTGGCCGCCATGGCGGGTTTGCCCTGGGCTTGGATGCGCAGGAGCTCGACGGCGCCTTCGCCGCACTGGACATGCAGCTCGGTTTTGGTCGCGTGGACGGTGCCGGGCGTGCCGCCGAAGTCGACGTCGCTTTTGGCGGTCACATGCACGCGAAGGGTGGTGCCGTCAGGCAGGGTGGTCCACGCGCCCGGGAACGGGTTCATGCCCCGCACGAGGTTGTGGACGGCAGAGGCCGACGCAGTCCAGTCGATGCGGCCGTGTTCTTTGAACAGCTTGGGGGCGTCCTTGGGGGTCTCGCCCTCCGGCCACAACTCGTCTTGCGGCACGGGCTTGGCGTTCCCGTCGGCCAGCGCGTCGACCGTCTCGACGAGCAGGTCCTTGCCGGCATCCAACAGGCGGTCGTGGACGTCGCCCGTGGTGTCATCTGGGCCGATGGGGACTTCGACGCGCCCGAGCACGTGGCCCGTGTCGATTTCGTGCTGCAGCAAGAAGGTCGACGCGCCCGTCACGGTCTCGCCGTTCAGCACCGCCCAATGGATCGGCGCCGCACCGCGGTATTGGGGCAGGAGGGAGCCGTGCAAATTCACGGTGCCGAGGGGCGGTCGGTTCCACACCACTTCCGGCAACATGCGGAACGCCACCACGATGCCCAGGTCCGCGTTCCATTCGTCGAGCACCGCCAAAAACTCCGGTGCCTTCAACTTCTCCGGTTGGGCGAGGGGAAGCCCGTGACGGACGGCGACCTCCTTGACTTCCGAAGCGCGGAGCGACCGACCTCGGCCCGCGGGACGGTCCGGGGCGGTGACCACGCCCACGACTTCGTGCCGGCTTTCGAGCAGGCGCTCCAAGCACGTGGCGGCAAACTGGGGCGTGCCGAGAAACACCACGCGCAGGGATCGGTTCGAAGAAGTCGTGCTCATGCCGCAAAGGTCAGGCTCCCGCCTCCTCGTTCAAAGCGGGACCTCCCGTTCGCCATGGCAAGTACCGCAGTCCCAACGCAGCGCCGGCAAACATGCACAGGAAATAGACCCAGTCCGCGCGCCAAATCACGTGAATCGGCTGCGGCCAAACCAACGTCAGCACGTACGCCGCCACCATGTACAGCGCCACGGACGCGAACTCGATGTAAAAGACGTGCTTGGTGAAGCCGGCGCCTTGCAGCACCGAGATCAAAATCGAGGACAGGGCGTAGACCTGAAGCGCGACGAACGCGGTGCCGAGGGTGGCGGACATCGCGTCGACGCCCTCCGACGTGTCGAAGAACTGCTGGGACAGCCAATCGGGGTAGAACAGGTACCCGTGCGTCAAGACCCACACCCCGGCGTAGCTCAGGGCGACGAGCTTGAGGATGGCCGGCCACAGGTCGGACCGGCGGCCTTCGCCCAGGAGCGTGCTGACGACGGTGCGTGTGGTTTGGGCCAAACCGCTGCACACGACGAACGCCAACATGAACGCATTTCGCGTCAAGTGGCTGATTTTCAGCTCCATCATGCCCACGCGTTCAACAAAGAAGAAGAACGACGTCCACGTGGCGATGGTGAGCCCAAACTGCCCCATCACGGGCGCCGAGATCGTCCACCACTGCCGCTCCATGTCGCGGTCTCGGCTCGCTCGGCCTTGGAACGATTCGGGATGCGACTTGTAGCGCGCCCAAAGCCACGCGAACACCGCACCGGCGGATTCGGCCACCAACGAAGCGTACGCCGCGCCGCGAGCGCCCAAGGCCGTGCCCCCCCACCAACCTTCCACCCACATGGCGTCGAGCACCACGTTCAGGGAGGCCATGAGCAGAGCGAGGGCGAGGATGGGGCGGGTTTTGGCCTGGCCGATCCAATCCGACTGCACGGCCATCAGCACGGCGAAGGGAATGAGTCCCCAACCTCGAACGCCGAGGAACGGCTCAAACACGGCCTGCACATCCGGCGATTCAAGGAGCATTTTCCAGCCGCCCAAGGCGTTCACCCCCAGGACAACCGCAGCCAACACCGCACCAAGCACGGCGAGGCATAGGCGTCCGGTGCGCGCAGCGTTCGCCATTCCGAACCGGTCGCCGGCACCCTTGAATCGGGCGACGAGGATTTGAACGCCTACGCTTCCGCCCATCACGACCATGCTGAACGTCAAGTAGACGAGTCCTGCATTGCCTGCGCCGTTGATTTCGAGTTCGCCGGCGCGGCTCAGGAAGAAGTTGTCGGTGAGGACGACCAGGAATTGCACCAAGCTTCCCAGCGAGATGGGCACGGCAATGCGCAGCAGATTCCACGTATCTGTGTCCAGGGGTTGCGGGGCTTCCAGAGAGGCCGTGCCGGGATTCGACGCGCCGGCGTCGGCCGTAGAGGAGGATGCCATGTCAGGGGAGGAGGTTGGGAGGTGGCGTCAGGCCGTGACGCGCGAGGATGCCGCGGGCGTTGCGCACCGACTTGTAGATCCACTCGTCTTGGAGCACGGCCCGTTCGTCCTCGTGAAGCCGCCAGTCCAAGTCGGAGTGTTCAAGCCGATGGCGAAGCGTGTTCATGAGAATGGCCGCGGCGACGCTGATGTTGAAGCTCTCGGCGAAGCCGTGCATGGGGATTTCCACGAAGGCGTCGGCGTGTTCCGTCATGAAATCGGAAGCACCGGAGAACTCCGTGCCCATGACCAGCGCGACGGGCTTGTCCAAGGGCAACGTGTGCGGGGTGTGACCTTCGGCGTGAGGGGACGTGACCACGAGTTGGTAGCCGTGGGCTTTGATGGCGTCGACGCATGCTTGCCGCGAGTCGTCCGCGTTGAGGTAGCGGTGGAGGTTCAGCCATTGCGAAGCGCCCTTGGCGACGCCTTTGTTGCGCGACCAGGCGTTTTCGTTCTCGATGAGGTGGACATCCAGCAGGCCCAAGCCGTCGGCGCTGCGCATGACGGCGCTGGCGTTTCGGCTTTGGTACACGTTTTCCAGCACCACCGAGATGTGGCGGGTGCGGGAGGCGGCGACGGCTTCAAGTTTGGCCAAACGCGCCTCCGTCAAGAGCGGACGCAGCACCTCGGCACACGCGTTGGCATGCGAAACGGCTTCGGCGGAAGGCAAGGGGAATCCCACAGGGCAAATTTGGCGCAAAAAAATCCCCTCACCGAAGTGAGGGGACTTCAAAAGAGGTTGGATGAAGGATCAGACCTTCAAGCCAGCGCCGGCCTTGAACTTGACAACGTTCTTGGCAGCGATCTTGATGGTAGCACCCGTCTGTGGGTTGCGGCCGTCACGTGCAGCACGCTTGCTCACAGAGAAAGAGCCAAAACCAACGAGAGAAACGCGGTCACCTTTCTTGAGAGCGCCGTGGATGGCACCGGTGGTAGCGTCGAGAGCGCGTGCAGCGTCAGCCTTAGAGAGACCTGCACCAGATGCGATTGCATCGACCAATTCAGACTTGTTCATGAGTATGAGTTGAGGTTAAACAAAAAACGAACTTGGCCAAATGTATACGCGCATTCTCAGCAGTAGCAAGGGATAGCGGGCGATTTGGGTCATTTTGTGGACAAACCGCGATTCTGTGTTGATAAGGGCGGCTTTTTCAGCCCAAATCCAGCCGGTTTCCCTGAGATGACGCGGGTTTTACGCCTTCTCAACCGGAGCTGGACGCACCCCTTCGAGCAGGAGGGAGCTCGCGGCGAGGGCGAGGTACTCGATTCCGGTCACGCCGACGACCCAATGTTGCCCCGCCGCGACCAAGCACGCCACGATCCCCAAGCTGGTCCTCACGATGCCCAAGAACTCCGTGTCGCGGGTCGGGTCGGTTTCGAGCTTGTGCGTCAGGGCGCCAAGAGCGTGCGTCGCCAAGCACACCCACGGGGCCACGGCCGAGGGCTGGGCCAGCGTGCCCAACAAGGCGACAAGAGCTGCAAGGGCATGAAGGGCGATGTGGAGGGGGCGTGAGAGCGTCATGGTGGTGCAAAGCTACGGGGTGCGGGTGAGCTTCGCGCTACCTTCGCGGCATGCCTGACACGAACGACCACGCCGCGGCTTCCAGCGCGGCCGCGAACACCGACCAGGTCGCTGCCTCATACGCTGCGGCCCCCAAGCCTTACCGTCCGGAGATCCGATTTGTCGACATCGACGCGTACGGGATCGTCCACAACGCGACCTACCTCGTGTACCTCGAGCAGGCGCGCATCCATTGGTGGCGCCAAGTGGTGCGCGAAGCTTGGGACTGGACCCAAATCGGCGTCCTGGTCGCCCACCACGACATCGACTACGCGGCGCCGGTTCGGCTCGGGGACGCGTTGGAGATTGCCTGCAGCGTAGGCGAGGTCGGGGACAAGAGCATTGAAGTCAAGTACGCGCTGAGTTGCGAAGGCAAGCCCATCGCCCGGGCGAAGACGGTCCTCGTCTGCTTCGACCACGCCAAGAAGGTCACGACCTCCGTTCCTCAGGCGTGGCGCGACGCCTTCGCCGCGGTCACTTCGTAATGACCCAAACGCGGTGTTCCCACGACGCCAGCTCCGTGCCGGGCTGAATGTCGACCGGCACCAACGTGCCGTCTTTTTGCAATTCCTGCACGCCTGACGCGTGTTCGAGCCACGGACCGACGTTGCCCCACGGCACCTCGCGAGGTTCGGAGGCGGCGTTGACCAGGGTCACGATTCGGGCGTCGTCCTGTTCGCGCGCGAATCCGTAGACGCCCCGTTTGGGGAAGAAGTGCTCGAGTCCGCCCTGGAACGCTTCGGGGTAGGATTGCCGCACTTCGAGGAGCCCGTGAATGAGGTCGTACCAAGGTTGTTCCTGGGCCGTCCGTCCCTCGGCGGCGAACGCGTCCCGAGAATCCTCAGGCCAGCCGCCGGGCATGTCTTGCCGGACCTTGCCGTCGGGTTCGCACCGGGTCGCAAAGCCCAGCTCCGTGCCGTAGTACAGGCAGGGGATGCCCCGTCCCATCAAGAGCATGGCCAGACCCGCGCGCGCCTTGTCGTCGTTTCCAGCCTCGGCAATCCAGCGGTGTGTATCGTGGTTGTCCAAGAAGGTGACGAGCTTCTCAGGATGGGGGTACAGGAAATCTTCCACGAGGACTTCGTAGACCGCGCCGATGCCGTGTTCCCAGCCCTCGCCTTCCTCCACGGCTTCCTGCATGGCGAAGTGCCACGCGAAGTCGACCGCCCCGTCCAGTCCCGTTGTAGGCCCCCATCCAAAGGAGGTGCCTTCGACGAGGGCCGCTTGTTTGGCCGAGCCATATACCCAAGCCTCCGAGAACATGAACGACTCGGGAAAGGCCTCCGAGATGCGCTTGGTCATCGCCGCCATCGCGTCCTGCTGGCCGTACGTGTAGGTGTCGATGCGCAAGCCGTCGATGCCGACCTCCGCCATCCACCACAAAATGTTGGTGCCCATGTAACGCTGCAGATCCGAGTTCAGCTGATTCATGTCGGGCATCATGCGGTCAAACCACCCGTCGTTGAAGCCGTCCAAATCGACCTCCTGAGCGTACGGATCCACCACCGTGCCGCTTCGGTAGTTCGTGCGCTTTGACTCGTCCCAACTGCCGCTCCAATCGTGCACCCAGGCGCTGTCGACGGGGTGGGTGAGGAGGCGGTGCAGGTTGCCCCAGTGGTTGGGCACCCAATCGTGCACCACGCGAATTCCACGCGCATGCGCCTCGCGCGCAAGCATTTTGTAGTCCTCCAGCGTACCCAACCTTGGGTCCACCTTGTAACTGTCGGTGCACGCGTACCCGTGGTACGACGTCCGTGCCAAGTCGTTTTCCACCACAGGCGTCATCCAAACCGCGCCCACGCCCAACTCCGCGAGGTAATCCAACTTCGACGTCACCCCTTTAAGGTCCCCGCCGTGCCGCTTGTACATCTCGGTGCGGTCGGTACCACGCTCCAGCATGCCCTTCACGTCGTCGTTCCCAACATCGCCATTCGCGAACCGGTCGGGCATGATCAGGTACATGACCGGCGCTTCGTCCCATCGGTCGTGCCGTTTGCTTTCCTCAAGATGCGGCTCGACGTGCCACCCCACCTTCACGGCACGCCCTTTTGCCGGGGTCACCGAAATCGTCACGTCCCGAGCTTCCGTCACGGCACTCGCTTCCAGCGTGGCCCAAACGTGCCCCGGCAAGGCCGCCGGCCTCCACGATTCCACGACGACTTCCGAGCTCGAAGAAAGAACCTCCGTCACTTCATGAAGGGCGGGAGAGGAGATCAACACCTCAACGCGTCCGCCTTCCAAGTCGCCCCACCATCCCGGGGGATCGATGTGGGTTTGGGCAAAGGGAGCCAACGGGCTGCCAGCCAACCCCATGGAAACGAACAATTTCGACAACAACCTGTGCATGATTTGTGGTGTTTTTTGTCACCAAAGTGGCGCCAAGTTCGCCCCAATTGCTCCTAAGTTTGCACAAAGTGTCATTTTTACACCAAACCTTTCATCGATTCTCTATGAAACATTTGTTCACACTCCTTGCGGCGTCCCTTGTGGCCTCAGCTGCTTGGGCCCAAACCACGGTGACCCTCACCGTGGACATGTCCAACGAAACGGTCAGCGCGGACGGCGTTCACGTGGCCGGCAACTTCCAAGGTTGGCAGGCCGCAGATTCTCCCATGACTGACAACGGGGACGGCACCTACAGCCACACCTTCACTGTGGATACTGCCATGGTTCTCGAGTACAAATTCATCAACGGCAACGATTGGAACAACGGTGCTGGCGTCGACTACGTGGAAAGTGTACCCGCCGCGTGTCAAGTGGGCG
This sequence comes from Bacteroidota bacterium, assembly GCA_027621555.1. Classification (GTDB taxonomy): domain Bacteria; phylum Bacteroidota; class Bacteroidia; order Flavobacteriales_D; family Sanyastnellaceae; genus UBA11663. Next base: position 7,191 of record JAQCBJ010000039.1, on the reverse strand, counting down.
CTGGCAACTCCAACCGTTTTCTGGAAGTGGACGGCATGATGGGTGACGTATCTACAGAGGCATGTTTTGGAAACTGCGCTGCATGCGGCATGACGACTGTTCGTTTCCGCGTGGACATGGCCAACGAAGAAGTTTCTCCCTTCGGAGTGCACGTTGCGGGGTCGTTCAATCAATGGTCTTTTGATGGGCTCGAATTGTTGGACGAAGATGGCGACATGGTTTATGAGGTCATTCATTCATGGGATGCAGGCACTGATACGTCCATTGTCTACAAGTTTGTGAATGGCAACAGCACGGCCGATTTGCTTGAAATTGTCGAAGGAGACTGCAGCGATCCTGCCGAACCTCAATTTGGAAACAGATACTTGGCCCTTGATGCATCAGATATTGTGGTTTCAGCGAACGAGTCTGGCAGCCCTTACTGCTTCAACTCTTGCAGCTCTTGCGTGTTGCCCTTGTCCGTGACGTTCACTGTGGACATGACGGTGGTTTCCTCCGTTTCTGAGAATGGCGTGCACATTGCAGGGTCATTCCAAGGCTGGGATCCTGCCGGTACTCCCATGACGGACAACGGGGACGGAACGTGGAGCGTCACTGCGGAAATGGCGCCAGGCACCTACACCTTTAAGTTCATCAACAGCAACGCCTGGGACGGAAACGAAGAAAATATGAACGACACAGGCTGCAACAATGGAGGTGACCGCATCGCGACGTTTGATGCTGACAACAACACCTACACGGCGTGCTTCAACACCTGCCCAGGGGAGTCTTGCGTGGCGGATCCCGATCCGGCCGACGTGACGTTCCGCGTGAACATGGCCAACGAGGACATGATGGAAGGCGACACGGTGTTTGTGTGGGGAAGCTTCACGGGATGGCAAGGAGGTGCAATTGCTATGACGGACGCAGACGCGGACGGCATTTGGGAACACACGGCAAACATTTCTGGCAGCGCCAACGTCGACTACAAGTACAGCATCAACCACCCCAACGCGGAGGGCATGATTGAAGAAGATGGCGTGTTCGTCATGGACGGCGACACCACCAACTTCGAAGCAGCTGGCTGCGGAGCTGGAAACGGCTTCGGCGGATACAACCGTCGCCACGTGCGTTCAGGCTTGGCTGAGATTTTGGACGTGGTTTGCTTCAACGAGTGCAGCGACTGCGAAGGCAGCAGCGCCTCAGTGAACGACCTCACGGTGGACTTCAACGTGTTCCCCAACCCCGCGACCGACCGCATCGTGTTGACGGGCGCCCAAGGCAACGCCATCGTACGCGTCCTCGACGTGCAGGGCCGCGAAGTCTTGAACCTCAACAACGCACCACTCAACGGTCGCTTCGAATTGAACGTGGCTGGCTTGCATGCCGGTGCGTACCAAATCGTCGTGACGCAAGGCGCCAAGCAAGGCGTGCAGCGCGTGTTGATTCAGTAATTTCGCATGGGTTCATGCCAGAACCCACAACGTCATTGGCAAAGCCCGGGCAACCCGCCCGGGCTTTGTGCGTTTTAGAAGTAGCGCCAAATCGCACCTCTGCCCCTGTGAACGACTCCCTCAATTTTGAGGAAAACTTCACATGCATGGCTACGCCAGCCGTGTATATTTGCCGCGAATTGATTCACAACCTAAACCTTCTCTATGAAGCGATTGTACTTTCTTGCAGTGGCTCTGGGAACCGCAGTTCTCGCCTCTGCCCAGCCCACAGGCATCAGCATTGAAACCGTCACCGTACACGACGGTTCAGTGGATGCCTCCCTTGACGGCTACACCACGTATCGTGTGTATGCTGATTTGTCCTCACCTCTCGATTTCGTGTCAGCGGTGTATGGGGACGCAGCAGACCCCTTACTGCTCGGATGCACGGGTAACATCTTTCAAAGCGACCCAAGCTTTGATTGGGGCCACTCGGTAAACCCTTTGTTCTTCGGACAATTCCCGATCTTAGAGTACGACTCTTGGTTCACCGTCGGTGTGGAAGATTCCAATGGAGGTTATGAAGTCTCCAACACGGCAGCTCAATTGGCGCCATCCTTGGCCCTGTTCAATGCTGGAGATGGCTTCGTGATCAACGATCCGTTTGGAGCGTCATGGTTCAACACCTTCCCTTGCGTTGGAGCAACGGACCTCACTGCATGTGCGGACGGCGTGGCTTCCTTTGGTGGGGAAGACAACCGTGTGTTGCTTGCCCAAATCACGGCCACCGGTGATGTCTACGGCATGTTTAACCTTCAAGTGTTTCCAGCCGGTGTTCAATCTAACCAGTTGTTCCCGGGATTGACTTTCAGTTCCAACCCGGCAGACGTCTTCGGTTGCACGAATTCTGCTGCGACGAACTACGATAGTTCAGCGACCGTGGACGATTTGTCCTGCATTTTGCCATGCACAGCGATCATGCAACTTGACAACGTTGGAACGCCTACTTGCAACCTTGAAAACGACGCTTTCATTTTGGTGTCAGCCACCGGAACTCAGGGTGCAGATTACTTCTTCCTTGACAGCATCCCAGAAGGCGCCTCGGAAGCACCAATCACCGCCGGTGGTCAAAACTTCGGAAACTTTACAGACCTCCAAGCTGGCAACTACACGGTGTACGTGTTGGACCAAGCAGGATGCACCGCTTCCATCGATGTGGAAGTGCCTGTCACCGAGCCCGTCTCCATCACAGCTGAATTGACCCAAGCTGTGTCCTGCCACAACGGTTCCGACGCCATTTTGAGCGTTGTGGAGGCAACAGGCGGAAACGGTGAATACAGTTACTACATCTCCAACAATCCTACGGTCCTTACAGATCAAACGGAATGGACTGGACTTTCAGGTGGAATGGAGCTGACCATTTATGCGTTCGATGGAAACCAGTGTCAAGGCCAATCGAACGGGGTCCAAATCACGAACCCTACGCCCATCAACTTGGGATTCCAGAACAACAACCCAGCTACGGCCATTGTGCCCGCGTCTTGCGCCAACGTGGAAGACGGCTTGATCTACCTCGTGGCGTATGGCGGGGTGGCGCCTACCACCATCGAATTCTCAGTGGATGGCGAGAACTACAGTCCAAGCCCGTTGTCTGTTTCGGGTGGCACGTACACGGTCACCGCTCAAAACGCCAACGGTTGCATCGGCACCATGGCCAGTGAAGTGGTCGTCGGCCCCGATGCCATTGATGTGAACGCGATGGCCATGCCAGAAGATTGTTTCGGCGGCAACGACGGTTCCGCTTCGTGGACTCCAGAGGGTGGTCAAGGCGACTACAGCTACACGTTTGATGGTGATGCCACCACGAACACGTCAGTGGGCGATTTGGCTCCTGGTGATTACGTGGTTGAGGTCACGGACGGCGATGGCTGCACGGAAAGCGCAACCGTTACGGTTGAGCCAGGCGTGGAAATTGTCGTGAGCACCACGGTGATGGATGCTTCGTGCAACGGATACGATGATGGCGAGGTGACCGTGACTGCCACGGGCGGAACGGGGTCTTTCCAGTACAGCGAGAATGGCAACAATTACGGACCCAACAACACCTTTGATGGCTTGATGGCCGGCCCATTCATCTTCTTCGTGCAGGATCAAAACAACTGCATCCAAACAGGAGAGGCAAGTGTGGATGAACCCGAGGCCATTGTCATCACTGGAATCGTTTCGGAAGGAAACGTCACGGGAGAAGGCACCATCGACGTGACTGTCACGGGTGGAGCATTGCCCTACACGTACGAGTGGAACGGTCCTGGCGTGAGCGGGCAAGATGGCCAAGACCTCAACGGCATTTCAACAGGAACGTACTCGGTCGAAGTCACGGATGCCAGCGGATGCACCAACGACGAAACCTTCAACATCACCACGGACATCCGTGAGCTTGGTGCTGGCATCACAGCAACGGTGTTCCCTAACCCCTCGCAGGGAGAATTTGTCGTAGACGTGCAAGGAGGCTATCAAGGCATCTTGTCGTACCACGTGGTGGACGCCCAAGGACGCAGCATCCAACAAGGACAATGGGTCGCAACGTCGGGCCTCTTCCGCACCACCCTCGATTTGAGTGGGGCAGAAGCTGGCATGTATCGTTTGATCATGGTTGCAAACGGTCGCCCAAGCTCCTTGCAGCTCGTGAAGACAAACTGATCAGAAGCACCACCATTTTGAAAGGGGAGCCCACGGGCTCCTCTTTTTTTTTCAGGCAATGCGTTGATCCTGAATGTGAAGAGTGAAGAATTGCATTCCCTCAGAAATTTCTTGGAAATATGTAAATTTATACGGAACTTTATATACGCTTAACTCGTATCCGTCTCGGAAAACCGCAGTTTTGTCTACGATGCACAGACTAAATGATTCACACATGAACGCTCTTTTGAAGGCTCTTTCAGCGCAGTGTTGCAAGGCACACACAGTGCTGGCTCTTTTGTTGGTGGCCACGTTGCCAACAAGCTCCCTCGCTCAATATTCCTTGACGGTGAATTCTGCACCCGCTGTGGGAACAGGGGGGACGGTTTACCGCTTTTACGTGAATATGACCGACCCCACGGACCGCATGAGCGCGGTGTTCGGCAACGACCAAGCGAGCTTGATCATCAACACGCCAGCTGGCGCGTTCAACAGCACGTTCAACAGCTCTTGGAACGCTTCGGGACTCAACCCCGCGTTCTTGCCTGTGTTTCCAGACATGGCGGACGACACGTACGCCACGATTGGCTTGACAGGTCCAGCCTCTACTTCAGGCATTGCTGGCGCTGCTGACCCCTCAATCGTCGAGGATGTCAATCAACCCGTTACGCCTTATTTCTTGACTCCTGGAGCGACAAATCTCGAAGCGTCTACGTTGACCGGGTCGTCGTGGTACATCTTGAACACGGCGGCGAATGGCTTGCCTGATGCCAATTTGCAAGTGCTGATTGCTCAGGTCACGACAACCGGTTCCATTTCAGGCCAAATCAACTACCAAGTCTTTCCCCTCGGAGTAGGCGCAGACCAAATTCAAAAGTCGGTGTCTTTCAATGGAGCCGGAACATTCGGTGGGAGTGAAGGATGTACGGACCCCAACGCCTGCAATTACAGCTCAAGCGCCAGCGATGACGATGGCAGCTGCGAGTTCGCAACGTGTGTTGGGTGCACTGACGTGGCCGCGTGCAACTACAACGAAGATGCCACCATCGCAGCCAACGAAACATGCGTCTTTTGCGATTGCGGAGCCTCGGCCTCAGGATACTTGCTCGTTGTGGAATCCTCGCCCGCGGTAGCTGTGGAAGGAGCCACGACATACCGCTTCAAAATCCAAATGGCGAATGCGGGAGACCAAATGAGCGCCGTATTCGGTGTAGAAAGTACGCCCATTCACGTCCTCGTGCCTGATGGGGCGTTCAATTCGACCTACAACACGTCTTGGAGTGCTTCGAGCATTAATCCCGCGTTTCTGTCCGCCTTCCCGGAACTTATGGACGACACGTACGCGACCATCGGACTCGAAGGACCCGCATCCTCCGGGTTGGCTGGTGCCGAAGACCCCACCCTCGTTCAAGACACGGAGCAACCCTTGACCCCGTTCTTTTTGGAAAATGGCCAAACGGAAATGTTGGTCAACACTGTCACAGGTGCATCATGGTTCTGTCTGAACACGGCCACCAACACCTTCCCCGACGAGAACAACGAAGTGTTGGTCATGCAGATCACCACAACCGGTGCGGTGTCCGGAAACATCAACGTCCAAATCCTTCCGGAGGGCGTGACGGGCATCGGCAACGACATCCAAAAAACGTTCAATTTCAATGGCGTTGGAGCCTACGCAGCGGTAGGTGACGGCAACGCTTGCGGCTGCATGGACGAGACGGCGTGCAACTACGATTCAGACGCCAATTATGATGACGGTTCTTGCTTGACGTTGGATTGCGCGGGCGATTGTGGTGGTACAGCAAACCTCGACGAGTGCGGCGTCTGCGACGGTCCAGGTGCGATCTACGAGTGTGGTTGTTCAGACATCCCAGCCGGCGATTGCGACTGCGACGGGAACGTCCTTGATGAATGCGGTGTATGTGGTGGATCAGGCATTGCTGAAGGCGCCTGCGACTGCGATGGGAACGTCTTGGATGAGTGCGGCGTTTGTGGCGGTGCAGGCATTCCTGCCGGCGATTGCGACTGCAACGGCAACCAGTTCGACGCCTTGGGCAATTGCGGTGGAAGCTGTTTGGCGGACATCGACGGGGATGGGGTTTGTGATGACAACGGTGAAGACGCTTGCACTGATGAAGACGCGTGCAATTTCTCAAGTGCAGAGAACGATGCATGTGACTTCTGCTCCTGTGCAGGGGGGGCGGCTTCTCCAGTGGGTTTGGTCCTTGAGACTCAAGCTGAAGGATTGGCCAATGGCATGACGAGCTACAGGCTCTATGTGACCTTTGATGAAGCGGCAGACATGCTCAGTGCGTTGATGGGAAAGCAGGGTCAGGCTCTGCGTCTGGAGACGACCACCTCCTTTTACCAAGATCCTGCAAGTGAACACGACAGCTATGTGGTCCTCGGGTCAGGCACTCCGGCATTGCAGGGCGCGGCTGGACCTTGGGAAGCGTTTAACGCAGGAGGGAACTTGGTTTGGGACAGCCCTGTGGGAGGAGGCTGGTCCATGGCCAATGGCAATGGCATTGCGGCGGGCGGTGATTTGCGCGTTTTGGTGGCTCAATTGACCACGGACGGCGAGATCACGGCTGCACTGCAAGCCCAAATCCTCAACGCCGGCGCCCCCAACGGCGCCGAAACGCATGGATTGTTGATTCAAGGTGTCGGAGACAACGACCCGTCCAACAACATTTGTGGCTGCACCGACCTTCAGGCGTTCAACTACGATCCGAATGCAGAATACGACGATGGCTCTTGCATTGATGTTGTGGAAGGGTGCATGGACTCTGAAGCGTGCAATTACGATGCTTCGGTCAACACCGACGACGGGTCCTGTTTGACGTTGGACTGCGCAGGCGATTGCGGAGGTGCTGCCATCCTCGACGCTTGTGGAGTGTGTGACGGCGATGGTACGTCGTGCCTGGGCTGCACGGATGAGGCATCATGCAACTACGACGCTTCTGCGACCATCGACGACGGCTCGTGCTTGTACCTGGACGCCTTGGGCGTGTGTGGCGGTGATTGCACAGCTGACGTCGATGCGGATGGCACGTGCGATGACGTGGACGACTGCGTGGGAGCGTACGACGATTGCGAC
>JAQCBJ010000115.1 GCA_027621555.1 Bacteroidota bacterium | reverse complement strand
CTTGGAGGCGCTCTCCGCCTTGTTGAGCTTGTCGGCGACCCACACGTTCATGCCCTCTTGCTGGCCTTGGATCTCCCGGACGAGGTCGGCGTTGGCCGGGTCTTGGGAAACGTAGAGCTCATCGAGCACTTCAATGCCGTTGGCGTCCCTCCAAAGTTCGTAACGGATTCGGTTGCTGGTCTTGAGGTCTTCGCTCGCGCCTGCGCCGGGTTGAAAGACGTTGACGAGCACGAGGCCGAGGGTCACCGCGAAGAAGGTGGTGAGGAGGTAGAGGCCCAGGGTTTTGGCCCCCAGGCGGCCCAACTTTTTGACGTCGCCCAGCGAAGCCACCCCGCCAATGATGCTGAACAGCACCAGCGGAACCGCAATCAGCTTGAGGATGTTGATGAAGATGTCGCCCAGCGGCTGGATGTAATTCAGCGTGAAGCTGTTCCACCCAAACCGAATGCTCGCCCACGCGTACCCCACACCCAACGCAAGGCCAATGAGGACCTGCCAGTGGAGGGCGAGACGGGAAGAGGAGCCGGAAGAAGATCGAGGTGAATCGGAGGTCATGCCCCGAAGGTAAGGCGCGCGGCGCGCTGACGTAGCGCGTGGTCGACCAAGACGAGGCAGGCCATGGCCTCCACCAAGGGGACGGCGCGTGGAAGGACGCACGGGTCGTGGCGTCCGCGGCCTTCGAGCTCCACGGGGTTGCCGTCGCGGTCCACGGAGGAGCCAGGCTGCAGGACCGTCGCCACGGGCTTGAACCCAATCCGGAGCACGATGTCCTCGCCGTTGCTGATGCCGCCTTGGATGCCGCCGCTTCGGTTGGTGGAGGTGCCGATTCGGTCGCCGCGATTCACGAACGCGTCGTTGTGCTCGGAACCGCACATCAACGTGCCGCTCAGCCCGGAGCCCAATTCCAGGGACTTCGTCGCGGGAAGGGACCACATGGCCTTGGCGAGGTCGGCGTGCAGGCGGTCAAAGACCGGTTCGCCCCAGCCCGCAGGCACGCCACGGGCCACGAGCACGATGGCGCCCCCGACCGTGTCGCCGGCCTTTTTCACGTCCGCGATCCGGTCCGCCATGCGTGCTGCCGTCTCGGGATGCGGGCACCGCACGGGGTGGGCGTCGACCTCGTCGCGGCTGTGAAAGGACGGAGGCAGGGGCATGCTGATGTCCTGGACGCGCTCGACGTAGGCGCCGACTTCGACGCCGAGGGTGGCGAGGATTTGGCGTGCGACCGCGCCGGCCACCACGCGCGAGACCGTTTCCCGTGCCGAAGCCCGGCCGCCGCCGCGGACGTCGCGGAGCCCGTATTTGGCCTCGTACGTGAAGTCCGCGTGGGAGGGACGGAACGTGTCCTTGAGGTGGTCGTAGTCGGCAGGGCGGGCAGACGTGTTGGCGACCGTGAACCCGATGGGCGCGCCCGTGGTCACTTGGCCTTCACGCGCGGCGCCCTCCACAAGCCCGGACAACCACTGCACCTCGTCGGCTTCGCTGCGCGAGGTGGTCAGGGCGGATTGGCCGGGGCGACGGCGCGCGAGTTCGGCCTGAACCGCGGCTACGTCAAGCGCGAGGCCCGCTGGACACCCGTCCACGATGCCGCCCAGCGCCGGGCCGTGCGACTCACCAAACGTCGTCAGCCGAAAAACGTTGCCAAAGGTGTTTCCTGCCATGCCCTGCGAAGGTATACCTTGCACGTCATGCGGACGCTGCTGAAGAACATCAAAGGGCTTGTGGGTGCCTTTGAGGAGGTGCCCCGAGACGTGGCGGGCTCCGAGATGGCCAAATTCCCGATCCTCCACAACGCCTGGCTCGCTCTGGAAGACGGGGTGGTGGTGGATTTTGGGGGGATGGACGACTTTCCCGGCATCGTCGATTGGTCCGGCCTGAACATCGTCGACGCCGAGGGGCGCTGGGTGCTTCCGGCGTGGTGCGACAGCCACACCCACACGGTCTTTGCGCGCAGCCGCAGCGAGGAGTTCCTCATGCGGCTCGAAGGGGCGACCTACCAAGAGATTGCCGAGCGCGGCGGCGGCATCCTCAACTCTGCCAAGGCCTTGCAGGCCATGGGCGAGGACGAGCTTTTTGAAGACGCCTTGAAACGCGTGCATCGCGCCATTTCTCAGGGCGTCGGGGCCATGGAGATCAAATCCGGGTACGGCCTGACGCTCGACGCCGAACGCAAAATGCTCCGCGTCATCGCTCGCCTCAAGGAAGCCGCACCCATTCCGATCAAAGCCACCTTCCTTGGCTGCCACGCCGTCCCGCCTGAATTCGAAGATGCGGCGGCCTACACCCAGCACGTCGTCGCCGACATGCTGCCCGCTTTCGCCGCCGAGGGCCTGGTCGACTACGTGGACGCGTTTTGCGAGAAAGGCTACTTCGGGGTGGACGAAACGCGCGCACTTCTCGAAACGGCAAATGCCTTGGGATTGAAAAGTAAAGTGCATGTAAATCAGTTCAATGACATTGGTGGAGTGGAGTTGTGCGTGAACCAAAACGCGCTCAGCGTCGACCACCTCGAGGTGTGCGGAAGCGCAGCCATCCAAAGCCTGATCGAGGGCTTCGAACGCGCCGAAGACGGCGACGGAGCGCCCACGTACCCCGTGGCCTTGCCCGGATGCAGCCATTTCTTGAGCATTCCCTACACGCCAGGCCGTGCGATCATTGACGCGGGGCTTCCGCTCGTGCTGGCCACCGACCACAACCCGGGGTCGGCGCCAAGCGGCGACATGACCCAGGCCGTGCGGCTCGCCAGCCTGAAGATGGGCGTGCTTCCTCGCGAAGCGGTGGCGGCTGCCACCTTGAACGGCGCCGCGGCCATGGAATTTAGCCACGAGGTTGGGGCCTTGGGACGAGGACACCGCGCGAATTTCATCTTGACGCATCCCATGGAGGGCTTGCAGGACATCGCCTACCGCTTCACCGACGCGGTTGTGGATAAGGTGTTCATCAACGGGGAAATCTGGGTGGGGTAAGGCCCAATCGGGTGGGCGAGGGGCGCGCTACTTTGGCCCCATGCAACGCTTGATTGAATGCGTCCCCAACATCAGCGAGGGACGCCGCCCCGAAGTCATCCACGCCGTGGCCGCTGTGGTCGAGACGGTGGAAGGATGCCGACTGCTTGACGTCGATCCCGGAAAGAGCACCAACCGCACGGTCATCACGTTTGTGGGGCCGCCGGAGACGGTGGGCGAGGCGGCGT
>JAQCBJ010000114.1 GCA_027621555.1 Bacteroidota bacterium | reverse complement strand
GGATCAGGCTTCGTTGGATTCAGTGTTCCGCACCTTCGTCATGTAGAAGATGTTGGGCTGGATGCCCACCTCTTCCAAGGCGTGGTAGGAACGGTTGTTCTTGGAGTTGGTCTTGACCTCTGACGCGTTGTCGTTGAGGTCCCCAAACGTGATGGCGTTCGTTGGGCACGCTTCCGCGCAAGCCGTCTTGATGGCGCCGTCCACCACGGGCGCGCCATTCTTCTTGGCTTCGAGCTTGCCGTCTTGGATGCGCTGCACGCACATGCTGCACTTCTCGATGACCCCACGTGCACGAACCGTGACGTCAGGGTTCAACACGAGACGCGTCAAGCTGTCCTGCGACGGGTTCATGTGCTGGAACTTGGCGTAACCCTGGTAGTTGAACCAGTTGAAACGACGCACCTTGTAAGGGCAGTTGTTCGCACAGTAGCGCGTGCCGATGCAACGGTTGTAAGTCATTTGGTTGAGGCCCTCGTTGCTGTGCGTGGTCGCTGCCACGGGACACACCGTTTCGCACGGAGCGTGGTTGCAGTGCTGGCACATCATCGGCATGTGAACCGTCTGAGGGTTCGCCGAGGGGTCTTCCATCTTCGTGTACGATGCAATCACGCCCACGCCTTCTTCTGCGCCGCGCTCTTGCGACCAATCCGAAGCGTAGTAGCGGTCAATCCGCATCCAGTGCATGTCCCGGTGGCGACGGACTTCGTCCTTGCCGACCACGGGCACGTTGTTTTCAATGTGGCATGCCGTCACGCAGGCGCTGCATCCCGTGCAGGTGGTGAGGTCGATGGTCATGCCCCAACGGTGCCCCACCCCTTCCACGGGATGGCTCTTCCAGAGGTCAAACGCTGACGTGTTCTTGGCGTCGCTGGCGTTGATGACGCCGTCGCCGTTCACATCCGCATGGACGTTCAAGGTGTGGCTCTTGTTCCAAGACGCCTTGCCTTTCGGCTTGCTCGCCTCCGCGAGGTAGCTGCCAAACGTCGTCTCTTTCACCACGCTGTCGCGGTCCATGACCGTGTTGTGGATCTGCGTTGCCGCCAAGGCGTACTCGGCTCCTGTGGCTTCCACCGCCACGTCGTAGGCGTCGTAACGAGGCACGCCGCCGTTGACGGTGGCGAAGCCAAAAACGTTCGCACCAATCGGCATCGGCTTTCCGTCTGCCGTGAGAAGGTGCTCTCCGTTTTCGCCCGTGGCGAATGCCGCACGGCCAATGTTCTCGCCCGAGTCACCCCGTCCGTAACCGAGGGCGATGCCGACGGTGCCGGGGGTTTGACCAGGCTGCATGAAGGCGGGGAGTTCGACCGACTGGCCGTTCGCCGTCACTTTCACCACAGAAGCCTTGTCGCGTTGAGCGATGTAGGTGTTGAGGCCCATCGCTTCCATGTCCGCACGGGCCATGGTCACGTAGTTGTCCCACGTCACTTTGGAAATCGGGTCTGGCGTTTCCTGCAACATGGGGTTGCCGGCTTGATCGCCTGAGCCGATGGCTTGCTTTTGGTAGAGGGCCAATTCCATGGCGCCTCCTTTGGCGGCGTTCAAACGACGCACCGAGGCAGAAGCATCGGACGCCAAGGCTGCGGCAGATGCAGGCATTTCTTCGCCTGTCATGTAGAAGCCGTCGTGCAACGATCCGTTCCAAGCCGCGTCGTTGTACATCGCGTCGCTGGTGTAGCCCGCGTTGTGTGTCGTGCGAATCACGTCGTACCACGCCATGGGTTGACCGGCCCACGCCATGAAGCTTTCGCCAGCGGCACGGGTGTCAAACAACGGCTGGATGGTCGGCTGAGCCAAATCCACCCGAGTGCCGCCAATGCGGAGGTCCATCCAGTTCTCCAACCAGTGGTGGTCGGGGGCCATGGCCGTGCAACGCGAAGCGCTTTCATCGGCCAAGCCAGACGTGCTCACGCTGAACTTCACCTTGCCGAGACCCGCTCGGAAAGCTTCCTTGTCCGCAGCGTGGTAGGCGGGGTTGGTGCCGTGCATGATCAACGCAGACACGCGGCCTGCATTCATGTCCGTCACGAGCTGCCCAAACGCCGCATCGTCTCCGGCAAACAGGCCTTCGCCCGTGTACTTGACCGTCGTACCGTCGGCGCCAAGGGCTGTGTTGATGGCCGCTGCCACGAGTTGCGCGTCGAGATCGTTGGATCCAGCAACCACCAAGCCCGCAGAACCAGCCTTCTTCAAGTCGGCCGCTGCGGCTTGTACAGCAGAGGCCACACCTTCACCGAGGCCTGAGGCGTTGCCCGTGCCCGTGATGATTCCGTGCAACGCGGCGAGAACCTTGCCTTGCTCAGAAGGCTTCACCATGGTGCGCGTGTCGGCGTTGGAACCGGTCAAGCTCATGGTCGTTTCGAACGCGTGGAGCTTAGACATTTGACCGTTTTCTGGACGGCGGCTCTTCGCCCACTCCGGAGCGTAGTACACCGCGTCTCCCCACGTTCCGAGGAAATCCGCACCCACGGTCACCACCGCCTTTGCCGCGGCAAAGTCAAACGCTGGAATCCCGTCGACTCCGGTGTGCTGCTTGGCAGCGTTGCGCAAGGCGCTGTGGCTTACCGCATCCACCTGAATGTGCTCCGCACCGCGAGCCTCGCAGAACGCATCAATGGATCGCTGCAGGGACGGGCTCAAGACCGTGTTGGTCAAGACAACTTTCCGTCCAGCACCAGCAAATCCCTTCGCCACTTCAGCGTCAAGCGCTTCCCATGTGGAACCGGCACCGCTGAGGTGAGGTCCTTGAAGACGAGCGCTGTCGTACAGACCCATCACGGAGGCGTTCACGCGAACGTTGGCGCGTCCGACGCCTGTGGCGGTGTTGCTCTTGATGAAAATGGGGCGACCCTCGCGGGTCTTCACCAACACGTTCATGTAGTCGTGACCGTTGTAGTAGGTCGACGCGTAGTGGTTGGCCACCCCAGGAGTCAAGCCCTCAGGCTTGTTGACGTAGGGAATGGACTTGACCACAGGCGTCTCGCATGCCGCCAACGTGGCCGCAGCGAGCGAAAAGCCCATGAACTTCAAAAAGTCACGACGTCCGGTCGTGGCTGAGGTGAGGTTGTCGTTGCCGAGCATCTCGTCAACGCCCTCGTGTTGGGGGAACTCCTGACCTTGAAGCGTTTGGAACGCCTCCGTTTGGTGGAGGTCATCGAGTCCGGTCCAGTAGCGTTTGGTGTTCGCCATGTCTTTCGAATCAGTCGGGTTCT
>JAQCBJ010000038.1 GCA_027621555.1 Bacteroidota bacterium | reverse complement strand
CGGCATTGACGTTGGAGGAGGGAGTCCAATTCACGTTGTAGGTGAAGCTTGGGTCGGGGTCACTGACCTGGCATGTCAGGACGCCCGAGCCGTCTTGGCAAATTCCCGCGTTGGCCTCCAACGAAATGAGGGGGTTGGCGATGACATCGAACGTGTAGCTTTCCATGACGCTGCACGTCGTGCCGACCCCTTGAATGAGGTTCACTTCGTGTTTGGTTACTTCGAATTCCGTGGCTTCGCTGAAGAGCGTGAAGGAGGTGGCGTTCGAAGGGTCGTCTTCGGATTCCAAACCGCCCGAGGTCCAGTACGTGTAGGAGATGGTGTTGGGGGTGCCTTCCGTGTTGGCGTCTTCAAAGGTCATCACCTCCCCTTCGCAGTAGGGCGCAGGATCGGAAGCAAACGTGGCATCCAGCACGGGAAGGTCGAAGACAATCAGCACAATGTCTTTGGTGGCCTCGCAAGTCAGCGTGGTGGTCTCGTCCAAGGGGTAGACCAATTGACCGACCAGTGTGATCACGTCGCCGTTGGCGGGTTGGTTCAAGACCAAGGTTTGGACGGAGTCTCCCGTGGGAACGTAGTTGGGGAAGTAAACCGCGTCCAAAAGCTCGGCATCCAACCCAGCCACGTCCGGCGACCACGTGTACACGTCGGCTCCGGTGCCGAGCACTTCGAGCGTCTCGTTGTCGCACACGTAGGATCGCTCCAAATTCACGTCCGGCACTTCCAAGGCTGTGAAGCTGTTCTCGCTGATGTTGGAAATGCATCCGTAGCTGTCCGTCACCACCACAGAAAGGTCTTGCTCAAACATGCCTGAGAGCGTGCTTTCGTAGAGGGATTCGATGTCGAGTACGTCGTTGGGCTCGGTGGTGTGCACCGTGCTGCTTAAAGTACTCACATCCCAATCCCAGTCCCATTCGACATTCACGCCGTTCAAAGACGTCGCACCGGCCAGCAGAGCGACTTCGACCATGGCGTTTTCCCCGCTGCAGACATGCGTCTCCGGGATGTTCCATTCCACCACGGGGTTGGGCAAAACCTGGAAGCTCCAAGGCTCTTCCACCACGCATTCAAAATCTCCGGAGTTGTTGTAACCGGAGTACGTGACTGCTGCCACACCTTCAACGAGCGTGGGCTGGTCCAAGTCTCCGGAAGGGACCACGTCCACAAAGTAGGCCTCGTCGTCGGACGTTGTCGCCACAGGCACGAGCACGAGGTCGCCGACGCCATTCAATTCATACTGTTGCCAATCGTACGTGATGGTGACGTTGTTCAGGACCGCCGTGCCGGTCAAGGTGAGGTCTTCTCCCTCGCACAACACCACATCCGCGCTTGGACCGCTGGTGTCGTCTCCAAGGACACTGAATTCAGGGGCTTGCCTCAGTCCCAAGGGGAATGATCTCTCCGTGAAACAGGTCAATGAAACGTCGGGGTAAGTCACGCCTGCGTAAAAGTTGAACGTGCTCTGGGCTTGTGCTTGTCCCGTTCCCGTTGGGGCCAACATGTAGTCTTGGGTCAAGACGATGTCCATGCCAACTTCAGGGTCCGTCGTGGTCCACGTGATGTCCGGAAGGCCATTTTGGCCGTACACCGTCAGCACCTCGCAGCCCGTCACGGTGGCTTCCCAATCTTGGCCAGAGCAAATTAGCATGTTGTCCGCCGTGCGTTCAGGACCCGGGTAAATGTCCACTTGGCTGGTCCATGAGTCGGAAGACTCGCATCCGGCGATGCTGATGGTCAGCTCCAGTTCCAGCTCCTCAGGCGCCACGAAATCCTGGAACGCAACTTCTTCGATTTCTGGAATGGCGATGACAGAGCTCCCTGTCCCCTCGAAGTCCACGGTACCCGTTGCGATGCTGCCACCCCACGTGTATTCCACGTCGTTGAGGTCCAAACCGTCGTCCACAGTGACCCCCGTCATTTCTACCGCAATTTCCTCTTCAGAGCAGCCCACAAGTGGGTCGACGCTCAAGGTTCCCATGACCGGAAGTTCGTGGATGATCAGGGTGTAGGTGGTGTCCACCGTGCAGCCCCTCGAGTCCGTGATCGAAAACGCCAAGGTGCCTTCGTTAGGAATTTCAGGCAAGTCATCTACGGTGATGTCGACCGCACTTCCGGTGCCTCCCGTCGATTGGATGATGAACGTTTGCGAACCCGAGTTGCTCCACTGGTAGGTGATGGGTTGACCTTGCCCAGTTTGGGGCTGCAAGGAACTCGACACCGTCTCGGTCGCCTCCACGCAAATGGATTCGGGGACGTTGATGGTGTTGAGGTTGATGGCCGGATTTTCAAGAACGGCCAAATTCAAGTTCCATGTCCGGCTGCACTGCAACACTCCATAATCAGACGTGGCTGTCAAAGGGAACGGAACAACAGTAACACCCGTCGTGGAGATGTCGATTTCACTCCACGGCACCGTCCACGTGATGCCATCCCCTTCAGGATCGTTGCCGCTGTAGGTCAATCCTTCTTGGTTGGTCCACTCCAAGTCCGTGGCGCCCACCAGCTCCCCTTGCCAATCGGAGCCCATGCACACGCCGTTGTCCGAGGTGTTGTTCACTCTGGGGTTAGGGTAAACGTTGACCACGTCGGCCCAAACTTCTTGGTTTTGGCACGTTCCGTCGTCCAAGTCCAAGGTGAACGTGAGTGACATGGGCACAACCAAATCGAAGAACTGGTTGGGAATGGTCAGATCCATCACCGTGTCTTCCAACGCAGGACCTGCAGAGAGTTGGTATTCTACACCGTTGCTGCCTTCCGCAGTCCAGGTGTACCCTATGTTGTTGGTGTTGGAAGGGTCAGAGTCAAATCCTGCGATGTTGATCACCAATTCGTCGCCGGAGCAGATGTCATTGGCGGACCAACTGACCCCTTGATTGATCGGCAGTTCCCAAACGTCCACCACCGTGCTCACTTCGGCAACACATCCTCCCGCGTCAACCACGCTCAAGATCACCGTTCCTACCGTGGCCGTGCTTCCCGCAGCAAGGGAAATGCTTGCATTGGGGCTTTCTGCGCTCGGTTGAACAATGTCAAACACCGCAGGGGTGTCTCCGTTGTTCCAAGAATACGCCACGTCGTCGTTGGGGTTGTTGGCCATGACGGCGGTGATGTCCAGCGAGCTACCAGTGCACAACACCCAATCGGGAGGTAAGGCATCCAACACGGGGTTTTCGTCGACTTCGAAGTCGAACACACTCGAAGCGCTGCAAATCAATCCCGACGTGCCTTGGGACTCAGAGTCCACGGTCACCGTAAGGTTGGTGTAGCCGCCTGCAGGCACGGTGTGGGGTCCAGGACCGGCATACGTCGCTTGTGTGGCGCCGTCGTCGATGGTCCACGTGTAGGAGAACAAAGGTGCCACACATTCCAGACCGCTGTTGAGCTCAGCGAGGTCCAAGACCACATCCAATCCGTTGCATAAAGTGGATGCGGTAGACACCTCCGGCTGAGGTACGGCCACGACGTCCAAAACCTGCTCGAAAGCATCAGAGGGACAGGTCAACACATAGGGTGCATCGTCGATGATGTAGGTGCGTTCCAAAGAAAGGCCCACCACGTCGCCGCAGGCCACGTTGGTGAATTCGGGTGAAGCTCCATTTGCTCCTTGTCCAGCAAATGGCGAACCGTTGAAGGTCCAAGCATAGCTGAAGGCAGCCCCTGTCGCGACCCCTGTCGGGATGACCGTACCCCCTTCGCACACTTCACTGAAAGATGCCGATGCGGCGGGGCGTGCGAACACTTCAACCAAACCTTCAATGGCGTTGCCTTGACACCCGAAGGCGTCGATGGGAGTAGCGAAGACGGTGTATTGTGCGGCGACACCGAAGTTGTCGCCCGTCAACAAGATGGGCACGTTGGAATTTCCCGTCGCTGATACGGTGTCTGAGACCCCGCTTTCCAGTTCCCACACGATGTTCACGTTTGACGTCGCAGAGAAGCTCGTTTGAAGGATCAGTCCGGCATCGCTGTCTTCGCAGACGTTGGCGTCGCTGTCAAACCAAACCAACTCCGGCTGAGGGTTGACGAACAGTTCAAACGTCAATTCGTTTTCGCATGTGGTGCCGTCCGACCAAACTGAAGTTTGAACGATGGTGCCCGCTACATCTACTTCGAAGGATTCCCACGTGTAGGTTGTGGGGCCGGACGAACTCGGAGGTACCGTGGTCGTCCAGGCAAACGTCTCCACCGGATCGGCCCCGGAAACGTTGTCAAGCGAAAGTTCCAAGGCTTCGCCGTCACATACCAAGGAAGGGTTGGACTCAAGTCCTCCGGCAATCACCAAGTCAATCGAGCCCGGGGTGTGAACGACTTGGCTCGCGTCTTGCTCGGATACGCACGTTGCTTCGTCACCCAAAAGCTCGTAGTGCAGCGAAACCACTTGCGTGAACGTGTCGCCATCGGCAGGAGCAACAAACACGTTGGAGTCCAAACTTTCCCCGCCGTTGCTCCAAAGGGATGTTGCCATAGGCAACGTGCCATCTGACATGGCGTAATCGTTGGTGTCGAGGTCACTGATCACAAGCGCAGATTCCGACGTGCAGACCGCATCTGAACTCAATCCGAAGGCCGGGAAGGCGACGATTTCGAACGCCACAAGGTTGCTGGAGTCTCCACACACGTTTTCGGCAACAGCCTCGAAGAAATACGCACCCACCGGCAACGGGGGAGAGGTGTAGGTCAAGTCGCCATTTGGTCCGTCGCACGCCACGCCAGAAAGGGGCTGAGTGTAGCTTCCATCTCCTTCAGGATCGTTGCCACCAGCTACGGGGTTGCCCGCAGCATCCGCGAACGTGTACGACAAGGTCATGTCCACCTCGCCGATGGTGCTCGAGTACACCCCGCCATCCACAATTCCTCCGTCGCATTGCACGACGTCATTGAATCCAATGAATTGTGGTTTTGCAGGGGCATCGGCCACGATGATTGTGGATGAACCGACGTTTTGGATGGTTCCGGTGTAGAAGACGTATGGATCAACGCTCACCGTGTAGCACCCTTGGACGTGAGGTTCAAAGGTCAGCGTGGTCGACTGGCTCCAATCGCTCAACGAAGGCCCTCCCGATACGTCAAGCGTATCGAGCGTGAGGTAAGCACTCATGTTGGCCTCGTTCAGAACGATTTCTCCAAACGAAATGACCCATGGAATCGAGTCGATGTCGGAAATCGGATTCTCTAATGCGCCAAGCGTAAAAGTCACAGACGATCCCAAACACAGGGTGGTCTCTGAACTGGTGATGGTCGCGGGTGGCAGAACTGGGGCATGCGTTTCGGCATGCAAGACGCTGGAGAGCGCACTTGCGATGAGGAGCACGACGCCAACTGTTCCACTTGCCCACGTGGGACAAAACGCCTCAAGGAGATTGCAGGTGAATCGGGAATTCATTCAGGTAAGGAATGTTCAGTCGAGCAAGTTACGGAGGAGAGGCCATGCAGAGGGCCCCTCTCACGGAGAACTTCCGTCGAAGCGTGGAGAAATTGAGGTTGTCCACATCAAGACGCTTTTCAAGTGGAAAGTGTTGATTGCTTGTGAGTCATTTGTCATTCACATGGAAGCCCAAACGACTAACTTCACCCCGAAATCACTAATCCACTATTATTCATGAAACATCTTACGTTTTGTGCGCTCCTTTTCATGGGGCTTCAAACTTTGGGTTCCGCCCAATATCCGCTGGTTGTAGAGTCCTTTCCGGCCACCCAGGATAGCTTGACCACGTATCGATTCTATGTGCAGATGCAAGACGGTACAGACCGAATGAGTGCGGTGTACGGAAACGACCAGGCGGGCTTGTACATCAACACACCCGAAGGCGCCTTCAATTCTGGGTTCAACGGAAGCTGGAGTGCCTCGGGCATCAACCCTGCCTTTTTGCCTGCCTTCCCTGATATGGCAGACGACACCTACGCGACCATTGGATTGACAGGTCCGGCGTCCACATCCGGAATCCCCGGTGCAGCAGACCCTAGCATTGTGGAGGATTCTGCCCAACCCATCACACCGTACTTTCAAACAAACGGAGCAACCGCGGTGGAGAGCACCACGTTGACGGGTGCCTCTTGGTACATTTTGAACACAGCGGCCAACGGCTTGCCAGACGAGAATCTTCGGGTTTTGATCCTTCAGGTCACCACGGCAGGGGGCGTGTCGGGCACGTTGAACTACCAAGTATTCGGTTTGGGCTTGGGAGCGAATGACGTGTACATGTCCGAGAGCTTCAGCGTCGAGCCGCCGCAGGTGGTGCCTGGTTGCACGGACCCAGAATCCTGCACCTTCAACGAGGATGCTACGGAGGATGACGGCTCTTGCGAATACCTCGACGCCATCGGCGTGTGCGGTGGAGATTGCACGCAAGCCTCAGAATTTAACGAAGAGGTCTGTGCGGGAGACGAAGTGTTCGGTTGCACCAACCAAGATGCGTGCAACTACGACCCCATGGCCAACGTCAGCGACGGTTCTTGTCAAGGAATCCCTGACTACTTCTGCGATTGTGAAGGCACACCAGATTCGGACAACGACGGAGTGTGTGACGAGGACGAGATTTTGGGCTGCACGGACGGCATGGCCTGCAACTACAGCGCTGAAGCGACCGACGAAGACGGTTCTTGCGAATACTGCTCATGTGCGGAAAATGCCTTCACGTTGACGGTGGATACCGTTTCGATTGACACGGCCGTCGCTGGTTTGGAAGGCATGACGACGTACCGCGTGTACGTGAACACCATCAGCGCTACGGACCGCGTGAGCGCCGTATACAGCAACGTGGACGCGCCCATGACCATCAACGTGCCCGAGGGAGCTTGGAACAGCCCGTTAAACACGGGTTGGAGTGCCGAGGGCATTAACCCTGCTTTGTACATCGATTACCCAGAAATTGTTTACGATTCGTACGCGACCATTGGCCTGACGACTTCGGCATCGCTTCCTGGAGCAGGCTACGCGAACCCGATTTTGGTTGATCTCGACATGGACCTGACGAACTTTTTCACCACGGACGGTGCGACAGGATTTACGTCGGACACCGACCCAGGCTTGAGCTGGATTGTCCTGCCTCCGGCAGTCAATGGCTTGCCTGATGCGGACGGCCGTGTCCTGCTCATGCAAATCACGACCTCAGGAAGCATCAGCGGCACCTTGAACTACCAAGTGTTCCCACAAGGCAACCAAGACGCCGACATTGAAATGACGTCATCCTTTGATGGATTGGGAACCTTTGGTCAAGTCAACGTTTGCGGATGCATGGAAGCCAACGCGTGCAACTACAATCCTGATGCGAACTACCCTGACCCTAACGAAGAGTGTGAATACCTATCGTGTCAGGGCTGCATGGACATGGCCGCGTGCAACTTCGATCCAGAAGCGACCCTCTCGAATGAGTTGGAATGCGATTACCCCGAGTTTGGCTACGATTGCAACGGGGACTGCTTGGCTGACACGGACGGGGACGGCGTTTGCGATCCGCTTGAAATCGAAGGTTGCACGGACGAAACGGCGTGCAACTACAACGCGGACACCACGGACGAAAACAACGACCTGTGTGAGTACGCTGCGGAGTACTACAATTGCGCCGGCAACTGCTTGATGGACACAGACGGCGACGGGGTGTGCGACGAGCTCGAGGTCGCGGGCTGTACGGATGAAACGGCTTGCAACTACAGCATGGATGCCACCGACGATGACGGCTCGTGTACGTACCCCGAACAGGACTACCTCGATTGTGAAGGCAACTGCGTAAACGATGCGGACGAAGACGGCATTTGCGATGAGCTTGAGGTGCCTGGATGCACAGACGCTACGGCCTGCAACTACAACGAAGAAGCCACCGACAATGACGGGTCGTGCACCTACCCCGAACAGGATTACCTCGATTGCGATGGCAACTGTTTGAACGACGCGGACGGCGACGGCGTATGCGACGAGTTGGAAGTAATGGGCTGCACCAACATGGATGCCTGCAACTACGAAGAGTTGGCCACGGAAGACGACGGCTCCTGCATCTTGGTAGGGGACGCGTGCGATGACGGAGATGAGAACACCATCAACGACACAATCGACGAAAACTGCGACTGCGTGGGTGAAGTCGAGGACGGCGTGGAAGAGGCGCGTTTGGCGTTTGGCATGTTCCCCAACCCCACGACGGGAGAGGTGACCTTGACGGTTGCTGGCTTCCACACGGGGGTGACGGTACAGGTGCTCGATGGCGCCGGCCGCGTGGTGTGGACGGAGCAGAACGTGGCGCTGCAAGGCAACACGGTTCTGGACCTGTCTGGCTTGAGCAGCGGCGCGTACAACGTGATGCTCAGCGACGAGCGTGGCGTGAGCGTGAAGCGCTTGGCCATCCAACACTAATCAAGGATTCCAGAGGGCTTTGGCCCCACAAAAGGATTCATTCAACAATCTACTTGAAAGCCCGGGAAACGTCCCGGGCTTTTTTTTGTCGCGTGATGACCAATGCGCTTGGTGAGCCTTCCGTGGGTGAGCTTTTTCGATTGGGTTATCTTGGGACCTACACTCAACGCAATCCTAACCATGAAGAATTTTTCATTTGCCGTGCTGTTGATGGGAGGCTTTCACCTTCTCGGCCTTTCCCAATACACCCTGACCGTCGAATCCACCCCTGCCGTTGGAAGCGGCGGAACGGTCTACCGATTCTACGTCAACATGGCCGATGCCACAGACCGCATGAGTGCGGTGTACGGCAACGATCAAGCAAGTTTGCTCGTGAATGCGTCTGACGGAGTGTTCAACAGTGCCTTCAACAGCTCTTGGAACGCTTCGGGCATCAACCCGGCCTTTCTTCCCGTGTTTCCCGAATTGGCGGACGACACATATGCGACAATTGGCTTGGAAGGGCCTGCGTCAACATCCGGGCTCGCTGGGGCTGCAGATCCTTCCATTGTGGAGGACGCCAACC
Source organism: Bacteroidota bacterium (assembly GCA_027621555.1). Taxonomy (GTDB): domain Bacteria; phylum Bacteroidota; class Bacteroidia; order Flavobacteriales_D; family Sanyastnellaceae; genus UBA11663. Next base: position 9,288 of record JAQCBJ010000038.1, on the reverse strand, counting down.
AGCCCATCACCCCGTTTTTCCTGACTCCTGGGGCAACGAATTTGGAAAGCACAACGCTCACCGGGGCGTCCTGGTACGTGTTGAATACCGCAGCCAACGGATTGCCGGACGAGAACTTGCGCGTTCTGGTGATGCAGGTGACTACCTCCGGGTGGGTGTCAGGCCAAATCAACTACCAGGTCTTCCCTCTCGGCGTAGGAGCGGATCAAGTTCAAGTCCAAACTGAATTTGATGGCACGGGCACTTTTGTAGGCAGTTGTTCTACAGGATGTGACCTTTCAGGATGCACGGATGCTGAGGCATGCAATTACAATGCGAATGCAACAGCGGACGATGATTCCTGTCTGTACAACGACGCGGTTGGAGAGTGTGGTGGAGAATGCATGGCTGACGACGACGAGGACGGCATCTGCGACGACGAGGATGACTGCGTAGGTGCGTACGATGCGTGTGGTGTATGCAACGGTGCAGGGGAGATTTATGAATGCGGTTGTGCCGACATCCCTGCTGGCGAATGTGATTGCAGTGGCAACCAGCTCGATGCGCTTGGCGTGTGTGGAGGAGCATGCGCGGCAGATTCTGATGCGGATGGCATCTGCGACGATGTGGACGACTGCGTGGGTGGGTACGACGCTTGTGGGGTATGCAACGGCCCAGGCGAAATCTACGAGTGTGGATGTGCGGACATCCCTGCTGGAGACTGCGATTGCGACGGCAACGAGCTGGACGCGCTCGGTGTGTGTGGAGGAGCATGCGCGGCAGATTCTGATGCGGATGGCATCTGCGACGATGTGGACGACTGCGTGGGTACGTACGATGCGTGTGGCGTTTGCAACGGCCCTGGCGAAATCTACGAGTGTGGATGTGCGGATTTCCCGGAAGGCGACTGCGATTGCGATGGCAACCAGGTTGATGCTTTGGGCGTGTGTGGAGGGGGGTGCTTGGCCGACGAGAATGCCAACGACGTATGCGACTCTGAGGAAACTTCGGGGTGCACCGATTCCATCGCATGCAACTACGTATTGGCGGCTACGATTGACGACGGATCGTGCGACTTCTGCTCCTGTGGCGCTGACGCAGCGCCAGGGGTGGACTTCCCTTTGGTCGTTGAAGCCTCATCTGCCGTGGGCGAAGGGGGGACCGTGTATCGCTTTTACGTTCAAATGCAGGATGCTACAGACCGCATGAGTGCGGTCTTTGGTAACGACAACGCGAGCTTGTTGATTCATACGCCTGATGGGGCGTTCAACAGCGCTTTCAACAGTTCATGGAATGCCTCGGGGATCAACCCGGCGTTTTTGCCTGTGTTCCCAGATTTGGCCGACGATACGTATGCGACCATCGGTTTGACAGGGCCAGCCTCGACCTCAGGCATCGCGGGTGCGGCAGATCCTTCTGTCGTCGAGGATGTCAACCAACCGGTGACCCCCTATTTCTTGACGCCAGGCGCAACCAACCTCACAAGCACGACACTTACTGGCGCGTCGTGGTACATTTTGAACACAGCGGCCAACGGCTTGCCTGACGCCAACATGCGTGTGCTCATCGCTCAAGTCACGACCGCGGGTTCCATTTCCGGGCAGATGAATTACCAAGTATTCCCTCTCGGAGTAGGTGCCGATCAACAACAGATCAGCTTGGAATTCGATGGGCCGGGAACGTATGGGCAAGCGTCCGCGCCCAACGCTTGCGGTTGTACGGATTCGGAAGCGAGCAATTACGACGCCAGCGCGGAATACGACGATGGGTCCTGCATCTACGAGGTTTTGGGTTGCTTGGATGAATTGGCATGCAACTTTGATTCGAGTGCCAACACCGACGACGGCTCATGCCTGTATGCGGACGAGTGCGGGGTTTGCGGAGGGGATGGCATCCCGTTTGGCGACTGCGATTGCGATGGCAACCAGCTCGACGCCTTGGGCGTATGTGGGGGGGCGTGCGCCGCAGACGCGGACGTCGACGGCATCTGCGATGACGTCGACGAATGCATCGGCGCTTACGATGCTTGCGGCGTGTGCAATGGTCCAGGCGAAATCTACGAGTGTAGATGCGCGGATATTCCAGAAGACGACTGCGACTGCGACGGCAATCAACTGGATGTTTTGGGTGTTTGTGGCGGCGAATGCACAGCCGACTCTGACGCGGACGGCATTTGCGACGACGTGGACGACTGCGTGGGATCGTTCGATGCCTGCGGGGTGTGCAACGGTCCCGGTGAGATTTACGACTGCGGTTGTGCCGATGTCCCAGCAGGCGACTGCGACTGCAGCGGCAACCAATTTGATGCACTGGGCATTTGTGGCGGTGGATGCGAAGAGGATGTGGACGGAGATGGGATTTGTGACAGCGAAATTTTAGGATGCACCGACGTCAATGCGTGCAACTTCAATTCGTTCGCCACGTTGGATGACGGCTCGTGTCTGGAAGAGGACGAATGCGGAATTTGTGGAGGGTCTGGAACACTGGGCTGCACCGACGAACAGGCCTGCAACTTTGATGCGGATGCATCGTGCAGCGACGGTTCATGCCTTTATGCGGATGCTTGTGGCGATTGTGGAGGAACCGGTACGGGAGGCTGCACCAATTTCTTGGCATGCAATTTTGACATGATGGCGACGTGCGACGACGGCTCATGCCAATTCTACGACCAGTGTGGTGTTTGTGGAGGAGAAGGGTATGCTGGATGCACGGACAGCAACGCGTGCAATTTTGATCCGGCTGCAGGGTGCAACAACGGTTCCTGCTTGTACAGCGACGAATGCGGAAATTGCGGGGGCACGGAGTACGGCGGCTGCACGGACGAAACGGCATGCAACTACGATGCGGAAGCCGGTTGTGACGACGATTCTTGCGAGTATTTGGACGCGTGTGGCAATTGTGGTGGAAATGCCTACCAAGGGTGCACAGATCCTGGAGCGTGCAACTTCGACCCTGAGGCAGGGTGCGACGATGGTTCGTGTTTGGAAGAAGATGTCTGTGGGAATTGCGGAGGCAGCTTCTACGAGGGCTGCACGGACGACTCAGCCTGCAATTTCGATTCAGGGGCGGGGTGCGACGACGGTTCATGTTTGTACGAAGACGTTTGCGGCAACTGCGGAGGAGATGACTATGACGGATGCACCGATGAAATGGCGTGCAACTACGACGCTGGAGCAGGCTGTGACGACGGCTCGTGCTTGTTTGAAGATGCTTGTGGCAACTGCGGCGGCGACGCATACGCAGGATGCACGGACGTGGATGCTTGCAACTTCGATGGAGGTGCGGGGTGTGACGACGGATCTTGTTTGTACAACGACGCCTTGGATGAATGCGGAGGGACGTGCGAAGCCGATGAAAACGACAACGGCATCTGCGACACTGACGACATCTACGGTTGCATGATTCCTTTTGCATGCAACTACAACCCTGAGGCAACCTTTGAAGACCAAAGCTGTGATTTCGAATCCTGCTTGGTGTTTGGGTGCGACGATCCGGAGGCTTGCAACTACGATCCTGACGTGGATTACAACGACGGTTCATGCACCTACGCCTCTTTCCCCTACGATTGTGATCAAGAATGTGTCAACGACGACGATGGCGACGGCGTTTGCAACGAGTTTGAAGTCCCAGGTTGCACAGACATGGACGCCTGCAACTACAACGAAGAGGCCACCGACGACGGCGGCAACTGCGTGTATGCCGAGCAGTACTACGATTGCGACGGCGCGTGTGTGAACGATCAAGACGGGGACGGATTCTGCGATGAATTGGAAGTTCCTGGATGCCAGGACGTCAATGCGTGCAACTACGTGCCACTTGCCACGGACGACGACGATTCGTGCGAATACGCCGAGTTGTACTACAACTGCGAAGGTGAATGCTTGATAGATGCCGACGGCGATGGCGTATGCGACGAGCTCGAAATCGCGGGTTGCACGGACGAAATGGCGTGCAACTACCTCGTGGATGCCACCGATGAAGCATTCTGTGAGTACCCCGAAGAGGGGTATTACTGTGACGGTTCTTGCTGGGATTTGAATGACAACGAGACTTGCGACAGCGACGAGGTTATCGAAGATTTGTTGGTCACCATCGAATTGGACACCACTTTTGAATCGGGTGCACTTGCGGGATTCAAGAGCTACTTGGTTTACCTCAACCTGGAGAACGAATCGGATGAACTTTCAGCCCTGTTCTCAGACACCGTGGCTTACCCTGAATTGGAGGCCTTGCAGATAGACGCGCCAGGAGGATGTTGGAATCCGTTGGGGGGCACCCCGACCCTCGATGAGGCGAACACATCGGCGTCTTGGGCAAGCCCAGATTCGGCCTTGAACGAATTCGATACGTTCTGGACCATTGGGATGTTGGGTGCCGACGAACCAGGCCAAATCCCGAGTTCAGCGATCATTGGAGGAGACGATTGGGGCGCCAGCATTTGTGAGCTGGAGGTTTACAACGGTGCCATCTTTGTCCTCGGAGACGCTCCAAACAGTGTCGCAGGCTCGGATTCTCGGGTGCTCATTGCGCGCGTGACAACCAGCAACCATGTCTACATCTCAGGAGCGGCTCAAATTTTTCCTGAAGGGGTGGCTGAGGGAGCCTACATCGATTCCTTTCACGGATACATTGACTTCCACGCCCCTGTTCCGGGATGCACAGATCCGGCGGCATGCAACTTTGACAACCAAGCCACTGCCGAGGACGGTTCCTGCGAGTACCCTGAGGAGTATTACGATTGTTCGGGAATGTGCGTGAACGACCAAGATGGAGATGGCATTTGCGATGAATTGGACGATTGCGACGGTGTGTTGGATGAATGTGGCGTCTGCGGTGGACCTGGTGCTGTCTACGAATGTGGTTGCTCTGACATCCCTGAGGGCGATTGCGATTGTGATGGCGGCCAGTTGGATGCGGTGGGTGTATGCGGAGGCAATTGCATTCTGGATTCCAACGAAGACGGCATTTGCGATTGTTACGACAACGAAGACTTGCCAATGGAACTTGGGGATGTCTTTACGTGCTACGAAATCCCACTCCAAACGTATGGGCTTTCGGATACGGCGGAAGTCACCTTGGTATCCGCCAACATGGAGCACTCCTTCTTGGGGGATTTGGACATTACGTTGATTTGTCCAAACGGTCAGGAATTGATTTTGAGCTCCTACCCTGGATCTGGGGTTGATTTGGGCGAGCCGGAAATAGGGGGGACTGGGCCTGGCGTTGGGTACGACTATGCGTGGTCCGAGGACGCGGGTTTGGGAACCCTCAACGAAGAGGCTGACAACGTATCGACGGGTGAAAGCCTGCCTTCCGGCACCTACTCGTCCGAGGGCGCGTGGCCAAGTTTGGATGGCTGCCCGTCGAATGGAGTATGGGTCTTGGAAATTTGCGACTACTGGGCAGGGGACAACGGGTACGTGTTTGAGGCCGGAATTTCCTTTGGGGACGTCGAGTTTCTGTACTCGGAGCAATTGGGATGCCTTCCTGGTTGCACCGACCAGGCAGCATGCAATTTCAACCCCACCGCGTTCGAAGATGATGGGTCATGTGTGTATCCGGGTGACGCGTGTGACGACGGTGACGAGACGACCATCAACGACACGATCGACGAGAACTGCGACTGCGTGGGTGAAGTCGAGGACGGCGTGGAAGAGGCGCGTTTGGCGTTTGGCATGTTCCCGAACCCCACTACGGGCGAAGTGACCTTGACGGTCGCTGGCTTCCATACGGGCGTGACGGTTCAAGTGCTGGACGGCGCAGGCCGCGTGGTTTGGACGGAGCAGAATGTGGCGCTGCAAGGCAACACGGTTCTGGACTTGTCCGGCCTGAGCAGCGGCACGTACAACGTGATGCTCAGCGACGAGCGTGGCGTGAGCGTGAAGCGCTTGGCCATCCAGCGATGATGAATACAACCAGAGGTCGCTGACCTTGAGGAAAGCCCGGGCCGAGAGGTCCGGGCTTTTTGTTTGGGGAGAGGAGTTGTTCACAAACCGTTCACAAACCGTCAGATTATGTCCTTATCAATTTGGCATTCAAAGGATTACGTCTACTTTCTGCGAAACAATCACTCCTAAATCCTATTTCATGAAGCATTTCTCCCTCTTCCTGATGGCCCTCGTTTTGGGTGTCAGCATGAATGCCCAAACCCGCAGCTGCCACACCATGGGCAACCTCGATCGCTTGCTTGAACTGCACCCCGAGTTGCAAGACAACATGCGCGACATTGAGAAATTCACCCGTGATTTTGAACGCACGCCACAACTGCGAGGGCCGGTGACGGTTTCCATTCCTGTTGTGGTGAACGTCATCTACAAGACCGGGTCGCAGAACATCTCGGACGCCCAAATCCAATCTCAGATTGACGTGCTCAATGAGGATTTTCGGCGCACCAACGGCGATGCCAACAACACGTGGTCGCAGGCCATTGACACCAACATCGAATTTTGTTTGGCGAGCGTGGACCCTGATGGCAACACGACCAACGGCATCCGTCGCAAGCAGACCAACAAGCCTTCGTTCTCGGCGAACGACGGCATGAAGTCGAGCGGGCAGGGGCTCGCCCCTTGGGACCCGTCGTCGTACTTGAACATTTGGGTGTGCAACCTCAGCAGCGGACTTCTGGGCTACGCTCAATTTCCGGGTGGCCCTGCCTCGACCGACGGTGTGGTCATCGACTATGCGTACTTCGGCACGACCGGAACGGCGACGGCGCCGTTTGATTTGGGGCGGACGGCCACGCATGAAGTGGGGCACTGGTTGAACCTGCGTCACATTTGGGGCGACGGAGGCTGCAGCGTGGACGATTTCGTCAGCGACACACCCGCTTCGGACGGTCCCAACTACGGGTGCGCCCAAGGTCACGTGAGCTGCGGATCGGTGGACATGGTGCAGAACTACATGGATTATTCCGACGACGCGTGCATGAACCTGTTTACGGAAGGCCAATCGTTGCGCATGGACGCGTTGTTTGCTCCGGGAGGTGCCCGCGCAAGCCTGACCTCGAGCAACGGATGTGGCGCGCCTGTGGAACCAACCTGTGACGACGGCATTCAGAACGGTGACGAGACGGGTGTGGATTGTGGAGGAGCCAATTGCCCAGCCTGTCCTGAACCCACCTGCAACGACGGCATCCAAAACGGAGACGAAACAGGTGTGGACTGCGGAGGTTCGAGCTGCGCAGCTTGCCCAGCGACGTGCGACGACGGCATCCAAAACGGAGACGAAGAAGGGGTGGATTGCGGCGGTTCCAGCTGTTCTCCATGCAGCACGGGTGGACCTTGCACTGCGCCATCGGGAACCCAAGCCACGACCATTCGTCGCAAGCGCGCGGATCTGACGTGGGACGCCATGCCTGACGCCTTGGACTACACGGTGCAATTGAGGGTGGCCGGTTCGACGTCATGGGGTTCAGAGGCCACGACGACGTCTACGGCAATCACCGCGAGCAGCCTAAGCAACAACACCACGTACGAGTGGCAGGTGCGCACGAACTGCGCAAGCGGAAGCAGCGATTATGCCCCCGCGTGCAGCTTCACTGCAGGTGACAGCAACTCAAGCGCATGCAACGGTGCACGTTTGGGTGAGGACATGTGGGTCGAGGCGTACCCCAATCCGACCACGGGTCGCGTGACGCTGAGCGTCAACATGCCGGTGGGCGAGGGCTTGCAGGCGGAGGTGCTGGACGCCATGGGCCGTGTGGCGCTGCGCGAATTCTTGGGAGACCAAACGACTTTCGATCTTGACTTGAACGACGTGCCCGCGGGCATGTACTTCATCCAGGTCACCAACGGCACGGAACGCGAGGTGACTCGCGTCATGCGTGAGTGACCTGCATTCGATCAGGTTTGTGTGAAGGGCGTCCCAAAAGGGGCGCCCTTTTTCGTGGGCCGGTCGCTCTTGATGCCGAAGCGTGGCCTCGCGGAGGTCGCATCTTATTTCCCGATGCAGAAATGGGAAAAGATGTGGCCGAGGATGTCGTCGGCATGCACGGCGCCGGTGATTTCCCCGAGGTGGTGAAGGGCCTGGCGTGCATCGACAGCGACCAAATCGCCGGGAATGCCGTTGCCGAGTCCGTCTCGAACAGCTTGAAGCGCGGCCTTGGCCGAGGTCAATGCTTCGAAGTGCCGCAAGTTGGTGACGACGAGTTGGTGGCCTTGGTCGTCGGCGCGGTGCTGCTCGAGTAGAGCCTTTCGTAATTCTTCGAGTCCGCGGCCCGTCGATGCGCTCAGCGACAGCGTGGGGACGTCGCCGACGCTTGAGGGAGCAGGAGCGAGGTCGCACTTGTTCCAAACGACAATGACGTGGGCGTCATGAGCGAGATCGAGGGCGTCGATTCGGGCTTGGACGTCTTCGTGGGCATCGGTGCTGGCGTCCAAAAGGAGCAGGACTGTGGAGGCGCTGGAGGCCTTGGCCAAAGCACGACGAATGCCTTCGGCTTCGACGACGTCGTCTGTGTCGCGAAGGCCCGCCGTGTCGATGAACCGGAACCGAAGGCCGTCAATCGTGCAGGCGTCTTCCACGGTGTCGCGAGTCGTTCCTGGGATGTCCGAGACGATGGCCCGGTTGTCGCCGAGGAGGGCGTTGAGCAGGGTGGACTTGCCTCGGTTGGGGGCGCCGACGATGGCGACAGGGATGCCTTCTTTCATCGCGTTGCCGGTCGCGAAACTGTCCGCGAGGCGGCCGACGCGGGAGAGGAGGTCGGCGAGCAGGGCGTCGAAGCGTTCGCGGTCCGCGAACTCGACGTCCTCCTCGGCAAAATCGAGCTCGAGTTCGAGGAGGCCTGCAAAGCCAATCAGGGCTTCGCGCAGGGCGTTGATCTCGCGGGCGAAGCCGCCTCGAAGTTGGTCGAGTGCGAGGCGGTGCGCGCCTGCGTGCTCTGCGGCGATGAGGTCGGCGACGGCTTCGGCCTGGGTAAGGTCGAGGCGGCCATTGAGGAAGGCGCGTTGCGTGAATTCCCCGGGGCCGGCCTGGCGACAGCCTGCCTCGATGAGCGCCCGCATCACCTCGCGCTGGATGAACTGCGAACCGTGGATGTTGAATTCCACCGTGTCTTCTCCGGTGTAGGAGCCGGGGCCGCGTAAAATGAGGGCGAGTCCTTCGTCGAGGACGGTGCCTGCCGCATCGCGGAATCGGCCGAAGGCGAAGGAGCGGTCGGCCACAGCGTCGAGGGGCTTGGAGAAGACCTTGGAGCCGAGAGCGAGGGCGTCGGAGCCGGAGATTCGAACCACCGCGATTCCTCCCGCACCGGGGGCGGTGGAGATGGCGCAAATCGTGGCGCCGTCAACTGCGTCGCGAAGGGGGGAGTTC
>JAQCBJ010000113.1 GCA_027621555.1 Bacteroidota bacterium | reverse complement strand
AAGGGTGCATCGACGCGGAAGTGCCGGTTTGGCAAGACGACGATTGGTACTGGCAGAAGGAAGCCACCGATTGGGGCTTCACGTGGCGTGAGGAAGAAAAGAAGTACCTGCACCCCAAGTACTCCCCGGTGCACCGCTACGCTCGGGACATCATCGGCTGCCTCAACCACTGGGTGGCCGGCTGGGTCGATTGGAACATGGTGCTTGACCGTCAGGGTGGACCCAACTGGTTCAAGAACTGGTGCATCGCGCCGGTCATTGTGGATCCGGAGCAGGACGAGGTGTACTTCACGCCGCTCTACGACGTGATGTGCCACTTCAGCAAGTTCATTCGTCCCGGTGCCACGGTGCTTGCCAACGATTGCGCGGACGCTGACGTGATGGCCGTGGCCACGGAAAACGAAGACGGATCCTACACCGTCGTCTGCTTCAACCAAGGCGACACGCCGCGTTCGGTACGCGTGGAAGGCTTGCCCGTTGACGTCCGCCTCGAGCTGGATGCCCAGGCGCTTCAAACGGTTGTCCTCACCCCAACCGAACGCTGAAAATCTATGCGAACACACCTCTCTCCTTATCTCCTCGGCTCACCATTCACAGCGATCGTCAACGAACTTCATTGAGATGATTCCAAACATGCTTGAATCTATTTTTTTGGTGACTCCACAGACATTGGAACCACTCTCTCTGCTCGTTGGTGGAATGATCGCAGCCCTGGCAATGGCAGGTCTCGTTTCATTGTTTTTTGTCATCGTTTGGTGGGGAATCTTCTCCAAAGCAGGAAGGCCCGGTTGGGCAGTGCTCATCCCCTTGTACAACTTCTACGTGTACACCCAAATTGTCCAACGTCCCAAGTGGTGGATGTTGTTGTATTTGACCATTTTGATTCCAGTCGCAGGGCCTGTCATGGTTTTTTTGCTTAGCCTTCTCGATTCTCTGCGATTGGCCAAGGCCTTCGGCAAATCAGCGGGATTCGGTGTCGGAATTGCTCTCCTCAACATCATTTTCCTGCCCATACTGGCTTTCGGAAACGCCCTATACGACGGGACTTCACTCAACAAAGAGGACCAACAATGAAAGAAGATCAACCCACCACATCAGTTTCCATGGGCCAAAAAGTCGCCTTTGGCTTTGGCATGCTCGCCAACCAAATGTTCCCGGCGGCCCTCGGCGTGTTCATCATCGTGCTGGTGCAAGACCTTGGATTTGCGGCCCTCCTTTGGGGCATCATCCAGTTCTTGCCACGCATTTTTGACGCCATCACCGACCCCATCATGGGGTTTGTCTCCGACAACACCCGCTCGAAGTGGGGACGGCGGAGGCAGTACGTCTTCATCGGAGCCATCCTCATGGGGCTGGCCTATGTGGCCATGTGGCAGCTGCACAAAGGCGACGGCATCACCTACAATTTCATCTACTTCCTGAGCTGGTCGCTTGTCTTCTACCTCGGGCTGACGATTTTCAGCGTGCCCTACGTGGCCATGGGGTACGAGATCAGCGAGGACTTTCACGAGCGCACCCAAATCATGGCCGTCGCCCAATTCATCGGGCAGTGGGCCTGGGTGATTGCGCCGTGGTTTTGGGTGATTCTGTACGACCCGAGCTGGTTCCCGGAGGGGGCAGACTCCGGGGTGCGGGAGCTGTCGGTTTGGGTGGCCGTTCCGTGCACGTTGTTCGCCATCATCCCGGCCTTGTTTCTCAAGAGCAAGTCCACCTTGGACCGGACCGATTTCTCCCCCATCAACGTTTCTGCCGTGTTGGGCAGTGTAGGGAAGATTTTCATGTCGGCGTTTGAGGCCTTCCGCATCAAGCAATTTCGCCAAATCGCGGGTGCGACCTTCCTCATCTTCAACTCGTTCAACGTCATCGCGGCCTTCACGTTTTTGATCATCGTGCACTACATGTTCAACAGCGATCCGGCAAGTGCGGGCACCTGGCCTGCGATGCACGGCTCGGTGGGCGCGTTGATCACGACCTTCCTCGTCATCCCTGTGGTGGCGTGGATGTCGAAGAAGCTTGGCAAGAAGAAGGCCTTCATGGTTTCGCAGTTGATTTCCATTGTGGGGTACGTGCTGTTTTGGTTCTTGTTTGTGCCAGGCAAACCGTATCTGTTCCTGTTCGCCCTGCCGTTTCACTCCTTCGGAATTGGCAGCCTGTTCACCATCATGATGAGCATGACGGCGGACGTGTGCGACTTGGATGAACTCCAAACCGGCAAGCGCCGTGAAGGCGTGCTTGGCGCCGTGTACTGGTGGATGGTTAAGCTGGGCTTTGGCGTGGCGGCCTTGTTGAGTGGCGCCATCCTGTCCGTTGTCGGGTTTGACGCCGGCAACGTCACCGAATCGGCCGTCACCGGCATGCGCGCCTTTTACTCCCTCCTCCCCATCGCCGGGGTGATTGGGGCGGTGCTGATCATGAAGAACTACGACATCACCGAAGCGCGCGCCGCGCAAATCAAGGAGCAACTCGTCGCCAAGCGCGCTGAACTCGCCAACCCATCCTGACCATGAAATTGATGAACATGTCCTACCGCGAGGACAAAATCTTGTCGCTCGCTGGAAACGGTCCTGAGGGACTCGACCGCACCCAACTTCAGCAGCGGTGTGCATCCTTGTTGACCGCCAAGATGCACGGCATCTGCTTCAGCCCCTACGAGGGAGACCAAAAGCCCGGCGACACGTTCACCGAAGCCCAGGTCCGTCGCAAGCTCGAGTTGCTTCAACCGCACACCGAGTGGATTCGGATTTTCTCGTGCACGGAAGGCAACGACATGATTCCGCAGTTGGCGCGTGAGTACGGGTTCAAAACGCTGGTCGGCGCGTGGCTCGGGGAAGAAAAGGACAAGAACGAGGAGGAGATGGCGCGGCTCATCGAGTTGGCGCAGGCCGGGTTCGTCGACGTGGCGGCTGTGGGCAACGAGGTGCTGTACCGCGAGGAGATGTCGGAAGAGGAACTCATCGCGTGCATTGACCGGGTGCGGAACGCGCTGCCGGACGTCCCGGTCGGGTACGTGGACGCGTACTACGAATTCGCCGACCGGCCCAAGTTGTCGGAGGCGTGCGATGTGATTTTGGCCAATTGCTACCCCTACTGGGAAGGCTGCCACATGGACTACTCGCTGCTCTACATGAAGCAGATGTATTACCAGGTGAAGCAGGCGCAACCGGACAAAAAGATCATCATCACCGAGACGGGCTGGCCGAGCGAAGGCGAATCGTTGGGCGGAGCGCACCCCGGCTACGAGAA
>JAQCBJ010000037.1 GCA_027621555.1 Bacteroidota bacterium | reverse complement strand
CGACGACGTCTTTGGCGCCGAACTCGCAGCCGTCCTCAAAAACGTGTACGCCATTGCGGCGGGCATCGCGCACGGCCTCGGATACGGAGACAATTTCATCAGCGTCCTGGTCAGCAACGCGAGCCAGGAGATGAAGCGGTTCCTCGCCGCGGTTCACCAAATCGACCGCGACGTCAAAGGCAGCCCGTACCTCGGCGACTTGCTCGTCACGGCGTACAGCCCGCACAGCCGGAACCGCACCCTCGGAACGATGATCGGCAAGGGCTACACGGTCAAGTCGGCGATCCTCGAAATGGACATGGTGGCGGAGGGTTTCACAGGTTCGCAGGGGATTCATGCCCTGAATCAGAAGTACGAGGTCGACATCCCCATTGCGGAGTCGGTGTACCGCATCCTGCACGAAAAGATGGCCCCGTCCATCGAGATGCGCCTGCTCAGCGACGAGTTGTCCTGATTGGGAACGCGCCCCCGCCTCCCCTGGGCAAACAACCTGCGGCCCGTCCCTGGTGTTTTGACGTTGTGTGCTTCCGTACTTTCGTTGCAATGCCCGCTATGATTCGCTTGTGTGTGATGGCATGCGTGGTCGCGGTTTTCGCCCCGTCCACCTTCGCCCAAACCCCCGGCCTCCACTGGCTGCCCAACGAGGGCCAGTGGGACGTTCCCGCGCAGATGCGTGCGGAGTGGGCCGGTGGCGTGACGTGGCTTGAGGAGGACGGGATGACCATGTGGGTGGCCGGAGAGGGGTACGCGGAGCTGTGGGACCACCATTTTGAAGGCGGCACCGCACCGGTTGGCGATGTGGTGAGCCACGGCTGGCGCGTGACGTGGGAAGGATCGACGCCCCAAACGGAACGCGAGGTGCTGTCCGAGGCGGACCATCGGGTCAACTACTACAAAGGCGAGGACCCCACACGATGGGCGGAGGGACTCGTGCCGGAAACGAGATTCAAGCTTCAGGACGTGTGGCCGGGCATTGACCTGCGGGTCGGCCCCCGCTCCCCGGGAGACCGCGCCGCCTTGCCCGGACCGGGCTGGAAAGAGGACTGGATCCTTGAACCGGGCGCCGACCTCGCCGACCTCGTCCTTCGCCACGACGGCGTTGACCTCACGCTTCAGGCTGACGGCAGCCTGCACATCCAACTCGGCGCGACTGCCGAAGCGCGGTGGGGCGCGCCCTACGCGTACCAAAGTCAGGACGGGCACGTGACCGACGTCGAAGCCCAGTACGTCGTGGACGGCAACACCGTCCGCTTCGAGCTCGGCCCGCACGACCCCGCCCTGCCCGTGGTCATCGACCCCGACATCGTCTTCGCCACCTACATCGGCGCCACGCAACCCAACTGGGGCTTCACGGCGGCGTACGACGACGACGGCCGGGCGCTGGGCGGCACGGCGCTTTGGGACGGCGACCTCGGCACCTACCCGACGACGGCCGGGGCCATCAGCACGGCCATGACGGCCGCGACTGCTCCCTTCGACTGCGGCCTGTCCGTGTTCAGTCCGGACGGCACGACCCTCGAATACAGCACCGTCTTTGGCGGGGCCAACCTCGACGTTCCTTCGAGCATCGTGACGGACAGCCAGGGCGCGATTTTCGTCATGGGCACCACCGGCTCGTCGGACTTCCCCACCACGGCCGGGGCCTTCGACGTGACCTATTGCAACAACCCGTCGGTCAACCTCGACGCGTGCTGCAACTACCCAGGAGGGGGCGGACTGCCAGGAGGGTCGAGCCTGTTTGTCATGAAGTTTTCGCCTGCGGCAGGAGGCAGCACCCTCCAATCTTCGACCTACGTGGGCGGGTGCAACGGCCCGTCGGGCGTGAACCGAGGGGATTACCTCGCGTACAATTACGGCGACGTGTTTCGCGGGGAAATCAACGTCGACGCGCAGGACCGCCCTTGGGTGGCGAGCGTGACGGGTGCGAACGACTTCCCCATGGTCAATGCGCCGTACCCGGCGTACGCCGGCGGTTCCACGGACGCGGTGGTGTTCCGTTTGTCGGCCGACCTCGCGGCGCTGGAATGGTCGACGTATTTGGGTGGAAGCCAGAACGACGCGGCGTATGGAATTCAATTCACGCCTCAAGGAGAACCGGTGGTGTGCGGCGGGACGACGTCGGGCAACTTCCCGGTTCAACCGGACGGCGACGACACGACCTTTGGGGGGCTGGCGGACGGGTTTGTGGTGCGGATTGTGGCGGGCGGTGGCGCGCTGACGGGGGGCACGCTGTTTGGGACCAACAACTACGACCAAGCCTACTTCGTGCAAGTGGATGCGGTGAGCCAGGTGTACATCTACGGCCAAAGCATCGGCAACAAGCCCATCACCCCCACGACCTACAGCAACAGCCCTCAGGCAGGGCAATACGTGGCGTGCTTCACGCCGGATTTGACGGACCTCGTTTGGCACACGCGGGTGGGCGACCCAGGGAATGTCGGCAGCATCGACATCAGTCCGACGGCCTTCCTCGTCAGCGACTGCGGCGAGATTTACATGAGCGGATGGGGCGGCTCGACCAACAATTCGAGCCCGTACATTTTCTCGTCGGGCACCAACGGCATGCCCATCACGAGCGACGCTTTCCAAACGGGCACGAACGACGGGGATTTTTGGCTCGGGGTGATGAACCCAGGGGCTACGGACCTCACTTACGCCACCTACTTTGGTGGGGGCACGTCGATGGAACACGTGGACGGGGGGACGTCTCGTTTTGACAAGGACGGCACGGTCTACCAAGCCATGTGCGCAGGGTGCGGCGGCAACAGCGACCTGCCCACGACACCAGGCGCGTGGAGCTCAACCAACGACAGCTTCAACTGCAACTTGGGCTTGTTCAAATTTGAGCTGGGCGAATTGGAAGTGGGCATCGACGTGGCGACGCCGGGCATCTTGTGCGACGGCTTGGACGTGGAGTTTGACAACACCTCCACGCCGGGCTACGAGTACTTGTGGACGTTTGACGACGGGACCACGAGCAGCGAATTTGAACCCACGCACACCTTCCCCAGCCCGGGGTCGTACACGGTGATCTTGACGGTCATCGACCCGGCGGGATGTTTGGATCCGGTGGACACCCAAATCGACGTCAACATCCAATCGCCCCCCGCCCCGGTCATTTTGCCGGTGGATCCGGTGTGCGAAGGGGAGGAGATTCAACTGATCGCGAACGGCTCGCCCGATTTGGTGTGGACGCCTCACCCGCTGATCGCGGACGTGACGGTGGCGGTCCAAAACATCACGCCCGGCCCCGGCGTGACCACCTTCAGCGTGACGGACAGCAACAACTGCGGCGAAGGCACGGCGTCCATCAGCGTGGTCGTGCAGGCGGTGGCGGCGGAGGTCACGCCGTCGAGCACGGCCATTTGTTTGGGCGAAAGCGTCACCCTCATCGCCGAGGGGGCGGCCAACGCGTCGTGGTTTCCCACGTTGGGACTCGACAACCCCAACGCGACCACGGTGCAAGCGTCGCCGCAAGTGACGACCACCTACAACGTGGTGCTGACGGACAACATCGGCTGCACGGGCGAAACGGAAGTGACGGTGTCGGTTGTGCCCGGGCCGCCAGGCGATCAGGTGTACCCGACGGAGCAGGTGTGCGAGGGGTTTGGGGTGCAATTGCCGGGCGCAGAAGGCGACCAGTGGTTGTGGGCTCCGGCCGAATTTGTGAGCAACCCCAACGTCCAATTTCCCTATGCGTTTCCCGACGAGACCACCACGTTCACGGTGTCCATTGTCAACCTTTGCGGCATCGGATCGGACGAAGTGACGGTCGAGGTGCGCGTGCCGGAGGCCTACGCGTCGGAAGACGGCGGGATGTGCCGCGGCGAAACCTTCCAAGTGTCCGCCGAAGGCAACGACCCCAACTCCACGTTCACGTGGGTGCCGGCGGAATTGGCCAGCTCTCCGGGAAGCGCCACCACCACGGTCTTCCCCAACTTCACCCAAACCTTCACCGTCTACGTCACTGACAGCGAGGGCTGCACGGCCAACGACGAGGTGACGGTGTACGTGACGCAACCCCCGGGACTCACCGCGGGACCGGACCGCGAAGTGGCGTGGCTCGACACCGTGCAGTTGCTTGGGCAGGCGCCGGGCTTGGACGTGTTGTGGACGCCCGGAGACAACCTGGATTGCGACACGTGCTTGAACCCCATCTTGACGGTGGTGGAACCTGGGTGGTATGTGCTCCAAGCGCTGGACACGACGGGCTGCGTGGGTCGGGATTCGGCCTACGTCGACATCTTCTACCCCGTCTACGTTCCGACGAGTTTCACGCCCAACAACGACGGCACCAACGACGTATTCAGGGCCGAAGGCGAGGACCTGCGTGGGTTTTGGATGAAGGTGTTCAACCGCTGGGGCGAGCTCGTGTTCTACTCCGAGGACCCCGACGACCCGTGGCAAGGCGACGTCCTGGGCGGGGACCATTACGCTCCGGACGGAGTGTACCTGTGGCAGATCCGCATCGAACGCGTGGACGGCCCGGTCTTGCTTCAAGGCCACGTGCACTTGCTGCGGTAACGGCGTGCTTCGGTCTGCACATCGGATTGTGGGCAGTGGCGGAGTGTTGGGCCTTGAATTTTCCATCTCGCTTTCTACCTTTCTGCCATGGATTCACTGCGCCATACCTCTCCGCTGACGCCTGCGGACGTGATGAACGTGCTGCCGGGGTTGTTTTGGGATCACGATTGCGTGATGTTGCCCGGGCTGGGAGGCTTTGTGTGCAATCCCCGTTCGGCCTGGTACGACGAGGCCAAACGCCAAATCGTCCCCCCTTCCCGCGACGTCTTGTTCAACCCGCGCCTGACCACCAACGACGGTTTGGTCGCCAACGAACTCATGGCCAAGAACGGCATCACGTACCGCGAAGCGCTGAAGGCGGTTGAGGGGTTGGTGGAACGCATTCAGGGGGACTTGGACGGGGGCTCGACGGTGGAACTTCCCGGACTGGGCAAGCTCTACCGGGAGGAGGACGGACAACTCCGCTTCATGGCGGATGTGGAATTCGAGCGCATGCTGCGCTCCTTCGGCCACGCGAGCATCCCGCTCGTGGCGCGCACTGTCGCCGCCCCAACCCCCGTCACCGCGCCCGCTCCAGCCCCGGTTCCTGAGGTTGCGGAGCCCACGGCACCGACCTCACCCGTGGCGGACATCCCCACAGAATCTCCGAAGCGTCCCGAACCCCGCGTTGTCCCGTTCCGTGTTCAGCTCGGACGTGCCGCCGCGGCGATCGCCATCCCGCTCACCCTTGCAGGTGCGTACCTCCTTTCCGACCCGGCCGGCACCGAGACGCTCCTTGGCGCGAACCCGCTCTGGAACGCCGTTCCTGTGACGGCCACCTACGCGCCCGCGGAGCGTCCTGCCCTCGATTCGTGGTCCGCGACCGACGAGGCCGAACCGGTCGAGACCGTCGCTGAATTTGTGGAACGCACGAACTGGGAGGGACTCCTTGAGTTTGATCTCGAGGCCGGACGCCCGGCTGCAGGAGGCCTTCGCATTGACGTTCCCGTCACGCCAGAACCCACTCCGGAGCCGACCCCGGACCCCGTCGTGGAATCCACCCCCGACCCCACGCCCGCACCTGAACCCACTCCGACTCCGGACCCTGAGCCCGTGGTGAAGCCCGTGGTGGCGCCCGCCCCGGTCAATTTCCTGATTGTGGGAGGCGCATTTGGGGTGAAGGAAAACGCCGAAAAGCTGGCGGCTTCGATGAACGCTGAAGGGTTTGAGACGACGTTGCACTACCAAGCACATAACGGGCTGACTGTGGTGGCGATGGGCGGGTATGCCACGGAGGAAGAAGCGCGCGAGGCGCTGGCGAATGCACGTGGCCGAGGCCACGAGAAGGCGTGGTTGAAGCGCCTGTGATTTCTGACCCATGCTGAATCAACCTGTGTCGTTGGACGCCTTGGAGGGCGTGATCTTGGATTTTGGAGGGGTGTTGTACGACATCGATTACGACGCGCCGCCCAAGGCGTTTGCCGCCCTCGGCGATCCCGATTTTGCGTCACTTTATCACCAAGCCTCTCAGTCGACGTGGTTCGATGATTTGGAGACGGGCAAGTTGAACCGCGAGAGGTTTTACGGGCACCTGTTGAAGCGCTGCGCGCCGGGCACCACGGAAGAGGAGGTTCACGCCGCGTGGTGTTGCATCCTCACAGGCATGCCCCCGGCGCGTGCTGAGTTGGTGATGCACTTGGGCACGAAGACGAGGCTATTCTTGCTGAGCAACACCAACGCCATTCATGCGCGGGTGTTTGAGGAAGACTTGCAGGCCACGTTGCCAGATGCGGACGCGTTTTGGGGGGCGTTTGAGACGGCGCACTACAGCCAAGACCTCGGCTTGAAAAAGCCCCATCCCGAGACGTTTCTGCACGTGTGTGAACTCCACGGCCTCGCTCCTGAAAAGACCCTCTTCCTCGACGACAGCATTCAGCATGTTCGCGGAGCAGACGAAGCGGGGCTGCATGCCCATCACCTTGATTTGTCCCAGGAGGACTTTGGGGGTTGGTTGAAGCGGATGGGTTGGCCGATGCCGGCCTAAGGTCACCGGACGGAGGCCAACGAACCCTCAGCCTTCGAGGCTGGCAAAGAGGGTGTCGAGCTCGTCGTGACGCTCCGACGGAACTGGCGTGGCGCCCTGCTCGAGGATGAGGAAGACCTCTTGGCCTCGGGCCTCTTCGGCGTAGGATTTGGCGCCTTGAAACCGCGTTCCCTCTGGGTCGATCCGAAGCAATTGCGCCCCCGACTCCCCAAACTTGAAGTACCACGTGTCCCCGCCGTCGTGCCGCTCGAGGTAAGTCAGGCGCGACGTCGTCGTCTCCCAAAACATCGTGCTGAACTCCCCAATGAGCTCCTCCACGCGCGCCGGCTCCTCCGAGGAAACGCGCGCCCACTCGGTGGCGGGCATTCCCTGGGAGGCCAAAAACCGGGCAAACTCCAGCTCGAGCCCTTCAAGCTCTTCGCGGGTCAGGTTTCGGAAGCGGCGCGGTGCGGTCATGCGTGGAGGTCCTTGTGAGGCTTACTCGTCGATGCCTTCGAGCATGAACATGAAGGCGTACTCCAGCGCAACTTCCTTGATGCGCTCGAAGCGACCCGAAGCGCCGCCGTGGCCGGTCTCCATGTTGCAGTCCATGATGAGCAGGTTGTCGTCCGTCTTTTGGTCGCGCAACTTGGCGATCCACTTGGCGGGCTCCCAGTACTGCACCTGGCTGTCCCAATAGCCGGTCGTGATCAGGAGGTGGGGGTAGTCCTTCGCTTCGATGTTGTCGTACGGGCTGTACTGCATCATGTAGTCGAAGTAGTCCTTGTTCTTGGGGTTGCCCCACTCGTCAAACTCAAACGTCGTCAGCGGGATGCTTTCGTCCAGCATGGTGTTGATCACGTCCACAAACGGCACGCCAGCGATGACGCCATTGAAAAGGCCGGGCTCGAGGTTCATGACGGCACCCATCAAGAGTCCGCCAGCGCTGCCGCCCATGGCGTACAGGTGGTCGGGGCTGGTGAATCCGGCTTCCACCATGGCTTTGCCGCAGTCGATGAAGTCGGTGAAGGTGTTCATTTTGTTGAACAGCTTGCCGTCCTCGTACCAGTGGCGACCCATCTCACTGCCACCGCGGATGTGGGCGATGGCGTACACGAAGCCGCGGTCGAGCATGCTCAAACGCGCCACGGAGAAGCTGGCGTCCATGCTGTAGCCGTAGCTGCCGTAGGCGTAGAGGAGGAAGGGGTTGTCGCCGGTGCGCTCGACGCCCTTGCGGTACACGATGCTCACGGGCACCTTCACGCCGTCGCGCGCCTCCACCATCATGCGCTCGCTGACGTAGTTGGCGGGGTCAAACGTGCCGCCCAACACTTCTTGCTGCTTGAGCGTGGTGATTTCGCTGGTGGCGAAGTCGTATTCGAGCACGCTGTTGGGCGTGGTCATCGACGCGTAGCTGTAGCGCAAGCGTCCGGTGTTGAAATCGGGGTTGGCGCCCACGTACGCGGTGTAGGCGGGGTCGTTGAACGGGATGTACTCGTCCGACGTTCCGTCCCAGCGCTTGATGCGGATGTTGTTCAGGCCTTCTTTGCGCTCTTGCACAACGAGGTACTCGTTGAAGATGTCGATGCCTTCGAGGAGCACGTTGTCACGGTGAGGCAATACGTCGGTCCAGTTGCCGTAGCCCGTGGCCGTCACCGGCGTCTTGACGAGCTTGAAGTTCTTGGCGTCCCGGTTGGTGACGATGTAGAAGTGGTCGCCGTAGTGGCTGACGCTGTACTCCAAATCGCGCTCACGCTCCTGCACCACTTTCCATTCGCCGTTGGGCGTGTTGGCGTCGAGGTACCACCATTCCGAGCTGACGGTGGTGCTTGTGCCGATCATGAGGTACTCTTCGCTTTTGGACTTGCCAATGCCACACGAGAAGGTCTCGTCCTTCTCCTCAAACACGAGGACGTCTTCGCTCACGTCGGTGCCCAACACGTGCTTGTAGATCTGGAACGAACGCAAGGTCACGGGGTCCTTCTTCGTGTAGAACAGGGTCTTGTTGTCGTTGGCCCACGTCGCGCCCCCGGTCGTTTCTGGAATGCGGTCTTCGAAGATCTCGCCGGTGCTGAGGTCCTTCACGTAAAGGGTGTACTGGCGGCGGCTCACCGTGTCCACGCCGTAGACGAGGAGGTTGTTGTCGGGGCTCACGCTGCGTCCGCCCACGGCGAAGTAGTTGTGGCCTTCCGCCATCGCAGGCTGGTCGAGCATGACCTCTTCGCCAGCGTCCATGGACCCTTTCTTGCGGCAGGTGAAGGGGTACTCCTTGCCCTCTTCGTAACGGCTGTAGTACCAGTATCCTTTGTCCAACACAGGCACGCTTTCGTCGTCCTTCTTGATGCGGCCTACGATCTCGTCGTAGATCTTGGTTTGGAACGCCTCGGTGGGCGCCATGACGTCCTTTTTGTAGGCGTTCTCCGCTTCGAGGTAGGCGACGACTTCGGCGGTTTGGGCGTCCGGCTCCTTGGCTTCCTTCTGCTCGTCGCTCAAGCGCATCCAGAAGTAGTCGTCGTGCAACTGAATGCCGTGGATGTCGGTGATGTGCGGTTTCTTCTCCGCGTCAGGAGGCGTCGGGAGTTCCGAGGCTTTGGTCACGTAATCAGAGGTCTTCATGTCTTGGGTGGAGGAGGTGTTGCAGCCGAGGGAGAGGGCCAAACAGGCGGCCGTTGCCGCGCCAAAAAGTCGCTTGTTCATGTCAACGAGTTTTTCCCGGCACACCGCGTGCGGGGGTGCGAAGATACGGGAGCGGGAGGCTCGCTTTTTTGTGCGCTACCAATCGAGGCCTCAAGCCAAACCACCCTTCGCCAGCATCGCTTCGATGGCGATCAGGTCTTCAGGGGTGTCGACGGCAGGGGTGAGGTGGGGTGTCGTGCCCACGTCGATGCGCCAGCCGTGGTCGAGCCACCGCAGTTGCTCGAGGCGCTCGCGTTGCTCGAGGGGCGTGGGGCTGAGTTGCACCAAGGCCTCCAGGGCCGTGCGGGTGAACCCGTACAAGCCCACGTGCTGGAGCCACGGTCCGTCGCCGTGAGGGAGGGGACTGCGGCTGAACATCAGGGCCCGGCCCTTCATGTTGCGCACCACCTTCACGCGGTGCGGCGAATGGATCTCCGGGTCGGCCGGCATGGACTTGGCCAAGGTGACGACCGCGGCGTCGGGTTTGCGCAACATGTCGGCGAGCTGCCGAATCTGGTCGGGATGTACAAACGGCTCGTCGCCTTGGATGTTCAGGACCGCCTCAAACGATTCGCCCTGGGCTTCGAGCAGCTCGACGGCCTGGTGGCACCGCACGGTGCCGTTGGGGCAATCTTCGGAGGTCATGATCACGTCGCCGCCAAAGTCCCGGACCACGTTCGCGATGCGCTCGTCGTCGGTGGCCACCACCACCTTTTCGCAGGCCTCGGCCTCCTTCACGCGGGAGTAGACGCGTTGAATCATGGGCAGGCCGGCCACCGAGGCCAGGGGTTTGCCAGGAAAGCGCGTCGATGCGTGACGCGCGGGAATCACCGCCAGGAAGTTCATGTCAGGTCGTAAGGTGCCGATTCAGGCTTAGTGAATTTCGTACGTGTACACCACATTCACAAGCCGCGGCGCCTCGATGGCAAGCGGCCGAATGCTGTACTCGGCGTTGGTCAGGTTGCTCACCACGACGGACATCTTGTGGTGCTCAGACACGGTCATGCCCATGCGTACGTCCCAAATCCAAGGAAGCTTGGGATGAGCATCGAGCCAATCTTGCAAGCCCCACTCGACCAGGTCGGCCATTTCGAACGTCAGGAAATCTTTGTCGAAGTTTTGCAAGGCACTTTGGTAGCGAGCGCTCAACCCCAAAAAGTACCTTCCTCGCCGCACTTCGCCATCGAAGCGGAAGAGGTGTTGGGAGCGGTACTTCAAGATGTGGCCCGTGGTGTCGTAGCTCGTGCTGAGGTACGTGTTGACCAAAGGAGGAATGGGCCCCGTTTGAATGCTGTCGGGGTTGTAATTGAAATCGGGAGTCAAGCTCACGGGGTTCGTGTAGGTGTACCCAGCCAACAGGTCCAACGTGGTTTCTCCCCATTGGGCGCGGCCCATCAGTGACGTTTCCCATCCCGTGACTCTGCTGCTTCCGGTGTTCAAGCTCCGGAATCCTCTGCCATAGAATGTGCTCGCGTCCAAGGCATTGCCCCACTGACCAAACGTGAACTCAATGAAATCCTCGTACTGCTGGTAGAAGGCCACCACATCCAGAAATCCTTGAAAGGCCCCGACTTTCATCCCTTGCTTGATGCCCGCCTCCACGTTGACGGCGGTTTCCGGGCGAAGTGAATTGTTGGGATAGACCTGCAGCGGACCGAGCCCTGTGCGAATGAATTTCTCTGCGATGGTGGGGAAGCGGAAACCTTGTCCAAAACTTGCCCGCAGCCATGTGGCTTCGGCAGCCTGAAAATTCATACCTGCTCGAAACACGGGTTTGGACGATGTGCTGTCGTTGATGCTGAAGTGCTCATACCTGGTGCCGGCAGAGATCTTAAGCCGCTTGCCCATCGACTGGTCGGCCTGCACATATGCCGACAGATTTCGGGCGTCGTTCAACCCGGACGGGTTGCCTCCCGTGTACAACTGAGCTCGCCCGCGTGTCCATTGATGCACGCCGCCCCCTGTCAGCACCAACCCTGGAAGGCCCCAAGAGTCACCGCGCTGCTGAATTTGGTATTCCGAATAGAAGACGTGGCTGGAGTTGCTTTGTCCGTTGTCGTTGTTGTTGTTCAGGTGCTGCCACCGGTTGCGGAAACTGTGTTGTGTCCCGGATGGCGACAAGTATTCGACGTAGGGGTCGACGGTTCCTACAAGCTGTTTGGTGCGCGTGGCTGCGCCTTCCGAGCTGCCATAGAGCCCGGTCGAGGATTGCTCCCAGATGAGCGTGTTGAGGGACTCGCCCCTTTGCCAGTTTGTATTCAGTCCAAACTTCAACCCCTCAATCCCCGTCTCGCGCCGCCTCAAATTCACGTTGAAACGGGCTTGCGAATTGGCGCCCCATCGGTCGACTGTGAACGGATTGAAATTCATCGCTGCCGTGTCCACAGGAATCCATTCGCCATTCACGCTGTCTGAATACACTTCTGGACCCTTGTAGCCGTCGTCGCCCAAGACGTTGCCACCCACCACAATGTCCCACCCTCCGAGCTGTTGGCTGTGCAAGAAGCGCAGGTTGCTTTGTTGCAGCGTCCCGTCCCAGTACTTGCTTTCTTCGGCGCTTTGAGGGTCGCTGTAGACGCCGTGCTGCAAACTCACGCGCGTGAGCGGTCGGGCGTCCGGGTAGCGCGTGCGGATGTTGATGACCCCGCTCAAGGCCGCGCTGCCGTAGAGCACGGAGCTCGCCCCCTTGATGACTTCGATTTGTTCGAGGTTTTCGAGAGGCAAGAAGCCCCACGTAGGGCGACCGGCGTCGCCGCTGAGCACGGGAAGGTCGTCCACCAGCACCATGACGCGAGAACCGGCTCCGTAACTGAAACCACTCCCGCTTCGAATTTGGGGTTCCCCGTCGACAAGGCTCACGCCGGGGGTTTGTTCGATGGCCGTTTCCAGGCTGGTGGTCGCTTTGTTTTCGACGAGTGTAGGCTTGAGCACCTCGAGCGAAACCGTCACTTCCGACGCGTTCTGTTCAAATCGCCCAGCGGACACCACCACCAGACCCAAGGCTTCCGCGGCGGATTTCATGATGGGGTTCCAGGTGACGGTTTGGCCTGCGGTCAGCTCGACCTTAAACTCTTGCTTGGCCATGCCGATGAAGGAACACATCACGGTGTGCTGGCCGGGCTTGAGCGCGAGCGTGTAAGCGCCGTCCAGGTCGGTGGCCACAGTGGCGGCGCCGTTGGTCAGGTAGGCGCCGATGACCGGCTGGTTGGCGCTGTCGAGGACGCGGCCTTGGACGGTTTGGCTCCACGCGTCGAGCGAGGCTCCGAGGAGCAGCCCCAAGGCGAGGAGGGAGGCGAGTTGGTGAAGTCGCATAAGGCCAAATAACAACACATTCCCCGTTTTCCTGTGCCGTGTGCAAAACAAACGCCCCCGCTTGTGAACTGCCGCGCGAGCTCCTGCGAGGCTCCGACGACATTCGCGGCATGAACGAGGGGGAGGAAAGGGTGTTGGCGTGGATGGCGCTGCTCGCGCGGCCGAGGTCCGGGCCCGTGGCGGTGCGGCGTGAGGTGGAACGCGTAGGAGATGTGCTCGAGGTCTGGCGTCGCTTCGCCCGTGAACACCCCGACGCGTCGCGCCTGGCGTTCGACTTGGCGTCGGAGCGTCTCGTCCGCACGCGCGCTTTGGGCGGGGACGTCGTGACGCTGGGGGATCCGCGCTACCCTGCGCTGCTGTCCGAAATCCCGGACCCGCCGCCCGTTCTGTTCTTTCAAGGCACTTGGCCAGATCCTGTACCGTGGGGCCGGGCTTTGGCCGTGGTGGGCACGCGGTCCTGCACGCCCCAAGGCGCGGGGTGGGCGCGGCAACTGGGGCGGGAATGGTCGGAGGCGGGGGGCACCCTTGTGAGCGGACTGGCTCGGGGCATTGACGGCCGCGCCCACCGAGGGGCACTTGACGGTCCGAGGGGCGGAGCCCAGGTGGCGGTGCTGCCGTGCAGCCTGGAGGCCATTCACCCACGGATGCACGAGCCTTTGGCGCGGGAAATCCTGGATGGGGGAGGGTTGCTCCTCACCGAGCAGCCGCCGGGCGTGCAGGTCGAGCGCTGGATGTTCGCCTCCCGAAACCGCATCCTCACCGGACTTGCGCCTCGCACGGTTGTGGTGCAAAGCCCGGCCCGGGGCGGCTCGTTGATCTCCGCGCGGTGCGCTTTGGACCAAAACCGCGACGTCTTCGCCCTTTGGCGCTCCGGCATGGGGCCGGCCTGGGCCGGGAATCGGGCGTTGGTGGCGGACGCCGAGGCGCATCCCGTTCAGGACGTCGACGCGCTTTGGCGGGCGCTCCAAGAAGAGGTGACCGGGCGGCCAGGGGTGAGCTGCGACCGCACGTTTTCCGCCAATCCTGCCGGGATTCCAGAGGGGTGCGCGAATGTGTGGCGCGCGTTGAGTTCGGCGCGGGCAACGTCGTGGCTGGAATTGAAGAAAAAGCTGGGCGGGTCGGAGCAGGAGCTCGAGCGACAGCTTTTTACCCTTGAGGTGCTGGGCTGGATTCGTCGCTTGCCGGGTCGGGCGTACTTGCGGGCGTAGAATCGGCGACGTCGCAGGGTCCGTCACTTTGCCCATCACTTGGCACGTTGGAGAGACCGGGCTCGGAGGTGCGGGGCGCGTTGGGCAAGGCTCCGATGTCGTGGTCGGCGACCGGTTGGATGCCGCTGCCGTGCTGAATGAGTGCCGCCGTCATGACGAGCGAGGTCGTGAGGATGACCACCAGCAGCACGCCTTGGTCAAATCCGGGGAACACCAACTCGGCGTACTGCGATTCGATGGCGAAGAAGAGCAAGACCGTGATCAACCCACGTGGAGCGATGTAGAGCAGGGGAGAAAGGGGCTTTTGGCGCAACAAGGCCATGAGCACCAGCCGCACCACGTACAAGAGCACGGAAATGATCAGGCCTTGCAGGACCACGTCGAGGTCGAGCAACACGCCAAGGCTCACCGTCATGCCAAAGAGCACGAAAAAGAAGGTGCGAATGACGAAGGCGCTTTCCAGCGTCAGGATGTGAAAGTCGTGGTGGAGGGCCTTCATCCGATCGTCCTTCAAGAGGTTGCCCGGCCAGCCGTTGGTGATCTCCAGCCACCCCGGGAAAAACAACTTGTGGTTATTCAGCATCAACCCAAAAATCAAAATCAGGATCAGCGGGCTGAGGTGGAAGAGCTTTTGGATGGCGTAGATGAGCAGCAGCACGGCGATGCTCAAGAAGAGGCGTACCCCGCTTTCGATTTTCTGCAACACGTACACCATGAGGTAGGCCACGACCACGGAAATCGCGAGCGTCCCGAGCAAGTTGAGGGCCACGTTGGTCAGCACTTCTCCACTCGATGCCGCTTCTTGGTTGCCGAGCAGGAGGTAGAAGGCCATGATGCCGAAGATGTCCGAGAAGGTGCTTTCGTAGACCATGAACTCGCGTGACGCGGGCGACAAGCCCCCGACGCTCGGGATGATGATGGCGCTGCTCATGATCGACAGCGGGATGCCGTACACCACGGCATTCAGCCACGGCATGGCGATCGCGAAGTGCAGGAAGGCCGCGATGGCTCCGGTGCTTAGGGCCAGGGCGGACAGCGCGAGCGTGGCGCTTCTCAGAATCAGCGTCAGTTTGTCGCGCCGAAGTTCCAATTCCAGGGCCGCTTCCAGGACAATGAAAATGAGTCCGACCGTCCCCAACAGCTCCAGCACCAACCCCTCAAACGGGATGTGGTTGAGCCCGACCGCGTGAAGTCCTTGCCGGATTCCGATCCCCATGGCGATGAGCACCAGCACGCTCGGGACGTTGGTGCGTCGTGCAAACAGGTTCGCGAAGTAGGAAAGGATGACGACGGCGCTTCCGCCGATGACCAAGCCGTACGCGTTGATGTCGTCGCCCGACAGTTCCAGGCCCAGGTCAAAAATGGAGAGCAGCGTCATGCCTGCAAAATCACCCAAATCCGCCAGTAAACAAACGCCAGAAGTCGTTTCCAAGGGCGAAGACCATGAGGGACAGAAGGAGGACGATGCCAATCATTTGGGCGCGCTCGAGGAATTTCTCGGATGCGGGGCGACCAGCAATCATCTCGTACAGCGTGAACATCACGTGCCCACCGTCCAGTGCGGGAATGGGCAACAGGTTCATGAACGCCAGGATCAGCGAGAAGAAGGCGGTGTTGCGCCAAAAGATCTCCCAGTCCCATCCGGCGTCGAAGATGCTGCCGAACGTCACAAGGCTGCCCACTTGCGAGGCGCCGCTCTTGGTGAAGAGGAAGCGCATCGAGCGCACGTAGTCCTGAAGCGTTTCCCAGGCCGTGGTGAAGCCCGCTCCGAAGGACTCGAAGAGCCCGTATTCCAGGTGGAGGGTGGGGAACATGTCGGCGTAGTGGGCCGCAGGGTGCACGAAGAAACCAAGGCTTCCCGCGCTGTCCGGAACGGCGTCGAGTTGAAGGCGCTGTCCGCCACGCTCCACGGTGAGGCGAACCGGGGTTTCCGGGTGGGCCTGGATGGCCTCGCGAACCGTCTCGAAGTACGGGAGCGTCATGTCGCCTACGGACAGGATGCGGTCGCCGACTTGGAGGCCCGCGAGCGAGGCCCGCCCGGCGCTGTCGACTTCGGCAATCTCACACGGGTACAGCAAAGAGAAGGGACGGCGGATGCCTTCGTCAATGAAGGTTTGGCCGAGTTCTTTGTCGAGTTCAAGCGACACCATGCGGCCGTCGCGAAGGAGGTCGACTTGCGTCACGCGGTTGTTGAATCCCTCCATTCGGAGGTCGCTGTAGTACCGAAGCGTTTCGCCGTTGTAGCCGAGGATGCGGTCGCCGTCTTGGAAGCCGAGTTCTTCGAGTTTGGGGTCGACGTTGACCGGGTATTCGTTTGCCAGTTTCGTTTCGCCCCAAACGTAGAGCACGCCGGAGTAGATGATGAAGCCCAAAATCAGGTTCACGATGATCCCTCCCAACATGATGATGAGCCGCTGCCAAGCGGGCTTGGAACGGAACTCCCAAGGTTGGGGCGGCTGGGCCATTTGCTCCGTGTCCATGCTCTCGTCGATCATGCCCGAGATCTTGACGTAGCCGCCGAGAGGAAGCCATCCGATGCCCCATTCGGTCTCGCCGATTTGCTTTTTGAAAAGCGAAAACCCGGGGTTCATGAAGAGGTAGAATTTCTCGACGCGGGTCTTGAAGGCGCGGGCGGCCCAGTAGTGGCCGAGTTCGTGGAGCACCACGAGGATGGACAAACTCAGCAGGAGCTGGGCGGCTTTGATCAGGGCAACCATGCCGCAAATGTACACCCGCGCTTTTCGCGCCCGTGAGGAATTCACGCACGGGTGCTCACAACGAATCCAAAGCGGGCCTCGCCGAGGCCTTGCGCGTTGCATCTTGGTCCCATGAAGCGCATTCCCTGGAAGTTGCTGTTGTGGTTGGTTGGACTTGGGCCGTTGTTGGGCTTGGCGGGTCTCGTGATGCTCGCCCGCCTTGGCGATTTGCCGGAAACGGAAGCCCTGGCCAATCCCAAAACCGACTTTGCCACCCGCGTCTATTCCATGGACGGAAAGGTGCTCGGACGGTACTACACAGAAAACCGTTCTGACGCGCGGTACGAGACCCTTCCTCCCCACCTCGTGGACGCCTTGGTCAGCACAGAGGACGCGCGCTTCTACAGCCACGCGGGCATCGATTTCATCGGCCTCGCACGCGCCATCGCATTCATGGGCAAGCGCGGCGGCGGGTCGACGGTGACGCAGCAGCTCGCCAAGCTTCTCTTCACCGACCAGTACGAGACGACGAGCTTCTTTGAGCGGGCGGTGTTGCAAAAACCGAAGGAGTGGATCATTGCCTCCCGCCTCGAACGCCATTACACGAAGCAGGAAATCATCGCGCTCTACCTCAACCGCTACGACTTCATCAACCAGGCCGTCGGAATCGAGAGTGCGGCGAATGTGTACTTCAACAAACCTGCGTCGGAGCTCAACGTCCAAGAGTCGGCGATGCTTGTGGGCATGCTCAAAAACAGCGCCCTGTTCAACCCGCTTCGCCGCCCGGAGTTGGTGCAGGACCGTCGGAACGTGGTGCTGAGCCAGATGGCCAAATACGGCCACCTCGAAGATGCCGTCTCTGACTCGTTGCAGGCCTTACCCCTCGGGTTGCAATTCCAGCGCGTGAGCCACGACGAAGGCGCCGCGCCCTATTTCCGAGAGACGCTTCGTGCCGAATTGAAGGAGATGCTTGCGGAAAAAGACGCCAACGGCAAGTATGTGTTGGCGAAAGCCGACGGTTCAGCCTACGACATCTACCGCGACGGACTTCGGGTCATCACCACCATCGACAGCCGCATGCAGGCCTACGCCGAGAACGCCGTGCACCGCCACCTCGCTGGCGAACTTCAGGCCAGCTTCGAACGCGATCTGCGCGATCGGCCTCAGGATGTGGCTCCGTTTTTCGAGGACATCGAACCGGAGGCGCGGCAGGTCATCCTCGACGTGGCGATGCGCGACTCGGACCGTTACAAAAAGGGCATCGGCAAGCTCTGCCCGTCCTGCAACCGCCCGGGGTTCTACATCACGTCGACCACGCTTGTGGACGGACGGGACGGGCATCTGTGCAACGGGGAGAAGGGCGGATGTGGCCACACGTGGCCCGCGCGTTCCGACAAGGAGATGCGTGCGTTGTTCAAGGAGCCAGTAGCCATGAAGGTTTTTTCGCACCGTGGGGCCGTGGACACCGTCCTGTCGCCGATGGACAGCATCTTGCACCGAAAGGCGATCCTGCACGCGGGTTTGGTCTCCATGGAACCCGCCACGGGCCACATCAAGGCGTGGGTGGGCGGCATCGACTTCAAGCACTTCCAATACGACAACGTGGGCCAAAGCCGCCGGCAAGTCGGCTCGACGTTCAAGCCGTTCGTGTACGCGACGGCGCTGCGCTTGGGGGCGGAGCCTTGCGACGAATTCCCCAACCAAAAAACCTGCATTGACCTGCCTCCAGGCAGCGACCCTCCGCGCTGGTGCCCGGACAACAGCGACGAGGAATACGGGGAGATGGTTACGCTCGAGTACGCCTTGGCCAACTCGATGAACACGGTCACGGCGAAGCTCATCAAGGACTACGGCACG
>JAQCBJ010000112.1 GCA_027621555.1 Bacteroidota bacterium | reverse complement strand
CTCGACATGCTTCCCCGATTTGGTCATCTTGCTGTCAAATCCAAAATCGGCCCCAAAATTCAAAGAACATCCGCCGTTCAGAGCGGACCTCAAAGCTACCCCAGGGCGAGAGGATTTGGAAACTTCGGCTGAAAAAGCTTATCTTATTGGAAATCAATGATGACTGAGATGGGTATTTCAATATTTGACTGGATGTGGATTTCGTTCATCGTCATTGCCACGGCTGGATCGATCGCATACGGCGCCGTCGCTGGCCGGAAAAGCGTCAACAAGCAGATTACGAGGCTCCTGGAGCGCGCGGAAAATCAGAGGCTCCGCAAAAGGTATTGGAAAGCCATTGCGAAGGGAAAAGAACCCCCAGCCTTAGCACCTAAAAAGGACTGACACGTCGCACGCCAATTCGGCCATGGGCTTGCTACATTTGGTCTTATGAAGATTGGCGTTGTGCGCGAAGGCAAAGTGCCGCCTGACCAACGGGTGCCCCTCACCCCTGCTCAATGTGCGGAATTGAAGCGGCTTTACCCTGAGGTTGAGCTGGTGGTGGAAGCGAGCGAAGTGCGCCGCATCACGGACGACGAATACCGCGAAGAAGGCATTGAGGTGGTCGACACGCTGGTGGGTGCAGACTGCGACGTCCTCTTGGGCGTGAAAGAAGTGCCCCTGGATCAGTTGATCCCCGACACGACCTACTTGTTCTTCAGCCACACCTACAAGCTGCAGCCCTACAACGCCAAACTCCTTCGCACCGTCGTCGACAAGCACATCCGCCTCATCGACTACGAGTTGATCAAGCGCGCGAGCGGCAAGCGGGTCATTGGGTTTGGCCGGTGGGCCGGCATCGTGGGCGCGTACAACGCGCTGCGGGCGTGGGGACTTCGGCACGGAACGTTCGCGTTGCCAAGGGCAATCGAGTGCGAGGACATGAAGGACATGTTGGGGCACGCCAAAGCGGTGGACTTGCCTTCCGACATGAAGATTGTGCTCACAGGCGGAGGCCGCGTGGGCATGGGAGCGCACGAACTCTTGACCGCTTTGGGGCTGCGCGAGGTTCACGCCGACGCGTTTCTGAAGGAAGACTTCAACGAGGCCGTCTTCACACGCCTTGACGTGGGTCAATACAACGCGCGACGGGACGGCCGTGCCTTCGAGATGAGCCATTTCATCGCCGACCCCACGGAATTCAAGAGCACATTCATGCGCTACGCGGAAGTGGCCGACCTCTACATCGCAGGCCATTATTGGGCGGAGGGCTCCCCCTTCCTGTTCACCCGCGACGACATGAAGCAAGAATCGTGGCGCGTGAAAGTGGTTGCGGACGTCAGCTGCGACATTGACGGCCCCGTCGCGTGCACAATTCGTCCGAGCACCATCGCCGACCCGCTTTACGGTTACGCCCCATCCACCGAGAGCGAATGTGCCTTCAACGACCCCAAGGGCATCACCGTGATGGCGGTGGACAACTTGCCGTGCGAATTGCCACGGGATGCGAGCCTTGGGTTTGGGAAAGAAATGATGGCCCACGTCATCCCGCTTTTGATTGGGGGCGACCGGGACAACATGATCACGAACGCGACGGAGACCACGTTGAGCGGAGAGCTTGCGCCGAAGTACCGCTACTTGCAGGACTACATCGAGCAGGCCTAAGCCGGCGGATTACTGGGCGACAAAAACGTAGGTCAGGCGCCCTTCTTGACGCTTGGGGGCGTCGGAAGACGCGTTGAAGCGAGCGCGACTTGCGCTTCGCAGGGCTGCGGCCCCAAAACAACTTTCAGGATCGCCCTGAACGAGCCGGGCCTCCACAACGCGACCGTCAGCAGCGACTTCGATGGCGACTTCGACTTGGGCGCCACCCACGCACGTGTAGCCAGGCACGTCGAGGTCTCGGCCTGAACGTCCAGGAAGGCTGTAGCGAACCGTGACGAGCCCGTCGTATTGCGCGTCCCACTTCTCGTAGGTCTGCCCCACCTCCTGGCGTGTCACGTCCGCTTCTCCTGCCGTCTCGAATTCCTTTTCTTCGGCGCCCAAACGTTCAAACTCGGCGGCTTCCATCGCGCGCAGCTCGGCCTCGACTTGCGCGGCGAGTTCTGCTTCAGAGGGACCATCGTCGGAGCTTGAGCGGGCCTCGGAGGAAGCGGCGGATTCAGCGTTGGCGCGGAGGTTGGCGACTTTCTCGGCCATTTGGGCTCGAAGCTGGTCCTCAAACGACTGAGGTGCTTCAGTCACGAGATCCTCGGCATCCAACATGGTGACCTCCGTGAATTGCTCACTCGGCGGAACGACTTCACTCACTGGCAACGCCACAAGCGCACCCAACACGGCCACGTGGAGCAACAAGGTATAGAGCACGGCCTTGCGAACCAGCCCCATGCGTCAGTCGTACGAGAAATTGGTTTCGAGCTCCCAACGCGTCTTGGTGATGCTCTGGTCGCCGCAGAAGTAATACGTGCCCGTCTTCATAACCACTTTGCGGTACCGCTTGACGACGTCGCCTTGGCGCACGGTGCGCATGATGACAAGTCCGTTTTGGATGTCGTAGCTGGTTTCCTGAACGCCTTGTGGAATGTCGCGGTCCTCAGGAGAAAGTCCGACGGGAACACCACGCTCCTTCGACGCTTCTACCGTCATGTCGAGGTCGAGCAAGGCTCCCTGGGATTCGTTTTTCAATCGCGCGGAACTCTGAGCCTTGAGGGCTTCGTCGGCTTGTTTCAACGCCTCAATTTCAGCCAACTGGGCAGCCCGCTTCAGGCGGTGCTCTTCTTCTCTCCCCTCGTAGGCCTGCCCCACTTCGCGACCTGTCGTGCCGCGGGTCCCGTTGTCCAAAGACAAGACGCTCCGACGAGCGTCGCGTGCACGGTCATTGGCTTCGGCATTCCAGCGTTCGGCCTGGATGGACACCTCGTACTTCACGTCTTGCACCTCAGCCGCCATGGCCTGACGCTCCGATTCCAACGCCTGGCGGTAGTAAGCCTCCGCCTCGTCCTCGGCTTTGCTCGATCGTTGAGAAAGGCTCTGGGCCCTGGCTTGGGCCTGGGCTTGGCGATCCCGCTTCTCGGCTTCTCGAGCATCTTGGCGAGCATCCCATTCGCGCTGGCGTGCCTCGCGCTCGCCTTTTTCCGCGTCAAGCAGAGCCTGTTGTTCCGCAGAGTTGGCCTCGAGTTGAGCTTGTCGCTCTGCAGCTTCCGCCTCGCGTTGCGCCTGGCGAGCTGCCGCAGCGTCGTCGCCTGCCTGAACTTGCGCCGCTCGGTCGGC
>JAQCBJ010000111.1 GCA_027621555.1 Bacteroidota bacterium | reverse complement strand
CCCTCGCGCATGCGCGATGCCGAGCTCCGTGCCGCGGATTGCTTTTACGCCCTGAAGTCCTTTGACCAGGCCGCGGACTACTACGACCGTGTCCTCGCGCGCGGCGTGAAGCCCCTGGACTACGCGTTGTTCCAGCGGGCGATGTCGGCCAAGCTTGACGACGACCTCGAAGGCCAAACCTCCCGCCTCGACCAACTTCTCGCCGACCACCCCGACAGCCGACTCGTCGTGGAAGCCCTCTTCCAGGCGGGCCGCACGCACATCGAATTGGGGCAACTCGCTGAAGCTGAAACCAAGTTGCTTCAGCTCGTCGACGACTACTCCTCCACACCCCGTGCCAAACAAGCCCTCGTGGAACTTTGCCTCGTCGGGGTCAAGCAGGGACAGGACGACAAGGTCCTGACGCTTTGGGATCGCATCCGGACGGAGTACGGCAACGACAACGTCGCCGCCGACGCCTACAACATCGTCGAGCCCCTGCTGATCAAGCGCGGCCTGCTCGACAACCTGCCTTCCGCAGTGGGCTTGGACGGCGCCGAAATCGAACAACGCATCTTCGAGTCGGCCTCCTACCTCGCCCTCGAAAACCGCTGCGGCGAAGCCATCCCGCGCTTGCAGGAATACGTTCGCCAGTACCCCGCAGGCCTGCACATCTCCGAAGCCCAGTTCTACCTCGGCAACTGCCACTTCGAACAGGGCGAGACGGAACCGGCCTACGACGCGTACGTCGCCGTGCTGGCCATGCCCGCAGGTGAATTCACGGAAGCCGCGGCCCTCGGAGCTGCGACCATCGCCTGGAACGCCGGCAATCACCGCGCCGCCCTCGGCCACTACGAAACGCTCGAAGAAGTGGCGGTGCTCCAAACCAACCGCCTCGAGGCCGCCATCGGCCAAATGCGCTGCCACTACCTCCTCGGACAGGAAAGCCAGGCGGCGGACTTCGCGGCACGCGTCATGTACGACCCCGCCACCCCTGCCGACATCAAGCGCACGGCCAAACTCTGGAACGCGCGCATCGCTTGCAACCAAGGCCAGCACGCCACCGTCCTGACGGACTTGGAAGAACTGGTGACGTTTGGGGGAAGCGCGGGTGCGGAGGCGCAATACCTTTTGGCCGAGCACGCCTTCAACCAAGGCTCGTTCGACACGTGCGAAACCACGCTCTTCACCCTCATTGAGAATTTCTACAACCAGGAGATGTGGCGCAACAAGGGCTTCTTGCTGCTCGTGCGAACCTACATCGGTTTGGACGACTTGTTCCAAGCTCGCGCGACTGCCGAGAGCATTCTAGCCAACGTGCAAGCGCCTGACGTGCAAGAAGCGGTGTCCGACCTGATTTTTGAAATCGACTCCCTCGAAGCCGCCCGTCAAAGCGCTGAAAGCGATTCCAACGACGAAAGCGAAGGCACCGAAGACGCCCCCACCCCTGAATCCAACGACGAATGAACCTCTTCCCTTTCACCCCTCGCCTTGCCGCCACGTGCGCGGTCCTGAGCTTGGCCGGCACCACGGCGTGGTCGCAAGCCGACACGCTTGAGATGGACGTGACGTTTGTGGGCAGCCGCCAAATGGAGGTGCGCGACGCCGTGAAACTCAACTCTTGGCCTGCCGCGCGGCCGCTGTCGAGCGAGAAGCCGGAGCTGAATTACGAGCTGCTGTCCAAGCGTCTCCAGTTCGTGCCCACCATGACGCCAGTCGAGGCCACGCGCTTGCGCGTCGATGCGTCGTTGTCTCGCTTGTACCGAGGTTACGCCCGCGCCGCCGTCGGCACCCGAGGCACGACGATGGTCGACGCCAGCTTCACGGACCTGCGATCCCGCGACGGCAGCTGGGGCACGGTCTTGCATCACGCCGCCACCAACAGCCCTTCGTCGCTTCTGACGGGCCGGTTGAACGACAACACGGCGGACGTATGGGCGTCGCGCTTTTTAGGCAAGGAGAAGGTGTCTGTGCAGGGCAACCTCGGACGCAGCCAAGTGCTCCTGTACGGCTTCGATTCGCTCGCGGTGGACAGCGCGTTGTCGCCGTTGGAGGCGCCGGCGGTGATTTGGACGCATGCGAGTGCCACGGCCAACTTCAAGAGCCACCACAAAGACAGCACCGCATTCAACCACGAGGCCAACGTCCACATGGGTTGGCTCGGCAACGACCGAGGCGCGCACGAACGCCACCTCAAAGTGGACGCCACGGGGTCGACGCACTTCAACGGCCTCAAGGTGCAGTTGGACCTCGACGTTCAGCTCGACCGATTCGGCGTGGATACGTCGCAATCGTTCAACCAGGCGATCATCGGCTTTGAGCCGAGCGTGTCGACTCATCGAGGACCGCTGACCGCTCGTGCGGGATTGGGCGTGGCCATCGACGCCGACCAGCCCACCCGAGACAACCTGGGCGATTCCTTCCACCTTTACCCTCGTGCGGAGGTGTCGGTGAACTTGTTGCGCAACTTGTTTGTGCCCTACGCCCGAATCGGCGGCGGCCTCCAAGCCAACAACTTCCACACGCTCACGCAAGCCAACCCGTTCTACGCCCCCTCGGCGCTGACCAGCACGGTGCTCATCAACGAGCAACCCGTCACCTTTGACGGCTTCCGCAGCACCAACAAGCGCCTTGCGTTGGCGGGCGGGGTTCGCGGCACGATTACCCAGGTCTTCCGCTTCCACGGCTACTTCAGTACGGCGAACTACGAGGACTTTGTTTTGTTCCGTCCCTCCTTCGACGGGGACACGGCTTCGTTTGGGGAATTCAACGCGGTGTACGACACGGTTTCGGTGCGGACGTTGGGCGGAGAGGCGGAATTGGATTTGGGCTCGTCGTGGTCCTTCTCTGGCGGCCTGAAGCTTCACCGCTACACGTTGCCAACCGAAGATCGCCCGTGGAACCTCCCCACCATGACCTGGAACGCGTCGGCGACGTACCGCCTCATCGACGGCCTCAGCATCACAGCCAACGCCCAGTACATCGGCGAGCGCTACAGCATCACACGTAGCGCGAACTACGGCGACACCACGCCCTTGGACAACGGCAACTACGAGCTTCGCTTGCCCGGCTACCTCGACCTTAACGTGACCGGCAACTACACCTACAACGACCGCCTCGGCGGGTGGTTGACGTTCGCCAACGTCGCCAATGCGAAGTACGCCGAATGGGGCGGATTCCCCGTGCAGGGATTCCAAGTCCTGGCTGGCGTGCATTACGCCTTCTGACGAGCTATTCACAATCCTGTGAAAACCCCGGTTTTTTCGTGGAAAAAT
>JAQCBJ010000110.1 GCA_027621555.1 Bacteroidota bacterium | reverse complement strand
GGGATTGCAGGGGTGGCGGTTTGGCTTGGGAGTGGTTTGCGGGTCGACAACAAACTCATCGAAGACCTTCGCGAAGACGATCCCTTCCGTGAGCAGTTTGTGTTCTTCGAAAGGGAGTTCGCCGGAGTCCGGCCTTTTGAGTTGGCGGTGACGATGCCGAAGTCCTTGGACAATCTGGACATGATGAACGCCATGGACCAACTCGAGCAGCACCTTCAAGCCGAGTATGGCGTGGGGGCGTTGGTGGGGCCTGCTACGGCGGTGCGAATGGCGCACCGAGGATGGCAGGGAGACCGCGAGGAACACTTCAGCGTTCCAACCGATCGTGCCGTGTTCCGAAAGGTGTTGCGATTGCTGGACCGCTCGGGCCAATGGAGTGCGCTCGTGGCCGAAGACGGACGGACGGCTCGGATGTTTGGGAAAGTGGAAGACACGGGTTCGCAAGTCATCGCCACGAAAAACAACGCCCTCGACGCGTGGTGCGAGGCGAACCTCCCCGAGGGAAGCACATGGAAAGTGACCGGGACGGCCCATTTGGTGGACGTCAACAACGCCTCACTCGCCTCCGACATGGTGGGCGGACTGGGGCTTGCGCTCCTCGCTGTGGCCCTCATTGCAGGCTTGCTGTTTCGGAGTGGCGCGATGGTCGTGCTTTGCCTGATCACCAACCTCCTCCCCTTGGCCATGATCGCAGCCGTGATGGTGCTGATGGGCGTGGATTTGAAGGTGACGTCGGGCATCATCTTCACGGTGGCCTTTGGCATCGCAGTGGACGACACCATTCACTTTCTGAGCAAACTTCGTCTGCAACTGGCGCAAGGCCGAACCCTACCCACCGCCGTCAAGCGCAGTTTCCTCGCCACCGGCAAGGCCATCGTGGTGACCAGCCTCATCCTCTGCGGGGGATTCATGACCCTGACCACGTCGTCATTCCTCGGCACCTTCCACATCGGCCTGCTGATCAGCCTGACGTTGCTGTTCGCCGTGGTGGCCGACCTGACGTTTTTGCCTTGGATGGTGCTTCGTTGGTTTCGGCCCAAGGTTTGACGAACTTCCCGGCATGGGAAACACCTCTCGACGCTCCTTTCTCCAAAAACTCGCCGCCACAGGCGCCACGCTCGGTCTTTCGCCGTGGACGTTGAACACCATGCTCGCTTCCGAATCAAACGCACCTCGCGTTCAGACTGTGACAGCCGGGCAAGCAACGATGTTGTCGACTTGGAACCACGGCATTGAAGCGAACGCGGCGGGATTTCTCGCGCTGCAGCAAGGCGGCACCGCCATGGACATGATTGAAGCGGGGGCGCGCCTCGTCGAGGCCGACGCCACAGGACTGAGCGTAGGCATTGGCGGCCTTCCCGACCGCGACGGGCACGTGACGCTCGACGCGTGTTGCATGGACCACACGGGCAATGCCGGTTCGGTTTGCTTTGTTCAGGGGGTGCTCCACCCCTTGTCCTTGGCTCGCAAGGTGATGGAAGAAACTCCGCACGTCATGTTGGCGGGAGCCGGAGCAGAACAGTACGCACGGGAACTCGGCATCGACCAAGTGGAGTTGCTCACGGACGTGTCGCGACGCGCCTGGGAAGAATGGCGCAAGACGTCGGACTACAAGCCGGTGATCAACATCGAAAACCACGACACCATTGGGTTGCTGGCGATGGACAACCAAGGCCGTATGGCCGGAGGCTGCACGACGAGCGGTTTGGCCTACAAAATGCACGGCCGCGTGGGCGACAGCCCCATTCTTGGCGCCGGTTTGTTTGTCGACCCGGAAATTGGAGGGGCAACCGCGACGGGATTGGGCGAAGCGGTGATGAAGACGGTGGGGTCGTTTTTGGTCGTGGAATTGATGCGTCAGGGACGAAGCCCTCAAGCGGCATGTGAAGAAGCCGTGCACCGCATCATGGATCGCATGCCGACTGACGACCTCCAAGTCGGCTACCTCGCGCTGTCGCGGTCGGGAGAAGCCGGTGGCCACGCCATTCACGGGGGATTCAACTACGCCTTGACCACGGCGGATGGCGGTTCGCTCATCGACGCCACGCACGGCTGATTGGCAACATGGAACAGTCGACGCTGACTTCGTTTTTGGAATGGGGCAAACTGACCCGGCCTTGGAACGTCCTGGCCATGGGCCTCATGGTCCTGATGGTGCTGCGCTGGATGGACTACCCCCTCGAGGCGCTGCTCCATGTGGGGCGCGCAGGCTGGCTCGTGGTGCCGATGCTCGTGGGTGCAGCGGGAAACCTGATCAACGACTACTTCGACGTGCGCGAAGACCGCATCAACAAGCCCGAACGGGCGTTGGTGGGACGCACCGTCAAACGGCGCGTGGTGGTGGTGACGCATTGGGGGTTCACCGTAGCGGCCATTTGCTGGAGCGGATGGCTTGCATCGAGCATTGAAGCCTCCTGGCCATTGGTCGTGGTGGCGGCATTTTCCTTGATCCTGTACTTCTACTCCCCCGTTTTGAAAGGACGCGGGGCGTGGGGCAACGCAGCGATTTCGTTGTGCGTGGGCGGGATGGTTCTTTGGGCCGGTTTGGCGGCAACAGCATCCGCCAGAGACTGGATGCAGCTGGATTCTGCTTGGGTGGCGTTTGGGCTGGTTTTGGCGGGATTGAACTTCTTGCGCGAATGGGTGAAAGACGTCCAAGATGTGGAAGGGGATCGTGCTTCTGGCCACCGAACTCTGGCCGCCATGCTCACCACCAAGCAAACCACATGGGGCCAGTCTTTGATGCTGATTTCGCTGCTCGCTTTGGGCACGTGGTGGGCCTTCGACCTCGTGCCTTGGGGGTGGAATTGGGGCCCTTGGATGGTGTGTGCGCCTGTGGCTTTGTGGCGATCCATTTCGAGGCAGCACACATCTCTATCTGCTTGGCTAAAAGCACTTATGGGCTCTTGGTTTGTTTTCTTGATTTAATGATGTTTACACGGAATTGACGTTGAGTAAACCTTCATGAAACGGTTTCCCGACTTTCCGGAAACATGAGGTGCACGGAGCGTAACATCTAGGGGCCAAGACCTTTAAGCAAGCGTAAGATTTTGCGAATGTATCTGCGGCGACGAAAAGGGGAATTTTGACGACGAAATGTCTAATTCAACCCTTTCTTCCATGAAACACTTGTTTCTTTCTCTGGCGGCTGCAGTGGTAGCCCTGGGCTCGTGGGCTCAATGTGATTGCCCCCCCCTCGCCTCCCGCACGGAGGTCATCGTGACCGATGCAGGCCAAGGCACGGGCACCACCACC
>JAQCBJ010000036.1 GCA_027621555.1 Bacteroidota bacterium | reverse complement strand
TCTGAGGAAGAGCTTCGCCTCGCGCGCATCAAGTTCCTCTGCGTGGTCGCCCACTGATCGCCCAACGCGTTAGCGGTCCACGGTGGCTGCGGCAAACGCCATCAATCCTGCCCCCACTTTCAGCGACGTTTCGTCCACGTCGAATTGCGGCGTGTGCAAGCCATGCGTGCCGAGGGGGTTGTTCGCCTCTGGAGAGGCCGTGCCCAACCGGTAGAAACAGCCCGGGATTTCGTTCGCGAAATAGCTGAAGTCCTCTCCGGTCATGCGGATGCCGAGGTCGTGCACGACGTCCGCCCCGAGGTATTCGATCGCCGCTTGCTTGAAGGCGTGCGCCAAGGCTTCGTCGTTGTGAACGTGAGGGTACCCGAGTCGAATTTCCAGGTCCACGGTGCAGCCGTAGGCTTTGGCGGTGCTGTGAATCAGGTCGGTGAGCAAGGCATGGGCTTCGGTGCGCCACGTCTCGTCCAGGGAGCGGAACGTGCCTTGCACCGCGACGCTGTCCGGGAGGACGTTGGTGGCCCCGAGGGCTTCGACGCGCCCAAACGACAGGACCGAGGACACCGCCGCCGGGCACATGCGCGACACGAGTTGCTGGGCAGCCAGGAGAATCGCCGATGTGGCGAGCACAGCGTCCTTGCACAGGTGGGGAAGGGCGGCGTGTCCGCCTTTGCCGTGGACAGTCATGTGAATTTCGTCGGCCGAGGCCATGTAGGCTCCGGCACGCACCCCGACGTGGCCGGCGGGGAGTTGCGGGTAGACGTGTTGGCCCAGGATGTGGGCGGGGGTCGGGTTGGTCAGCACCCCTGCGGCCACCATGCCTTTGGCGCCCCCGGGAATGCGCTCTTCGCCGGGCTGGAAGATGCAGCGAACGGTGCCGCGCCAGTGCTCGCGCGTGGCGTGCAGGAGTTGAATGGCGCCAAGCAGGGACGTGGTGTGCACGTCGTGGCCGCAGGCGTGCATGACACCCGGACGCGTCGACGCGTAGGGCACGTCGTTCGCTTCCTGGATCGGAAGGGCGTCCATGTCGGCCCGCAACGCCACGAACCGCGAATCGGGGTCGGTGCCGTAGACGTGGGCCACGATTCCGGTGTCCGTGACGTGGGTCTCGTGTTCGATGCCCCAGGCCTCGAGTTGCTGAGCCACGAAGGCCATGGTCTCGTGCTCCTGAAACGACAATTCGGGATGGGCGTGAAGGTGGCGCCGCAACGCGACCCATTCGCCGTGATGGGCTTCCGCCAAGTCGCGAAGGATCTGCTGAAGCGTCATGGGAAGAGGGTGGGTTGGATTTGGGCCCACGCTTTGAACAACATGCGCACGGAGGCGTACAACATCACCAGGCCAAACACCAGTTTCACCCATCCTTCCGACAGCCGCAAGCTGAGTTTGGAGCCGCCCCACGCGCCAACCACGAATGTGAGGCACAGCACCGCCGCGAACGCCCAATGCACCTCGCCGGCTTTGTG
This sequence comes from Bacteroidota bacterium, assembly GCA_027621555.1. Lineage (GTDB taxonomy): Bacteria > Bacteroidota > Bacteroidia > Flavobacteriales_D > Sanyastnellaceae > UBA11663. The sequence goes on along the minus strand of JAQCBJ010000036.1, from coordinate 16,873 downwards.
GTACTGCATCACTGCGAGGATGCCCACGGGAGGCAACATCATCGCGAGGCTCGTGCCTTGAGCCGCATGCTGGCCGAGGCCGAGGAAGACCATCATGGCGGGCACGAGGATCAGTCCCCCTCCGACGCCCACAAACCCGGAGGCGACGCCGGCGAAAAGTCCAATGGCAAGAAGCGTGAGAAGCGTGGCGGGATCGAGAGGCATGGCTTAGAAATCAAAATTCAGGGACAAGGTAAAGCGGCGCGGCAAGGTGATGCCGTCGTCGACGCCGTACGCCCAGTCGGCGGCCAGCCAATACCCGAGGAACCGGGAGCGCAACCCAAATCCGAGGTCGTACAGCACCGGCTCGCGGTTGTTGTTGACCGTCACGGTGATGGGGTTGGACTCGACCGTCACGAAGTTGAAGACGTTGTCGTCGGAATAGGGATGGAGCCCCGTCCACGCCGCGCCCACGTCCGCAAACGCCACCGCTTGGAGGTGTTTGAAGAAGTCCGATTTCCCGGCGCTGTTGAAGAAGAACGGCAGGCGAATTTCCGCGTTGGCGACGGCCACGTTGGACCCGTTGCGGACGTTGTTTTGGAATCCGCGCAGCGGGGTGATGCGCGCCTGGTAGGCGTAGGGAATGTCTGGATCCACGGGCGTGTTGGCGTTGCCCGCAAGCGAAAGGCTGTTGTCCGTGCCGCCGAGCATGTGAAGAAGCTTTTTTTGGCCGATGGACCAATCGCCCGCCATGCGCAAGGCCAAAATGCTGGGCCCCACAAGCGGCACGTAGCGTCGCGCGTCGAAGCCGACCGTCCCGAAGGACCACCCGTTGTCCGGGGTGGACACGCCGTTCGACGGTTCGCTCGCCGTGGCAGTCCCCACGCCGTCAATGAAGTACTCGGCCCACAGCCGAGCGCGGAACCCGTGGCGGATGTTCAACCGCGGGCTGCGCGTGTCGTCGTGGACGAGCGCGACCTGCAACCCGAGCTGTTCGCCCGTGTTGTTGTCGGCCGTCAGCGAGAACAAGTCGGTCCCTTGAATGACGTCGCGGTTGAAGCGCGCCGCCACGCCCCAGCGCAAGCTTCGGACTTCGTCGAACGCCCAACGCCACTCGCGACGAAGCAAATGCGTCGCGGTTTCAACGAGCTGGCCCGACAACGGGTCGTAGCGCGAACTGGATTGCCGTTGGAACGAAATCTCTTTGTCCAGTTGCCCTTCCAGGTTGAGAAAGGCCAACCCAAAAAAGGTGTTGCTCAGGTTCACCGGAATGGTGTATCCACCGACGATGTGACGGTCGTCCATCAAGTCGCTGATGCGGATCTCCGTCGCATTGCCCAGCCCCGGCTGCGCGTTGACCTGCCCGTTGTAAGGCTGGTAGAACGCGGTGCCAAACGTGTTGTTGAGCTGGGTTTGCAGCTTGTCGAGGGCGTAGTTGAGCCGGTAGTTCTTGGGGACCAAACGCGCGTACTCCTGCGGCGCCTTCGGTTCGTCGCGTTCAGTCGTGGTGTCGGCCGGCACGGCAGGTTCTTTTTCACGTTCGAAGACGTATCTCCGGAAGTCGATTTCGTCGTCCGCCCAAGGACGAGACCAATCGGGCAACTCCGTCGGAAAAGGAAGGTCTTCATCGCTCGATGACGCGAATTCCAAGGCAGGCCGCTCGTGGAGGGACGACAAATTGGGCATGGGGACGGCGCGCCAACCGGTTTGGCCTCCGCGACGGACCTGGACGTGCGCTTCCGTGGGGTGAATGCGCAACGCTGTGGCTGGAACGGGAAGGACCAGGGCTTCACGTAGTTGCGTGAAGGTCCGGTAGCGCACGACCGTATCGATGGCCACGATGCTGCTGTCCAGCCACCCGAGGCCGACACGTGTTCCGATGCCGTCCATGAAGTTCACAAACGCGAATTCCCCCTTGCCGAGGGGTTGCGGATGGCGCTCATCCACTTCCGGGGTGTTCGTCCATCGCTTGAGCGAAATGGGGTCGTCGTCGAGGTTGGCTACGTAGAGGTCCAACGTGGGTTCAAACGGATGGTCCAATCGGTCGTTCCGCAAGGTGTCGTCGGGCCGGTTCGACGCAAAAATGAAGGTGTTGGAACCCGCCCAAAACGCCGGGTGCAAATCGTCAAATCGGTCTCGCCACAAGGCGCGCTGGTTGTTGGCCAACACGTCGTAGCGGTACAGGTCGGATTGCCCATCCTGCAGCGCGGACATGAGCAAGAACCGGCCATCCGGCGAAAACGCCATGTCAAGCACCTGGTCGAGTTTGAACAGTTCCCGCAGCTCCGTTTCGCCATTTCGCATGTTGACCAGGCCGAGGAATGGAGCGCCGCGCAGTTCGGTCGCGAACGCCAGCGTTTTGCCCTGAGGGTGCCAGGCCATCCTTGGGTGCAAGTCGTTGTCCAACCGATCGAGGCGATGCCCCAACACCGCGTGCCAAGTGCGTTTGCCGGATTCCAGGTCCAACGTCCCCACGCGCAGCTGCCCGCGCTCGTTGGTGGTGAACGCCATCTGAGTCGCATCGGGGGACAGGAGGTATTGCGTGTATTCGTAGCGTTGCCGCAGCTTCATCGGAACCTCGGGCCCCGCGGATCGCTTGGCCCAGCGCTGTTCTTTTCGGGAGGTGAAGTCGGGCAACAAGGATTGAAAACCAGGGGGCGCGTGGCGCAAGTGGTAGGCCCGAACCTCCGCCGCGAGATCGGTGAGGTAAAAGCCAGTGGCGAGTCGAAACCCACTTTCCACACTCCGCGTGATGCGCGTCATGTAGAGCACGTTGGCCATGGTGGGCAGGCCGTAGATGTCGGCGATGTAGGCCCAAACCGCCTGCCCCAACACCGCGGCTTCAAGCCCGCTGCTTTGGTCGATGCGACGGAACGCCCCGGTTTGGCACGCGTCGAGGATGCGTGCTTCGCTCTCGGCGTCGAGGCCGCGGGCGGCAAAACGCGCGGCGCCCTCGGACATCCACTCCGGGACCTGCACCAAGTTGCCGCTGCGCAACGCCTCGCTCCACTGCGCTTCGTACATCGCCTGGTTGAACAGGATGCGAGCGAGCCCCTCCCGCACGTCATGTTCCAACCGAAGGCGATCGCCGTTGCCGTAGAGGAACATCTTGCTTCCGACGAGACGGGCCGTGCCCCCGATGTTGGTTTGCTGGTCCTGCGACGTCATGATGCCGACGTTGCTCTGCCGGAACTCCTCCTGCGATTTGAAGACGAGCACTTGGATCGGTCCTTCCAAGCTGCGCCCAAACATGGGGCTCAGCGCCTGCGCCTCCCGTTCCAGGATGCGGGTGATTTGCCCGGCGATTTGGTCTCCCTCCCGGTAGTGGTAAATCTCGAACATGCCCTGCTCGAAATACTGCCACTCAAACGTTCGGTACTGCACGCGGTTTTTCCCAAACTCCACATTCAACCCGTCCGTGAATTGGGCCACGGCGGAAACGGACGCCAACCCGAGCAGGGCGGCCCCCATCGACGGTAGCGCCAAGCGCTTCCACATGGAGAGTGATGCACGGAACATTCTTCCCGAAATTACGCCGCATGGTGCATACGCTCACATGCAATGTGTTTGGAGAACAGACCTACGTCGTGGATCACGGAAACGGCGAACTGACGGTGGTCGACCCGGGCATGTCAACCCGCCCGGAACGCGAGGCGTTTCAGGCCCTGTGCGAAACGCTTGATGCCAAGCCCGTCCAAGTGTTGCTGACCCACGGCCACCTCGACCACGTCATGGGATGCCAGTGGATGAAAGACACCTACGGGCTGTTGCCTCGCATGCATGCGGAAGACCGGGAAACCTACGAACGTGGGCCAATCGCGGCCCAGATGTACGGCGTGCCGATGGATCCGCTTCCGGATGTGGAGCTTGATTTGGCGCACGGGGATGTGGTGGATTGCGGGCAGGCGCAACTCGAAATCCGCTTTGTGCCGGGTCACGCGCCGGGTCACGTGGCCTTTGTGTGCCACGAGCACGGTTGGGTGTTGGGCGGTGACGTGCTTTTCGAGGGGAGCGTGGGCCGAACCGACCTGCCCGGGTGCTACGCACCCCACTTGGTGACGAGCATTGAACGACAGCTGTTCACCCTCCCGGACGACACCTTGGTGTGGCCGGGTCACGGCGGACCGACAACCGTGGGCGCGGAAAAGCGTGGCAACCCGTTTGTGAATGCGGCCGGGTCAGGCCTTTTGCAGCGTGAAGCTGAACGTTGAACCCTCGCCGTAGGTGCTGCGCACGCTGATGGTTTGGCCGTGAGATTCAAGGATGTGTTTGACAATGGCCAGCCCCAATCCCGAGCCACCCGCGTGGCGTGAGCGCGATTTGTCGACGCGGTAAAAGCGTTCAAACACGCGCGGCAAGTCCGACTCGCGGATGCCAATCCCGGTGTCGGCAACTTCCACCAAGACGGAGTCGTCGGCATCGTAGTACCGAACCTCCGTGTGGCCCCCTTCCTTCCCGTAGTTGATGCTGTTGACAATGAGGTTGGTCAGCACTTGCACGAGCTTCGAGGCATCCCCTTTCACCATGATTTTGGAACCGTCAATGCCTTTTTTCAGGCGCAGTTGGATGTTGTTGCGTTTGGCTTTGGCCTCCAAACTCTCCATGGTCTCGCGTAGGATGTCCAGCAGGTCAAATGGCACGAGTTCGATGTCGAGGTTGCCCGCCTCCATCTTGGTGATGACGTCCAAATCTTCGAGCAGCCCCGACATCCGCTCCACGTTCTTGGCGGCCTTCAGCAAAAATCGGCGGTTGATTTCGGGATCCTCCATGCCGCCTTCGAGCAGGGTGAGGATGAATCCTTGGATGTTGAAGATGGGGGTCTTCAGCTCGTGTGCGAGGTTGCCGATGAATTCTTGCCGGAAGGTGTCCGTTTCGCGCAAGATGGTGATTTCTTCGATTTGGGATTCGGCCCACGACATCACGTCGCGGTTTACCTGTTCCACGATGTCGTCGCGCAAGTCGAGGTTGACGTGGCTCGTCGACCCTTTCAGCCGTCGGATGGTCTTGTAAATGATGCGAACCCGTTCTTGAATGTACAGGCCCAATTGGCGGTAGACCAACACAAAGCACACCGTTCCGACCGCCGCCCCCGAAAGAGGAGGGAGCCACCACTGGCCCTCAATGCCGTTGCCCCACAACGCCACTCCGGTGGCCAACATGGTCACCAACCCTACGGCTATGCCGGACTCAATCGCGACGGAACGCGGACTCTTGCCTGCCATCAGCCGACAAACTTGTAGCCGACTCCTTTGACGGTTTTGAAGTAGTGTTCGCCCAATTTTTCGCGAAGCTTCCGGATGTGCACGTCGATGGTGCGGTCTCCGACGACGACGTCGGTTCCCCAAACGCTAGCCAAGATGTTTTCCCGGCTGAACACGCGTCCCGGTTGGGAGGCCAGCAGGCTTAACAACTCAAACTCCTTTTTGGGAAGCGACATTTCCTTGCCTTCGTGGATGACCACGTAGCGCTCGGGGTCGATCATCAACCCTGTGCCATCGTAGTCCCCGCCCACGTAGCTGGCCGCCTTCTTTCTGCGCAACAAAGCTTGGACGCGGGAAAGAAGAACGCGAGGCTTGATGGGTTTAAGGATGTAGTCGTCCGCACCGGCTTCAAATCCGGCGATTTGGCTGTAGTCTTCGCCACGCGCCGTGAGGAAGGCCACAATGGACTGCCCAAGGGTTTTGTCTTCGCGAATCTCTGTGCACGCCTCAACGCCGTCCATTTCAGGCATCATCACGTCCAAGAGAATCAAATCAGGCAACAACTTCTTCGCGAGAGCCACGCCCTCCCGTCCGTTGTTGGCGGTGTGAACGTCGTATCCCTCCTTCACCAAGTTGTACTCGATGAAGTCCAAAATGTCCGGCTCGTCATCGACCAAGAGAATGCGTTGCTTTCCCATGGCTCGAAGTTCGTCGCGGTTGTGTTCCGTGGAGGTAAACGACATGTAAACGCTGTCTTAACACGAAGATGCGACAAAAATCCCGCATCGCTCCATGTCAGAGGGCCATCAGGCGTTCACGGCCTCGAGGTACCGCTCCCAAGCAGCACGCTCTTGTGCTCGTTGGGCGTTGTGCCAGAACGAGTGCCCTTCCGCGGCGTCCGATCGGGCAAGCGTTTCAGACTGGGACCATGCGTAGAAACGGGATCCACCTTGTCCCCACACCCACATGGCACCCGCAGCGAACCAACCTGAGCCGTCAGGAGCGAGCAACCCTGCGAGAAGGGAGGTCAGGATCCAGGTCAGGGGGAAGAGCAAGATGCCGTAGCCGATCCGCATGGTGCTGACGAATTCTGCCTTTCGGACGGTTTTCGCGACGAAGCGGCGAATGAACAGTTCGGTGGGCCAGGTCGGCACGTTGGCCAGCCAAGCGAGGGGCGTCAAGATCCGCGTCCAGGTGCGGGCGTTGCGTATGTCGCTTGCGGTTCGACCCCACGCTTCGGGACGACCTGAGATCTTTCCTTGGGTCGATTGCCACGCATCAAAGGAGGTCTTTACCCCGTCGCGCCAAGCTTCATTAGAGCTCCATCGGGCGGCCCATTGACCTAAGGTTTGGGACAGGTCAGACCACGCTTCCCCTTCCAACTCGGTGGGCCGAGCCGCTCGAACCGCGGGATGCAGGTACGGTTGAGCGTCCACAGGTTGAATGTCCACCACCAACTTGGCCAGCGCCTCACGAAGCCGCGCGTTGAAGGCCTTCTTGTCCAACGTGCCGTCCTCGAGCAACAGGTCGTGGAAAGGAACCGCCGGCCCTGTGCGTACGCGGAGTTGACGCCGGAATTCAGAGTAATCCTCGTATTCCACACCCACGGGCATGACTGCGATGTGCTTCAAGTCCTCATGTTTCCGAGCCGCGCGTGCGAGCATCTCAGACAATCCGCCCTTGAATTCGCGAAGGGAAGGAAAGGGGTTGTGGTTGCCTTCAGGGAAGATGCCCATGGCTGCGCCGGCATGAAGGCGCTCCACGCACACGTCAAAGATGATGTCGTTGCGGTGACGGATGTCTTCCAAACGGTCGCGCTGGCGGTAAATCGGCATTTGATTGAAGCCGTACATGACGTGCCGCGCCGCCCCATTCCAAAACACGTCCGCCCGCGTCAACCAGTGGATTTGCTGGGGTACAAAGGCGCAGGACACCAGTGGATCCATCATGCCGTTTTGGTGGTTGCTGACGAAAATGGCGGGCGTTCCGGCCGGGGGGATGTCCGTCATGGTTTTCGCTCCGTGCACCTTGTGGTACCGTGTCAAGCCACCCCAAACCAAGATGCGCGCCAACCTGTAGTACAGGTGCGAAACCTGAATGGGCGGAGTAAAGACAGGGCGGGTTTTCTTCATGTCCCGGGCCATCAACGCAGTTTCGCTCCCGTGGATTCGAGCGCCGAAAGAATGCGACCCATGGCGGACTCAATTTGCTTGTCGTTCAAGGTCGCGTCCGGGTGCTGCAACTTGAAGGCTATGGCGTAGCTCTTTTGGTGTTCTTCCAAGCCTTTGCCTTGATACACGTCGAACAGCTGAACCTCTTTGAGCAGCTTTTTTTCGGCGCTCAAGGCAGCTTGTTTCAACGATTCGTAGGCCACGCTGCGGTCCACCACCAAGGCCAAATCCCGCCTCACACTCGGGAACTTCGGCAAGTCGTGCGCTTTGACCCGGCGCTTCTTCACCGCCTTCCAGAGCTGGGCCACCTTGAAGTCCGCCCAATACACAGGCGCATCCACACCGCAGGCGGCCGCGACTTCCGGCTGGACCATTCCCCAACGTCCAACTTCGTTCCCGTTCCGGTGACGCAAGACGAGTCCTTCCACGAGCAGTCCCTCATTGTCAGGCTCAGGGTCCGCAATCACATCAAGCCCCACGCGCTCAAGCAAGGTTTCCACGGCGTGTTTGATCGTGTACAAATTGGCTTGGCCTTCTTTGCCCTTGGGTCGATTCCACGCCTCGGGGAATTCACGCCCCGTGACCCACAAACTCAGATGCTCTTCCTCGACATAGGAGGTCCGGCTTTCTTCGTTCGTTTCACCGCGCCGGTAGCTTCGCCCAAACTCAAACATCCGCAAATCGGGATGCTGGTGGTTGCTGTTGCGCGCGACGGCTTCCAACCCTTGGAAGACCAAACTCTGGCGCATCGCCCCGAGGTCCGCACTGAGCGGATTCAGCATGTGCACGCTCGCCTCCGGATGGAGGTCGCGGTCCTTGACCAACTCCGCGTAAGAGGCTTTGGTCAGAGAGTTGGACATGATCTCGGTGAACCCAAGGCTCACCAAGAGCTCACGCCACCCAAACAACACGTCCTCGCGGTTGGGCTTGGCGGGAACCTCGAGGGTGCCTGTCATGCGGTCGGGGAGAGGCACGTGGTCGAAACCATGAATGCGCAAGACCTCCTCAGCAATGTCTGCAGGCCGCGTCACGTCGCTGCGGTACGCCGGAACGGACAACTGCCACACGTCGTCGCCTTCGGAGGTGATTTCAATGTCCAACGAGGCGAAAATCGAGCGCAGTCGGTCGAGTTCGAGTGTGGTGCCCAAGAACCCAAACAACCAGTTCAACGACACCTCCACGGCAGCGTCCTGCACCAACGGGGCGCCCTTGTGTTCGACGGCACCCCCCACGGTCGCTCCGGCCCATTCCTGGAGCAGATGCACGCAGCGTTCGGCCGCCAAACGCACGGTCGCCGGATCGACGCCGCGCTCAAAGCGGAAGCTCGCGTCCGTGCTCAAAGTGTGACGCTTCGCCGTTTTGCGGACCGTTACAGGATGAAACCACGCCGCTTCGAGCAACACCTTGCTCGTCCCGTCGCTCACACCACTTTCTGCACCGCCGTACACTCCTGCCAGGCACATGGGCTTCGTGGCATCGGCAATGACCAAATCGCGCGCATCGAGTTTGCGTTCTTGGTCGTCCAGCGTGACAAAGGGCTCGTCTTGATTGGCTTTGCGCACGGTCACGGTTTGGCCTCCAACGCGGTCCAAGTCGAAGGCATGCAAGGGGTTGCCGAACTCATGAAGAACGAGGTTGGTTGCGTCGACCACGTTGTTGATCGGCTGCACGCCGATGGCGCGAAGTTGCTTCTGCGCCCAGTCGGGACTTGGCCCCACGGCCACGTTGTGAAGCTCCACCGCGAGGTAGTGGGGGCAATCCTCAGTGGCCACCACGTTCAGGGCGACGGAGCTCCCTGCCTTCAAGGCATCCTCCAGCTTGGTCGTGGTCGGCCATTTCAAGTCGTCCACGGCCACCGGTCCGACCCCATCGACCGTGCCGTGCAACAGGCCAGCGCGCAAGTCGCGCGCCACGCCCCAGTGCCCCATGGCGTCGTTTCGGTTGGGGGTCAACCCAATCTCGATGACGTCGTCGCCGTCCATGCCGATGAATTCGGCGAGGGGTTGGCCCGTCTGAGCGGAGTCGTCCAACACCAGGATGCCGTCATGCCCGGACCCGAGGCCAAGCTCATCTTCCGCGCAAATCATGCCCATGGACACTTCACCGCGAATCTTGCCTTTCTTGATTTTGAAAGGCTCGCCGGTGGAAGGGTGCAACGTGGCGCCCACCGTGGCGACGGGCACCTTTTGGCCTTCGGCGACGTTGCTCGCACCACACACAATGTCCAAGACTTCCGAGCCCACGTCCACCTTGCAGACGCGCAACCGGTCGGCGTTGGGGTGAGGAGAGACAGAAGAAACGCGGCCCACGACCACCCCCGCGAGACCGCCGGGAACGTCCTCCACGCGCTCGACGCCTTCCACCTCCAATCCGGTGGCGGTCAGCACTTGCGCGGCCTGCTCGACGGGAACATCAAACGAAAACAATTGTCGGAGCCAGCGGGCGGAGATTTTCATGAGTTGGGGTTCAGAAAGGCCAAATTCGTTCTTGCAAATCTACTTTGTTCGGAGGCTTTTTCCGTGGAAGAAAATCACCTACATTTGCACCCCTCCATCGGGATGTAGCTCAGTTGGTAGAGTACGCGTCTGGGGGACGTGTGGTCGCTGGTTCAAGTCCAGTCATCCCGACAAAAGCCACGAGAGATCGTGGCTTTTTTTGTACCCTCATCGAACTTTGTTCCTGCATGGATTACGCATTTGAGCGAGATTGGCAAGCCTTGGTGAAGCTGATGATGGACCGTTTTGGCGAGGAGCCGGACGCGACCACCATGGTGTTTGCCGTGGGCTTGCAGGAGGCGGGTCAAGGAGCTCGCCGTTACAAGAAGGACGAGAAGATGGACCTGATGCATGTCGGGGTTTGCACACTCTTGGAGCCGCTGGGTTACTACGTGCGCGAAGGGGTGGACGAGGACGGTTGGCCGCACTTTTCACTGGGAGAGCCGATGCCGGCACTCACCTCCGAGGAGCAAGAAACGATGATGAAGCGAGCCTTGCTCGACTATTTCGCAGCGTGGATCGGCCGAGACGGCGCTGAAAACGCGTAAAGAGTGGGAATCTGTTGGCGGCGGATCATTCCATGACGACGGTGACCTCGCTGGTCTCCATCTCCACGATCTTGATCAACCCCGTGCCCGTCAGCGAGCCCTTGGTGCATTCCACGTCGAGGACGGCAAAGCCTGCCTGGCCCGCAACGTAGAAGCTCGAGAAGTTGAAGGAGGTGAACCCTTCGTCGGTGGTCACCTGCGTCGTATCAAAGCGAGGTTCACCCACGAAGTCTTCATCCAGTGAGCCCAACGCGTACAGACGTACTTCTGCGTCTGACACTGGAATTTCCACGCCTCCTTCCTCGCGAACCACGTAAACGTTGGCGATGGTTTCATCCATTTCGAAACATCCCGCGAGCAACAATCCAGCTGCGGCGATCAGGGAGAAGGAGAAAATGCGGTTCATGGGCGTGTCGTGTCTCTCATCGCGTCTACCTTTGACGCGTGACCCCAAAGATGATGAAAAAAGACCAAATGCGCGCCAGCGTCCCCACCTTCTTCGCCAGCTTCTTCGTGATGGCGGTTTCTTTGTTGTTGATGTCAGCTTCTGGCTGCGAGACCCCCACCGCTGCTGGAGGTGATTCCTCGGAACCCGTGAAGGTCGAGATTGAGACCAAGTTTGGTTCGATGATCGTTCAACTCAGCGATTCCACTCCACAGCACCGCGACAATTTCTTGAAGTTGGTGGACGAGCAGTTCTACGACAGCTTGATTTTCCACCGTGTCATCCGTGAATTCATGGTGCAGGGTGGCGATCCCCAAAGCAAAGGAGCAGACGTCAACGCTCGTTTGGGAAGCGGCGGCCCAGGGTACACAGTCGAGGCGGAGATTCGTCCCGACCACCTGCACGTGAAAGGCGCCCTTGCTGCTGCCCGTCAGGGAGACAACGTGAACCCGGAGCGCCGAAGCTCTGGCAGCCAGTTCTACTTGGTTCAGGGACGTCCTTTTAGCGACAACGAAATGGACGGCATCGAAGGACGCATTGCCAATTTCGCGTTGGAGTACGGCAACGGTTTGGCCAACGTGGAGAACGGCCAATTCGTCTATTCAGAAGAAGCACGAGAGGCATACAAAACGTTGGGCGGAACGCCTTTCTTGGACATGCAATACACCGTGTTTGGATTCGTGATTGAAGGCCTTGACATTGTCGACAGCATCGCCGCGGTACCTACAGACCGCCGCCGTGGAGATCGTCCTTTGGAGGATGTGTTGATGAGCATGAAGCGGTTGAACTGAGGTTCCCAATCGGCGAGGCATGAAGGATCGGATTGAACAAATGTTGGCGGACGTGGCAAGCGTGGAGCTTCAGGGCCCTGACGCCGTGGAGGCGTTTCGCGTGGACTACCTCGGCCGCAAAGGCAAAATCAAGGATTTGATGGCCGCCTTCAAGGAGGTGCCAGGCGACCAAAAGCGCGAGCTCGGTCCCATGCTGAATGAATTGAAGCAGGCGGTCGAGGCCAAGGTCAGCGAAGCCCAGCAAGCCACAGCAGTCCGGCCCAAGGCCTCGGGCGAGGATGCGACACGTCCGTCGGGGGGGATTCCTTTGGGGACCCACCACCCGCTTCAGGTGGTTCGTCGCGAAATCGTGGACATCTTCCAGAACATGGGATTCGCCGTGGCCGAAGGCCCAGAAATCGAAGATGACTGGCACGTCTTTAGCGGATTGAACTTCCCTCCAGAGCACCCCGCACGCGACATGCAAGACACGTTCTTCGTAGAACGTGACCCCGACATTTTGCTCCGAACGCACACGAGCTCTGTTCAGGTCCGCGAAATGGAGCGCCGCGAGCCGCCCATGCGCTTGATCATGCCAGGACGCGTGTTCCGCAACGAAGCCATTTCAGCAAGGGCTCACTGCATGTTCCACCAAATCGAAGGGCTTTACATCGACAAGGGGGTGTCGTTCGCAGACCTCAAGCAGACCCTGCTTCACTTTGCGCGGTGTTTCTTTGGTCCCGACACGGACATCCGCTTGCGTCCTTCGTACTTCCCTTTCACTGAGCCGAGCGCGGAGGTGGATGTGTACTGGGGACTGAAAACGGAAGTGGACAAGCGCATCACCAAGGGGACCGGGTGGCTTGAGATTCTCGGCTGCGGCATGGTGGACCCCAACGTACTCGAGGCGAGCGGCATTGATTCCAGTGTGTACAGCGGCTACGCGTTTGGGATGGGGATCGAACGGATCACCATGCTGCGTTACCAAATCGGTGATCTCCGTCACTTCTTCGAAAACGACCGGCGCTTTCTCGACCAGTTTGTGGGCGAGCGCTGATCGTTGGCGTCACGATTTGCTGTGGGGCAACAAAAACGTCAGTGCGAGTTCGCCTGACGGGCGCTTCTCGACCGTAAATCGGCCTGCGAGTTTCTCGATTTGAACCAAAACGGGGTTCCAAGTTGAACTGTGCGTGCCGCCCGCAAACATGCGTTGAAGCTCTCGCGTAGAAGGCGTTTCAGGCCCCTCGATTTCGACGTGAATGCCGTGCCAGTCGTTTTTGATCCGGCCGGCGAAGGAGCTGGAGGCATCGCCGTCGAGCAAGCGCTTCAGAGTGACGGACAGGAGCGAGAGGAGTCCGTCGGGTGCGTTTGCACCTTCTTGATTGCCCTCGAATTCCCACTCCACAGCTGTGCCGTGATCCATTTCCAACGAGGCGATGACGTCGTCAAAATCGAGTCGATTGGGACGCGTCAACACTTCTTCAACCTCGCCGTTTTCAGTGACACCCAACCCCGAAAGCGCTTCGTCCTCAGTCGCAAACGGGTCGCCTTCGGTGTGAATCATGCGTTGCATTCGGAATGCGCGGACCCGTTCTTTTCGCAACGCGCGCTTGAGCTCGTTGGCGCGAAGGGCAGCCGCAATGAGGCCGAGGAGAATCAATGCGCAGGCAAAGGGCCAAGCTCCCGGTGAGGCCGCTGGCCGCATCGCTTCAGCCGCGGCCACTTCGAACGGGTCGTCAGAAAGGACGGGGAAGCTCTGAAATTGGCGTGGCTCGCGGTTCTGATGCACGTTGTGGAGCATGGCCACGGTCAAGCTGTCCGCCAAGGCCAAATGATCCAAGGCGGCTTTCGTCGCTCCGCGTTCCCGTTCGAACCGGGCTTGTTCGCGGGCAATTCTTGCGCGCAAGGCGATGTCCTTCACCTGGTCGGCGGCGCGTCCAGCTTCGTGAAACGCCAACAGGGCTTCGAGCGGCTTTCCAGCGCGTTCCGCGGACACCGCCACCCGCAATTGCGCGACGGTCCAATCTTCCGCGTCCGCGATGGGGTCGGAGAGGTTGACCATGCTTCTGGAGAGGTCTAGAGCTTCCTGCATGCGACCCGATCCGGAAAGCATGGTGTGCAGGTGAGTCAACTCCGAGAGGACAATCGATCGTTCGCTTGGTTTGGTGGTGCGCAGGTAGGCTTCGAGGGGAAGGTGGGACAGGGGGTGCCCCATCATCGCACCTGATTGAATCCGAAGCCCCTCGGCCCGGGCGCCATCCATGGAGGCCGTAGCATTCCACACTTCCTCCCAATGGCCCTCCACGAAGTGGAGCTCCACCAACGCCAGCTGGACTTCTTCGTGCTGCGAAGCGGCTGGTCCGAGCTGCATTTCGCGCTCCAACACCGCCAAGGCTTCACGGGTGTTTCCGCACACCACCATCAAGCGTGCCAGTTCCAAAGAGACTCCGGTACGGATGTGCGCGGGGCATGTCCCGCACGTTTGGGCGGCTTGGTCGAGGTGCGGTTTGGCCTCAGAGAGGTTTCCAGCATTCCACTGAATGCCACCCATTCCCACGTGGGCTCGCGCCATCTCACAGCCAGAAATGGCTTCGGCCATGGCGCTTCGGTACAACGTCAAGGCTTGCACCATCTTTCCACGGTTCCGCAAGGTGTCCGCGCGGTTCAGCATGCCCTCCGGCGTGGAGGCGTGCGCCGCGTTGGCTTCTCCGAGCAACGCGAAGCACATCACAGCGGCCAGGGCCGCAAACGAGCGTCGTGGAGGGTGCTGGAAAAGCATAGGCCCCAAGGTACGCGTGCCTTTTGCCAGCGCAGGGACGTGCTCCACGGGTTTCCTGACATGAAGTCGTGGAAGACTTGAGCTCGTGGTGAATCAGGGTTGACGAACCACCGACAGCACCGTTGTGCCCACTTGGCGCAACGTCTCGCGGTCGATGACCGACATGTTGTCGCCGTGGGTGTGGTGGAATGGCCCGTAGCCCATGGGGCGTACTTGAATCCGGTAGTCGACAATGTTCGCGCTAGGAATGCCTGCGAGGTCCGACACGAAGTAGTTGTCGTCAATCGTGGGAGGAGTGGGCGAGGAGTTGAACCGTTCGCCAAACCCCAAGTCGTCCGCCCGTTTCCAAACCTTCCGAACCACGTGTGGGGCGTACCTGAGGCTGGTCCCTTCTTGGTGAAAGACCGCGTCTTGGGCGCCCACCATGTCTAGCAAAATCCCAAACCGCGCCCGGTATCCGAGGCGGTGTGGGTTGGTCGCCCAGTATTGGCTTCCAAGGCACCAATCCTTGTACCCGTTTTCTGTGGCAGGAAGCCATTCGGGCTTGCCGTAGTCTTCGGCGTCAAAAAACGCGATGTCTACGCCCACGTCGGCGGATTCACGCCCGAGTTGGCGCGCGATTTCCAGCAACACGCCCACCCCGGAACCGCCGTCGTTTGCGCCGTCGATGGGTTCGCGGGTTCGGACCGAGTCTTTGTCGGCGAACGGTCGCGTGTCCCAATGCGCGAACAGCAAAATCCGGTCGCGGGATTCGGGATGAAACGTCCCGATGATGTTCTTCATGTCGAGGACCGTGCCGTCAAACGCTCGGGCTCGTCCTTCTTGCACCGTCACTTCCGCTCCGTGGCGGGCCAATTCGCTGGCAAGCCATTCGGCACAAGCTGCGTGTTCCTGGGTGTTGGGGACCCTTGGCCCAAACGCCACCTGCTTCGCCACGTAAGCGTACGCCGAGTCCGCATTGAATTCGGGCAGTTGCGCCGCGGGTGACGTGGAGTTCGGGGAGGGTGGCGAGGAGGGACCGGAGCCGCAGGAAACAGCCAGGGCCATTACCGCCACCGTCCACCCGAGGTGTCCCTTACCCACGCGTCCAGGAGCTTCCGTCCTTGCCATCTTGAATGGTGATGCCATGTGCCGCGAGAACGTCTCGGATTTTGTCGGCGGTGCCCCAGTCCTTGTTCGCTTTCGCCGTGGTGCGCATGTCGACAATCAAGTCGAGCAAGGCTTCGGTTTCGCCGGCAACTTCTTCGGAACCTCCGGAAGCACGTTCGGCTTGCAGACCCAAAACGTCCCGCAGGAAGGCGGCGAAGGTGCCTTTCAGCGAGGCGATGTCTTCAGCGCTCAACGCGACCCGACCAGCTGCAGCACCGTTGACGGCCTTCACGCCGTCGAAAAGGGTGGCAATCAGAATCGGCGTGTTGAAGTCGTCGTTCATCGCGGCGTGGCACTTGTCGGCAAAGGCCTGGACGTCGTACCCGGCTTCACCCGAGGTGGGCTCAAGGCCTGCGAGGGTTTCCATGGCTTTTTCCAACTTCGACAGGCCCTTTTCCGCGGCTTGCAGCGCTTCGTTGCTGAAGTCGAGCGTGCTGGCGTAGTGGCCCATGAGCATGAAGAAGCGCACCGTCATCGGGGTGTAGCCCTTGTCGAGGAGCTTGTGGTTGCCGGTGATGAGTTCTTCAGGCGTGAATCCGTTGCCTTCCGACTTGGCCATTTTGCGGCCGTTGACGGTGAGCATGTTTCCGTGCATCCAATAGCGAACGGGACGTTCGCCGCCGTTGGCCCCGACGTTTTGGGCGATTTCACACTCGTGGTGCGGGAACTTGAGGTCCATGCCGCCACCGTGGATGTCGAACGTCTCGCCGAGGTACTTGGTGCTCATCACCGAGCACTCGAGGTGCCACCCTGGGAAGCCCATGCCCCAAGGGGAAGGCCATTGCATGAGGTGGCTTGAATCCGCGGCCTTCCAAAGGGCGAAGTCGAGTGGGTCGCGCTTTTCGCTTTGGCCGTCGAGGTCGCGCGTGTTGTTCATGAGCTCGTCAATCTTGCGGCCGGACAACTCGCCGTAGGGATGATCCTCGCTGAATTTCCGAACGCTGAAGTACACGCTGCCGTTGACTTCGTAGGCGTACCCGTTGGTCATGATCCGCAAAATCGATTCGATTTGCTCGACGATGTGCCCCGTTGCGGTGGGCTCGATGGACGGACGAAGGATGTTGAACACGTTCATCACGTCGTGGAAGTCGTTGGTGTAACGCTGCACCACTTCCATCGGCTCGAGGTTTTCGAGACGCGCCTTCTTGCCAATCTTGTCCTCGCCGTCGTCCGTGTCGCCGGTCAGGTGACCGACGTCGGTGATGTTGCGCACGTAGCGCACCTTGAACCCGAGGTGCTGCAAGTAGCGGTAGACGATGTCGAAGGTCAAAAACGTCCTCACATTTCCCAAGTGCACGTTGCTGTACACGGTAGGTCCGCACACGTACATCCCGAC